>CALELI010000117.1 GCA_937902455.1 uncultured Prevotellaceae bacterium | reverse complement strand
AGCCATTGTGTGCCGTTCCAACAAGCGAGCCAATATCTACAACAGGGGCATCCGGGCTCAGATACTGGAATATGAAGACGAACTGGAGAGTGGTGACATAATCATGATTGCCAAGAATAACTATTTCTGGGCAGAGCGTCTGGAGAAGGAAGACCAGAAAACTCCTTTCCTGGCAAATGGGGATATTGCGTTTGTGAACCGTGTGCGTCGTGAGCGCAAGCTCTATGGTTTCCGATTTGCAGACTGCGAACTGACCTTCCCGGACTATGATGACATGGAGCTGACGGCTACGGTGCTGCTTGATACTCTTCATGCCGATGCACCTTCGCTGACTGCCGAGCAGGGTGAGATGCTGTTCAACAAGGTGATGGAAGATTACGCAGACATCAGGAACAAGCAGGAGCGGATGAAGAAATTGCGTGAGGATCCGTATTTCAATGCCCTGCAAGTCAAGTACGCCTATGCGGTGACCTGTCACAAGGCTCAGGGTGGCCAGTGGAAGAATGTGTTCATTGATCAGGGATATGTCACTGAGGACATGATAGGGGAGGAGTACTATCGCTGGCTGTACACGGCCTTCACCCGTGCCACGAGGAAAGTGTATCTGGTGAACTATAAGAATAGTTAACAGTTATCAGTTAACAGTTAACAATGAATGAATAATGAAAAATTATCATTAAAAATTGATAACTTATAATTCATTGTTAACTGTTAACTGATAACTGTTAACTAATTTCATTGTTAACTGTTAACTTCGAGCGTAGCGAGTTTAACGGAAACCACCGCCGCCGAAGCCGCCGCCCATAGGCATTCCACCGCCCATAGGCATTCCACCGCCCATAGGCATTCCACCGCCCATAGGCATTCCGCCACCCATTGGCATTCCACCGCCCATAGGCATACCGCCTCCGAAACCACCTCTTCTGCCGAAGCCGAATGATCTCATGCCGCCAAATGCGTTGAAGCGATAAGTGGCGCGGAGCATACCGTACTGGTAGATTGAGTTAGTGCGGCTATCGCTACGCATCATTTCGTTGATTGTACGAGAGATGTTGCTCTGTTCGCCGAGGATGTCGTTTACTTCAAGCATGAGAGTGAGGTTGCCACCGAGGAGAGTCTGTGAAATCTGTGCGTTCCAGAGAAGCTCATTTGTGTTCATGTCGGCTGAAGAGTATCCTCTACGGCTGTTCATACCTATGTCAGTTGTGAGTGTGAGACCGAAGTTAGTTGTGTACTGGAACTCGGCACCGTAGCTGTAGTTCCAAGTGTCCTGATTGCCCTGGTCGTTGATGTTGTTCTTTGAATGGTTGTAGTTTACGCTACCGTTGAGAGAAACTTCAATGAGGTCACGACGGTAAGAGAGGTTGAGGTTCTGTCCGAGTCCGAGAGTCTTTGTAGTTGACTTCAGGTTGACCATGTCAGCTCCCATACCCTGCTGAGTGTAACCGACGCGGTTGTTGAAGTTCACGTTTGTGAAACCATCGAGTGTGAAGTAGAGGTTTGGATCAAGTGAGATGTTGAATCCACCGCCACCCATTACGTTCCATGTTCCGTTGATGTTGACTGGCTTAGTTTCGCGAACACCTGTATCTTCATGATAGTACTGGATGTTTGCAATGTTGTTCTGAGTGAAACCTCCGTTTGCCATTCCGAAGAAACTGCTCTGTGTATCTACATTATATGTATTGTAGTTCACGCGGATAGTGTGGTTGAATGATGGTTTCAAGTCTGGGTTACCGCTTGTGATGTTGAGTGGGTTGGCATCATCGCGGATATCGAGCAAGTTTGTGAGACTTGGCTGATTCATTCTTCCGTTATAGTCTATACGCAGCTGAGTCTGACGGTTCTGGTTGTAGCGGAACTGGATTCTTGGAGCGAAGTTGAACTGGTTCTTTGTGATGTGATACTCTTCGCCGAGATACTTGTAATCCAGAGTTGTGCTGATTGGAATGAAGTCCATACCGATGCTGAAGTTAGCATGGTCAGTAACCTTACGGAAGGAAATAGATGCTGTGTGCTGGTAAGTCTTGTAGACTGAACGCTGGCAAAGTCTGTTTGCAATGCTGTCTTCCTGTCCGAGCAGTTTGAAGCCTTCGTTAAGCATGTAGTTAAGGATTCCGTCAACATCATAGCGATATGCATCAAGGGCATTGTAGAGCGTGCTGTATGCATTGGAACCATAGATATAAGCCTGACGGTCGTTCTTGTTGTAGTTGTAACCGAAACGATAGCCGAACTGCAGGTATGCCTTATAACCGATTGGCTCGCTGTAGGAGAGGTCGGCTGAGAGATTGCGCGTACGGGTTGGAGAATCGTAGTAACGGTTGTTGATGTCAGCTGGCTTTGGAGTTGTGTAATACTGGATGTTTGCTGCTGAGAGCTGCTGGCTTTCTCCGTTGCTGATGCTACCGTTCACGCGGAGAGTGATGTTTCGGCCATCGTCGTTGAGCTTTCGGTTAGCCTGGAGAGTTCCACTGAAGTTGTTGTTAGAAGTATAAGTCTGCTGACGGCTGATATTCCTGTTCACAAGGATGTTGGCAATTCTGTCAACGATAGAATCCTGAGTGATGTCATAGAGTGGATTGTCTGATACTTCGTTAGGGTCAGCATTGAAACTACCGCTTGAGCTGACAGACTTACCTCTGTTGCGGGAATAAGTGTAGCTTGGACGGAAGATGATATTTGACATTGAATCAGGCTTCCATTCGAGACGGAACTGAGTGTTCAGGTTGAAATTGCTGCCATAACTCTGGCTAAGCTGCTCGCTGAAAGAGCGTGCTGTCTGTGATACGAAGTTCTCAGTGGATGTCTCGTTTCTGCTGTCGCTACCATTGTAGTTGTAGCGGATGC
Source organism: uncultured Prevotellaceae bacterium (assembly GCA_937902455.1). GTDB lineage: Bacteria > Bacteroidota > Bacteroidia > Bacteroidales > Bacteroidaceae > Colivivens. Next base: position 10,560 of record CALELI010000117.1, on the reverse strand, counting down.
TACCACCAGTTTCCAGCTTGTCGCCAGTAGTTGCGAAGTTGAAACCAACGTTCTTGCTTGAACGAAGGCCACCGCCTCCGAAGCCACCCCAGCCACGGCCACCGCCGCCTCCGAAGCCCATGTCGTTGACGTTGTTCATGCCGCCGAGGAGAGTCAGCTGATATGTATCGGCAAAACGCATGACGTTAGCACGGCCGGCATATCTGTGCTGAGTACCGGCACCACCGTTCAACTGACCGAACCAGCCATTGGTCATACCCTTCTTTACAGAGAGGTCGAGCACTGTCTCGTCCTCACCGTCGTCGATGCCGGTAACGCGAGCCATATCGCTCTTTCTGTCGTATGACTTGATGTTATCGATAATGTCAACAGGGATGTTCTGCATAGCCACCTGAGTGTCGTTGAGGAAGAATTCCTTACCGTTGACCATGATCTTGTTCACTGTCTTGCCATTAATGGTAATCTGACCATTCTCGTCAACCTTTGCACCTGGCAACTTCCTTACGAGGGCTTCCAGTGTGCTTCCGGCAGGAGTACGATAAGCGCTGGCATTGAAAATGATGGAGTCGCCAGACACCTTTACTCTTGCTGCGTTGGCAGTAACCTCTGTCTGAGCCAGCATCACGTTGTCTGGACTAAGTGTGATGAAGCCAAGGTCTGTGTTCTTCTTGGCCTTACTGATTGAGAGCTCAAGGTTCTGTTCCTTTGTGACGTAACCCACATAGGACACCTTCACCTTATACTTACCTTTCTCGACGTCCTTCACTGTGAAAGAACCGTTTGCGTCAGTTGCGGCACCGCTGACGAACTTGCCGTCCTGGGCATTCACAATCTGCACGGATACACCGGTCATGACTTCATTAGTCTCCTGGTCAACGATGATACCGCTGACTGTGTACTTCTGTGCATTTACCGCCATTGCCATCATCATACAGATGGCGATCATCATGATTTTTTTCATAAATGTTACTATTATTTGAATTTGTTATTGTTCTGTTTGTAGTCGGCCCCGACGGGCATTCTGTGTCAATACTTAATTGTTTCACCAAATTTAGTTCATCAATATGACTGCAAATTTACGAATAAGTTTAAGCAAAAAGGAAAAAAACGTAAAAAAAAAGTCGTGTAATCCGGCTTTTGCCCACCTTACATCGTTCGTCAGTCCGGATGTTTGCACTTACCAGCCCGAAAGTGAGCATTCACATTTGCTTCAGTGAACGCTCGCATGGTCGGGCTTGTATGCTCGCATGGTCGGGTTTGTGTGCTCATGGAGTCGGGTTAGAACGCACGTCTGGTCGAGTTCGACGTGAGCCGTGTTCTGAAAGATAACTATCTTCCGCCTGTAAGATAACTATCTTTCGCCCGTAAGATAACTATCTTCACGCCGAAAGATAACTATCTTTCCGAATAAGCATCCGTTCGAGTCTGACCATATCTCAGCTCGAATGCGACTCAATGACAGTTGTAGTGTGACTCATTGACCGTTCGGACAGGGTCGTGCTACCGTATGGACTGAACAGTCCTTCCGTCATTGTGTGGCTGTGCGAGGGGAAAGGGCATAAAAAAAGAGCAGCGTGTGCTGCTCTTGTATTATTCGGATTGTGACTGCTGATTAGAAGCCGCCGCCACCGAAACCACCCTGCTGGAAGCGTTCCATCATCTTCTTCTGGTCTTCCTCGTAGAGCTTGTACTGTTCCTCTGTAAGAGTTTCCTTCAAGAACTTAGTCTGAGCTTCCTGGCGCTTGCGGAATCCTTCCATGTCGAAGCCGCCCTGGCCACCTTCCTGCATAGCCTTCATCATTTCCTTTGTGCTCTTTACAAAGTACTCTGTAATCTTGCGAGTCTGAGCTGTGTCAGTCTTGCATACTTCCTGAATGTGCTGTGCCTGCATCTTAGCCATGTCTTCTGGATTGAACTGTCCACCGCCAAAGCCCTGTGCGAATGCACCTGTTGTCATCATGAGGGCAACGATTGCCATGAGAATCTTTTTCATACTTAACGAAATTTTAAATTGTTAATAAATAAAGTTTACTATTAAATGCGTATCTTGTTTTTCTCTTTGACGTCTTTTTTCTGATAAGGTTTAATGATAACTGATATTTTTATTAGTTTATCAGTGCTATTGCGTAGGCTGATATTCCTTCCTGCCTTCCAGTGAATCCCAGTTTCTCAGTTGTGGTCGCCTTGATGGAAATGTTGTCGGGGGTAGTACAGAGACAGTCTGCCAGAATTTGTTGCATCTCTGGAATGTGTGGGTTTATCTTTGGCTGTTCTGCGCAGATAGTTGCATCGATGTTGCCGATGGTATAGCCTTTCTCGCGAATGAGCCGATAGGTCTCGCGAAGGAGGATCTTGCTGTCGATATTGTGGTAGCGAGGGTCGGAATCCGGGAAATGATACCCAATGTCCCTCATGTTTGCGGCTCCGAGAAGGGCATCGCATATTGCATGGATGAGTACGTCGGCATCACTATGACCGAGCAATCCTTTTCCCTCTGGGTGCTCCAGTTTGATGCCGCCGAGCCATAACTCGCGTCCTTCTACCAACTGGTGTACATCGTAGCCTAATCCTATTCGCATGGTTTGATAGTCTTATCTCTTCTTTCCGAGGATATCACCGATGCCGTCGAGGTCGAAGGCAAGGGAGAACCGGAGGGTCTGGTCGAGTGGGTTTGTCTGGGATGCAGAAATGATGTAGCCTGCATCAAGCGAGAATACATTCATCTTGAAACCGGCACCGATGGTATAGTATTTACGGTTTCCTTTGTTTGGATGCTCGTAGTGGTAACCGGCACGTACAAAGAACTGATTATTGTAAGCGTATTCAAGACCGACACTCCACTGTATTTCCTGAAGTTCCTCCTTGAATCCACCCGGAGCATCAGAGAATGACTTGAATATGCCGGTGATAGGGGATACATTGTAATAACCCTGGTCCATCAGCCATGATGTGTATCCGGAGTAGTCCTGCTCGTCGGCACCTGTCTCTTCTATGTACTGTTCCATTGTTGGTCGGGTAGGGACAAGGAGTTTGTTTGCATCGGCGGCTATGGTGAGTGTGTTGTATTCGTCGATAGGTATGAGGAGCGATGTTCCGAGCCTGAGGTTGGTTGGAATGAATTCGCTTGTGTTGCCATCGTCAAAGGAGACCTTAGAGCCGATGTTGTTGATGTTGAGTCCCCATCCCAACTGGCTTTCGTGCTGTCCGATATTGACGTAACCATTGTGGTACATGGCAATGTCGGCTGCAAAGGCAGAACCTGGAGTGACTGAATCATCCCCCTTGTCGCCAAGGTCGGAATAGATGAAGCGAAGTCCTACGGCAGCAGAGAATGTCTCGCTCAGCATTCGTGAGTATGCAACATCGACGGCCATTTCGTAAGGCTTGATTATATCGGCGTCAACTTCTACTTCTCCGAGGGAGAAATAGCGGAGTGATGCAGAGAGGGCATCGTATTCACCGAGGCGGTAGTATCCTGTGATATTGGCGAGGTCGATATCGCTTGTGATCTGACGGAGCCAAGGGGTGTAGTTGAGCGAAATACCTCCCCTGCTTATGCAGAACGGATATTTTGCAGGGTTCCAGTATTGTGAGTTGACATCCGGGTCGGTAGCGGCACCGACGTCTCCGAGACCACCTGCGCGTGCATCAGGTGCAATGGCGAGCGAGTTGGCTCCGTGGTATACTGGGTTGAGCTGATTCTTGACGTCTTGTGCATTAGTGCCGATGGTCAGCAGAGATACTGGCGCAAGCAATAATGCTGTCATTCCTATGGAACGGCAAATATTGATAGGCATACGATTGTTTTCTTTCTTTTTTCTGTCCATATATTCTAATACCTTTCTTTCAATAACGGAAAAAAGAGTATTTTATTATTTAATTAAGATTTTTTTAGTTTCTACTGGAGTTCGCAGGATGTATATCCCCTTAGGCAGTTCGGTCTTGTATCCAGTTCCAGTTCCGCTCCATACTTCCCGTCCTGATGTGTCGAAGAGCGTTGCGGAATCATAGTCGGCTACCACATCGAAGGTTACTGTCATGGTTGAGGAATTATTAAGTATGTCCCATGCCCGTACAAGTAATGTGTGCTTACCTACGGAAAGTGAAGGTATCTGATATTTTATAGTTCCGCTTACGTATGAGCCTGCATCATAGTTGAAATAGTTGTTGAGGCTATATGTCTGTGATGGGTCATTATCTATTGCAAGGGTGATGTCGTGCCCGATTCCGTTGCCTGTGGTATTGATACCATTGGTATCACATAGCTGAATGAGAGCTGTCGGCATCTGTGGTTTTAGCCGTGATGCTTCGAAATGATTCTCAAGTGCAGGATTTAATCTGTTAGTGAATCCTTCGTCACTAAGTACGAGGTCAATAACGGGGCCAATAGAATCTTTCTGTGACGATGGTTCTGTCCCTTTAAGTACGAACTCGCTGAAACTGCCATTAGCTTCCGTCTGTCCGTCAGCCGAGACGGCATAAAGGTTCATAAGGGCCTTTGCTTCTGAATAGGTTATGTCAAATGGAACCTTGAATGTGAAAGAGAATCGGCCTTTAATGATATTGTCTGAGCCTGTGTATAGTATTTTATTACGCTGGTTGAAGATAAATGGGCTTTCGGTATCTTTTGCATTGTTCTTGCATACTATGCTCTCCTCGCAATCAAATACTGTAGGATAGATTGTTCCATCCAGTGAGTCAATTTGTTCTGTCTGCTTTCCGTTGGAATATCCAGTGGTGTAGTAGATATGACCTTTGACGGTAACGGTTGTCCCTGCACCGATGGTATCTATATCTATTGAGTCTTTTCCCTGAGTGTTTTTTGGCAGAGGTATAGAATGACCGTTGAATTCATCAATCTTGATCTTTCGTGTCGGCTGGGCGAGTCGTATTGCCGGGTCGCCAAGAAGAACGAAATGGCACTTGTTTATAGAATCAAGATCGGTTGTTAGGGAGAGGTTTGCTTTTGCCATTTGAAGGGCCTCGCCGATAGTGTATCCGTCAGAAGAGAGTGCATATTTCATAAACAGACGGTTGATGGCTCTGTTTTGAGCAGAATAAACCGTGCGGGTTGTTGTGATCACTCCCATTGCTCCTCCCTTTTCGTTGAGTAATGCTGTCTCTCCGATGTTCTCAGTGTTCATGTCGAATGGCGACACATCGCAGGCCGCCTGTACCCATAGTGGCAGGCGAGGCGAATCCCATCTTGCAAAATCGTTGCGCTTGAGAACCTGCTCATGGGAAAGACAGTAGGCTGCACCATGACCAGTGTAGTTCATCACGAGTGCTCCTTCTTCCATCTGCTTGTTGATGTCGTCGTAGGCCGCTGGGTATGAATTTCCGGTGGCAGTTTGCTCTCGAGAGTATGAATCCCAGTAAATCTTTCTGATTCTCATGTCAGGGGCGGTTTCCCTTACGATGGATGTGATGGATTCTGCATCCTGCATGTGTATGTTTGCATTACCGTCATCGGCCATCATACAGATTGTGTTGCGCCATGGACCTGCCTCCTTATTATATATATAAGGTATAAGCTTGTTGACAACAGCCTTTGCTTCTGCTTCTGTCTTGACAGGTATACGCCCGACTCCACAGTCAGGACGGTCGGATGCGACTCGCTTCCCGTCATTGTCATCAAGTAGCGAGAAATATTCTTCAAGGACGTATGACTTTGTGTGGCTGACTGAATTGTCGGATTCATAGCATAGAAGGTAGTCGTCAGGTGTTGCTCCTCCAAATGAGGATGTCACCATTCTATTGTCCCATATTCCATCGCCGAACAGGCAGAGATTCTTTGGCGCATTATTCTTGTTGCTGGACTTGTCATAGAGCATCTTCATGAATCTGCGATATGCTGTGGCATCAGGTGTTCCTGATGAGAACTCATTATAGACCTTATCAGCACTTACAACGACACACTTAATCCCATCATGATCCCTGTGGGCATCTGCCAGTTTCTGAGCCTGAGCATTTAGTTTACCATTTGCAGGTGTAATGATGACAAGGTCGATATCATGTAGTGCGCGTAAGTTCTGGTTCTCAATCATCCCAATGATTGTAGGTTCCGGATAGGTGGCATTTACATTTACAGCAACAAACTTATCGTCTCCTGTGGATTGTGCATTAACTGAATAAGTGTTTCCGTTTAATGTTCCTGGAATTTCTGTCGTGGATGTTGCCTTGGTGATTCGCCATACACGAGTATACTCATTAGCTCCGCTGACATTGTACTTGATATTACGTGAACTGAGTTGACTTGAACGGAATACGAGGAACTTGTTGTCAGCCAGGTTCAGTTTCCTCATATAACTTGCGCGAATATAGTCAAGGTGGCCCGTCGTGCCACTGGCGCCTTTATGAGTTAATTCTATTGTATCATTTACTGCGTGTGCGTTCGACCAGTTGTATGATGCAGACTGGACATCTGCGTATACATATTCCTGTAGGGATTTGAATGACAGTGTTCCCAGTTTTGTCTTGTTTACAGTAACGCTGAGGGTGGAACTACTGCTGCCTGCTGCAGAGAAGTTGACGTCGAGTCTTACTTGACCACCTGCATAACCTGGTAAATCAAGTTTGTATCGTTTTGTAGACTTACCGCCAAAATCATATTTCTCAAAAAAAGTTCTTCCGGTATTAATGTAACTGAATTCGTCAGTTTCTATAAGAGCATGTTCTGGGTATGTATTGACACTTGTTGCTCCCTCAACACTTTGTTCTTTGTTTATTCCAGCTGGAGCATTATCGGACTCCGTCAGGAAATAACAGATAGAATTGGAGTACGGATTATTTCTGTGGTGAAATGCTATCTGGCTTGTTCCTTGGGAAGGGACTTTCCAATCTTCAGCATACCATCTTGTCGTACCGCAACTGTAGAACAGCAATGTTCCGTTACTGTTTCTCCATACTGGTATTTCCTTGATGTCATTGTCAAGGTTCTGAATGTTTGACTCTGGCAAGAATTCCAGCCCGTAACCATATAATTTTACTTTTGCAGGGTCTTTAAATCCCAGCGAGGATAATTTATCTTTGGACAGTTGGTAGATACCTTCCTTGTTTACAGAAATCTTTATCCATTTGCCTGTGGAGAGTGCAGACGAGTCTGGCACTTGAGCATGAGCGAATGCAGGAATGAGGCACAGAAGTAATGACTGCAAAATACGTTGTAGATTGCAAATCAAATAGCCGTTATTTCCTGATGTATGTTTCATTTTATGTTGAATTCCAATACTTTCTTATCTTCCAGATATGCCGTCAGATGTTGATTCTCGCTCACTGGGCCTATTCCTGCTGGTGTACCAGTGAAGATGATGTCTCCAGTCTTTAGAGTGAAGTAGTTACTTACGAATGATATAATCCTATCAACTGAATGTATCATGTCTCCTGTCCAGCCGCTTTGTACGGTAGTTCCATCAATGTCAAGATGAAAGTGAATGTCACTGATATCTTTTTCTAATTCAGACATTGGAATCCATGTACCAACCGCAGCAGAGCCGTCGAATCCTTTGCAGAGGTCCCAAGGCAGTCCGTTGCTTTTCAGCTCTGCCTGAAGGTCCCGTGCCGTGAAGTCAATTCCTATGGTTACCTCATCGTAGTAACGATGCGCAAATCGTTCTGAGATACTTTTACCAAGGCGATTAATCCGAACCACCAGTTCGGTCTCGTAGTCGAATCTCTGTGCAAAGTCTGGGATGAAAAATGGTTTACCTTCCCTTAACATTGCAGATTCAGGCTTGGAGAAAATCACTGGCTCCTGTAATGATAACGGATTATTAAGCTCTTTATTGTGTAAGGGATAATTCATCCCTACTGCAAGTATCTTCATAGATTGATGTGTAGAAGTCGCAAAATGTCGTTCCAGGTAGCAAATACCATAAGTGCAATGATAAGCCAGAATCCTACCATCTGAACTTTCTCAAGGAATTTATCACTTGGCTTCTTGCGAGTAATCATTTCCCAGATGGCAATGACAGCATGGCCTCCGTCAAGGGCTGGTATAGGTAGGAGATTCATCACGCCGAGAGCAATGGAAAGAAATGCGGTGAGCATCCAGAACTTCATCCAATCCCATACTTTAGGAAATATGCTGACGATACCTACAGGACCGCCAACACTCTTTGCTCCTTTGGCGGTAAAGATGTATTTGAGGTCGTTCACGTAACCTGCAACTTGCTCACATCCGAGATTGATTCCGGCAGGGATACATGTTAATAAATTATATGTCTGGGTAGTTACCTTGTATGGCATTATCTTGTTCTGGAATCCAAGACGGAAGTCCTGAGTGAGAAGAACCTCTTTTTCTTCACCATTTACGGTGAGAGTTACTTGGCGTGCTTTTAATGTGTCTGCAGCAATTGCATCGCTACTTAATTTTGTAGGAAGTGCTGTAAGGTAGTTTGTGAGATCATTGAAGTCATTGATGGCAGTACCATTAATTGCTGAAATAATATCTCCTTTCTTTAATCCGATTTTCTCTGCTGGACTTCCTGGCAGGATACTATCGATATTCAGAGGCATGAGTTCCTGTGCGTATACAGGATCGAGCATATCAAGCATGTTCATCTTTGTTGGGAGTGTTATTTCAACTTCCTTGTGGTTGCGAAGAACTGTTACGCTTTTTGCATTGGAAATGTCGCGAATACATGCTGTGTTCCATTTTTTCAATGGTTCGTTGTCGATTTTGAATATAATATCTCCATCACGGAATCCATCGTTCTTAGCAGCCTCACTGAACTTGAAACCATACGTCATGTTTTCTGGCTCAATATAGCTTTCTCCCCATACGCATAGAATCATGGAATAGAGCACAAAGGCCGTAATAAAATTCATAATGATTCCACCCAACATGATGATAAGACGCTGCCATGCTGGTTTTGTACGGAATTCCCATGGCTTTGGTTCTTGCTTCATTTGCTCGAGGTCCATGCTCTCATCAATCATGCCTGAAATCTTTACGTATCCACCAAGAGGAAGCCAGCCGATACCATATTCAGTGCCTTCGTACTCATAGCCGTCTTGTACATCTTTGCCGTCCTTGTCTTTTATGAACTTCTTCGTGGCAGTTTTTTTACCTCTGAGTTTGCGGAACCAGTCTGAATATGTGCTGAATAACTTTATGTTCCAGGCATCAAAGAATAGATAGAATTTTTCTACCCGTACCTTAAAAAGTTTTGCTGCGAGGAAGTGTCCGCCTTCGTGAAGAGCAATGAGCAGTGCAAATGCTGCGATAAGTTGAACTATTTGAACTAATACATCCATATTTGTTATTGTCTTTTTACTGTGTGATATTCTGTTGTTATACTAATTAATGATGCTGTGTGCGTATCATTTGATTAATTCTCTGGCATATCTTCGTGCCTCGTCGTCCGTCTGCAGGAAGTCTTCCAACTCTGTCGCGGTACTAAATGAGATGTGATTCATAGTCTTTTCTATTATCTCACTGATTTTTGTGAATGCAATCCGGTCGTCTATGAATGCACGGTTGGCTATTTCATTGGCTGCGTTAACAATACAAGGCATGTTCCCACCTTTGCTCAAAGCATCATATGCTAAGGCAAGACAACGGAATTTATCTGTATTGGGCCTTTCGAAGGTAAGGTCTTTCATCTGGAAGAAGTCAACGCGGTCGAAAGATGATTTCAGACGCCGTGGATAGCTGAATGCATATTGTATAGGCAGTCTCATATCAGGAACTCCGAGTTGCGCCTTGACAGCCCCGTCCTCAAACTGTACCATTGAATGGATTACAGATTGAGGGTGAACAACTACCTGAATCTGGTCCGGGCTGACCCCGAACAGCCATTTTGCTTCAATGACTTCAAAGCCTTTGTTCATCAGGGTAGCAGAGTCGATAGTTATTTTTGCACCCATGTTCCATGTAGGGTGGGCGAGAGCATCATTCTTTGTAACCTTTGCAAGTCGTTCTTGTGAGAAGGTTCGGAATGGCCCTCCACTACATGTGAGCAAAATCTTTTCAATACGATTGCCTGGTTCCAGGCACTGGAATATAGCTGAATGTTCAGAGTCTACAGGGAGTATTGGTACCTGATTTTCAGCTGCAAGTCGGTTAATGAGTTCTCCGGCTACGACTAACGTCTCTTTGTTTGCCAGTGCGATTACTTTTTTTGCTTTGATGGCACTGATAGTTGGACGTAAGCCTGCAAATCCGACCATTGATGCAAGGACTATGTCCACATTGTCGTCTTCAACAACCTGACACAAGGCCTCTGCACCTGCAAATACCTTGATAGGCAGGTCTGCTAAAGCATCTTTTACTGTGGCATAATGCAGTTCGTTGGCTATGACCACAACTTCTGGCTTGAATTTTCTTGCCTGGGCGATAAGTTTGTCGACGCTATTGTTTGCTGTAAGGACATATGCTTCATATAGGTCATTGTGCTCTTCAATCACATCTAAAGCCTGACATCCTATTGAGCCGGTGGAACCTAATATGCAAATTCTTTTCTTTTCCAATGTTATTCCTTAAGGGGTGTTCTATTAATTACATTTTAGGTGATTTTGACTTTTGTCTTCCTCCTTCGCACCTCGGCAATGCCAAGC
>CALELI010000116.1 GCA_937902455.1 uncultured Prevotellaceae bacterium | reverse complement strand
AAACATCTCTACGAAGTCGGAACCCGACATGGAGAAGAACGGCACTCCTGCCTCACCTGCCACAGCCTTGGCCAGCAGGGTCTTACCAGTTCCCGGAGGACCGACGAGGAGAGCGCCCTTAGGAATCTTTCCTCCCAGTTCAGTATATTTCTCAGGATTCTTGAGGAAGTCCACAATCTCGTGAACCTCGCGCTTTGCCTCTGCCTGACCAGCCACATCCTTGAAGGTGACCTTCGGTGCATTCTTGTCGCTGCCGTCGATGAGCTTTGCCTTCGACTTACCGAATCCAAATACTCCACCGCCCATGCCGCCACCCATGTGACGCATGATCATCAGCCATACGACCACAATAAGGATAATAGGGCCAATCTGCCACAGGAGGTTGATGAATAGGTCATCAGCCCTCTCATAGTTAATCTTGCCCTTGAACTTCCCTTCATCACGCTTTTCCTGAATGAAAGTCTCGAGGTTGTCGATAGATCCAAACTCCACGTTCACAGGACGGACAGCATCCTTGGAGGAATTGCCATATATGAACTTGTATCCAGCCTCTGACGGGGTGAACGTCAGAGTCAGCTTGTCCTTGTTGATGAGAATCTTCGTGACATAGCCACTATCCATACACTGCTGGAAGTCCGTGTATGCAATCTCCCTGCCACCACTGCTGTGACCATTGAAGAAATACAACCCAATGAACACAAGGCACAGTATGAGATACAGCCAACTGAAATTAAACTTCGGTCCCTTTGACTTCTTGTCATCGTCAGAAGGACTATTCTTAACGGGTTTATTTATTTTATCACTCATTTCATTAATTCATAATTCATAATTGTTAACTGATAATTCATTGTTTCTTCACAAGTTCAGGCGAGCAAGCTCGGAGTCCTGATAACTGTTAACTAAATAATCATTCTTCGTCCTCAATGTCCTCTGTCTTGCCGTCTTCCCACAGGTTGTCGAGGTCGTAGAATGCACGTTCCTCGGGAAGGAAAATGTGGACGACAATATCTGAATAATCCATTGCCACCCATACACTGTTCGACAATCCATCCACGAAGACAGGCTTTATCCTGCACTCCTTTCTTGCAATTTCCTCCACCGAATCAGCAATGGCAGATACCTGATTTGGAGAGCCACCCTCACAGATCACCATGAAATTGCATATCGTGTCACCAATCTTTCTCAGATCCACAACCCTTATACGGCGGCCTTTCTTCTCCTGAATACCTTTTATAATACTCTTTACTTCCTTGTTTCTAATCATACGACATTATTTCAACTTGCAAAGATAGCAAATAAAAATGAATAATGAATAATGAATAATGAAAATTTACAAGTTTCGAATGTTTAGATTAATGGTTTTAAAATACATGCGAAAGTTAAAACATTACAAAAAAAGCTTTCGTTTCCGAAAGCTTCCTTGTTGGGATACCAGGATTCGAACCTGGAATGACAGGACCAGAATCTGTAGTGTTACCATTACACCATATCCCAATTTCCATTTGCGGGTGCAAAGTTAGTGAAAGTTGCGGAAAGTACAAAATAAAATTCTACTTTTTTTCATTTTTCATTCTTCATTTTTCATTTTTCCTTGTTTTCGTTTCTCCTTTTCAGGTAATACTCGGCCTGGAGGATTTTGTTCTTCAGCAAGGGCATCATGCCGGAATGCTCGGCAAGAAAAGTCTCCACTGCCTTGTATGCATCATAAGAGCGATGACCAGCAAGCAGCCTGCCACACCAGTTTCCCGGGAAGAATATATCGCCTGTACGCTGTATCTCCGGAAGGAGTTCAAGGGCTGGACGAATGTACTTGACCGACTCCTCGTCGCGAAGAGGATGATTGAGGTAGTAGAGCACAGAGAGTGCCCAAGGTTCTATCCTTCGGTTTTCTGCCTGCCGGAGAGACTCGAAAAGAGAATCCCTGTCAGATTCAGACGGACGGACGGCACGCGAGACATAGTCGAACTGAGCGATGCGGTCAGGATTGGAGAGACGGGCACGCTGAGCACGGAGAATGCTTTCTGCCTTTTCCGGCATACGGATGGCAAGTTCGTACGAGAGGGTCATGAAGTCATTTTCGGAAAGCAGAGGATTGGAGTTCTGCTGCCATATCTGCCAGAGGGAATCGACCACCTCCGGAGTACGCGCGCCCCCAATAAGAAGACGGAGAAGCTGTGTACGGACAGCTGGCAGCGGATGTGATGCAGAGAGTTCGAGGATTTCCACATCAAATTTCTCATCATATTTAAATGTAGCACGAAGCGGTTCGCTCATGTAACTGACGAGCGTGAGTGACGTGAGTGGGTCGGTCTCATCTTTCAGACAGTCGACAAGGGCTGAAAGCCACTGGGTGTCACCTATCTTCCCATTGAGATAATTCTCGTTGAGAGTCATCAGGAGAGCCTGACGGCGGGCACCGTCGGATTCGCTCTGCCAGGAGTGAATCAGTTCGTCGCACTGCGAATGGGTGAGCTCGAAGTAACCATATTCCTTGCCGATGCGAGGGTCGTCGATGGATGTTGCCTTGTAGCACCACCAATGTGCCTCATCCACCCATTCCCTGCTGAACGACCTGAGGTCGGCAGTGGTCTCAGCATCGAGTATCTCGATAAGGTCATCCCATGTGGCATTGGCGTATTTATACTTCGCCACATATTTCCGGATACCCCTTCTGAATGCGTCCTTGCCCATGAGTTCCACCATCTTGCGCATCATCACCGGAGCCTTGTTGTAGATGATGTCGTTGTATATAAGTCCTGCATAGCGCATGTTGTCGAGTGGCTGACGGATACTGGTGCGGCCCTCCGTGCGATCCTGACTGATGGCTGCGGCTGTGTAGTTCTTCAGCCAGTTGAGTTCGTGGTTGAGTTCGGGAAAGAGAGGCGCAGTGATTTCGGCAGCGAAGTAATTGGCGAAGACCTCCTTTGTCCACACATCATCGAACCAGTTCATTGTCACCGCATCACCAAACCACATGTGGCTCGTCTCGTGAGCAATGAGTTCCGTCCGATCCAGTTCCTCATCAGGAGTTGGATTGGCAGGCAGGAATATCCTGTTATCATTATAGAATGTCGCACCTACATGCTCCATTCCTCCGAACTGGAATCCAGGCAGAATGACGAGGTCGTATCTCGGGAAAGGATATTTCATGCCCGTGAACTCCTCCTGCCAGCGCATGGAAAACACCACCTGATGCATAATCTCTGGCAACTGGGCAATGCGGAGAGAGTCGGTCTCACGATAGTAGGCACCTATCTTCACACCGTCTTCCTCATAGCTCCGATACTGAAACTCGCCTGCTGCAAATGCAAAGAGATAGGTAGGGATAGGAGTGTTCATGTTGCCGTTCTGTGCTATGCACCACCCTTCCGGCACTTCAAGATTAAGGGTGAAGATGGCCTTCATGTTGGGCTGGTCGAAGCAGGGAAACACAGTATGTGCCCTGTCGGGAACAAAGAGCGTATAGACATATCCTTCCCTTCGGTTAAGACCTTGATTGCCAGCCGTAAATTCTATCACTATGACATTCCTGCCTTCACGGGTATATTTCTTCGGAACCACGATATGGCCGTTTACAAACTCCCAATTGCATTGCCTTACCTTACCACTACCGCCATTCATGCACCCTACTCTATGCACCTTGTCCGCACTCTCGTTGAAGTCGATGATGACGTCCATAGGTTCTGAAAGGTCGAACGACAAGGTATCAATTGCCTCTATGGCCCTTTCATTATTCTCTGGAATAGAAAAGGAGAGGTTATAGCGCAAGTTGCTGATTGAAGACTTGCGATGCTGGGCAAGTTCCCACGAAATTCCCTCATCGAGAAGGTGAGACTGTGCCATGACATTGCCTATATATATAATAAGGTATGCAAGAAGGAGTATGATTCGGTTTAGTTTCATCAGTCATGAATTGAAAGTCCGATTGCAAAGATAGTCCTTTATTATGTAATGAGCAAAGAATCCGCACTAAAAAATTCACACAATCACACATCCTGGACGGAAAGAGCAGACAGAAACTCCCTTATGAGCCGAGATGGACTCACCCGAGAGCAGATGCGAACTACCGGACGAGCTGAGGCGAACCACGCCACGTTACAACGTGAACGCACGCACGTTATAACGTGAAAGAGTACGTATCAGTTTGATGGGGAGTTTTTCTCAGTTCTGCAACTAATCCTTCTCAGCCCGTCAGCGAGTTTTTCTCAGTTCATCCGATAGTTCCCGGCCGTTCAATCAGGAAGTTTTCTCCATGAAAACAAGAATTTCTCTCTCGACAGGCTTATGATTCAGGATTTTTGCGTATATTTGCATCACGGCTTAAATATTATTAATTTCTAACTGATTAACTGACCAATGAGAAAAGACGCGTTGAGATTACTCGCAAAAAGCTTGGGAACATCTACATCCGAAACGGAAAGAAGATATTGAAATAGACAACCAATAACAGCCCCAAACGATGAAAAAACATATTGCCAGCATGATAGTCGTCATCCTTGTGCCTGTCGTTACAGCCTTCGCGCAAGGCAGTTACAAGATGGCAGGTCCTTATGAGGTCATCGCCCGTGACGGACAGTATGCCCGTACCAAAGGAGGCAGTGAGCGCGACATGGCAAAGGCACTCGAAATGGCCAGACAAGGCAATGCCGATGAAGCATGTGCCATAATCAACGCCTATGCTCGTACTCTACAAGGAATCGATGGTCATGATGCTCCGCTCTGCACTATTCAGGGCTA
>CALELI010000115.1 GCA_937902455.1 uncultured Prevotellaceae bacterium | reverse complement strand
GATGGACCGTCGTGCCAAGGAGCGTGCCGAGATGCTGTATGCTGAAATCGACCGCAACAAGTTGTTCCGTGGAACAGTAAATGAAGAAGACCGTTCAATCATGAATATCTGTTTCGTCATGACAGACGAATACAAGGAACTTGAAAAGGACTTCCTCGACTATGCAACAGCCCAGGGAATGGTTGGAATCAAGGGTCATCGCAGTGTGGGTGGTTTCCGTGCATCTTGCTACAATGCCATGAGTGTTGAAGGCGTACAGGCCCTCATCAGCTGCATGCAGGAATTTGAAAGACAACATTAAACGACATTCATCAGTAATTAATCACAACATGAAAGTATTAATTGCAACAGAAAAACCTTTTGCTCCAGTAGCAGTAGAAGGTATTAAGAAAGAGATAGATGCAGCAGGTTATGAACTTGCCGTTCTTGAAAAGTACACAGAAAAGCAGCAACTCCTTGATGCAGTAGCTGACGTTGACGCAGTCATCATCCGTTCTGACAAGATTGATGCAGAAGTTCTCGACGCTGCAAAGCAACTTAAGATAGTTGTACGTGCGGGTGCAGGATACGACAATGTTGACCTCGCAGCTGCTACTTCACACAATGTGGTAGTCATGAACACACCTGGTCAGAACTCTAATGCCGTTGCAGAACTCGTGTTCGGACTTCTCGTATTTGCCGTACGTAATTTCTATAATGGTAAGGCAGGAACAGAACTTCTTGGCAAGAAACTTGGTATTCTTGCTTTCGGAAATGTAGGCCGCAACGTGGCACGAATTGCAGCAGGCTTTGGCATGGAATGTTTTGCCTATGATGCATATTGTCCTGCAGAAGTAATTGAGGCAGCCGGTGTTCATGCCGTTGCATCTCAGGAGGACCTGTTCAGGGAGTGTGACGTCGTCAGTCTTCATATTCCTGCAACCGACGAGACAAAGAAGAGCATAAATCGTGCTCTTGTCTCACAGATGAAAAAGAACGCAATTCTTGTCAACACAGCACGTAAGGAAGTCATCAACGAAGACGAGCTCATCGAACTGATGAACGAGCGTCTTGACCTCAAGTACGTTACAGACATAATGCCTGACGCTGACGAGAAGTTCAAGGAATTAGAAGGACGTTATTTCTCAACACCTAAGAAGATGGGTGCACAGACTGCCGAGGCCAACATCAATGCTGGTATTGCTGCAGCAAAGCAGATTGTCGGATTCCTCCGCGATGGAATTACTAAGTTCCAGGTAAACAAGTAAAGGGGCGATCAATGGCAATAATAAAACCGTTTAAAGGCATACGTCCACCAAAAGACCTCGTGGAACAGGTGGAGAGCCGTCCATACGATGTGCTTGATTCCGATGAGGCTCGTGCCGAAGCCGGAAATAACGAGAAGTCACTCTATCACATCATCAAGCCGGAGATCAATTTTGAACCTGGGACAAGTGAGTACGACCCTCGTGTATACGAGAGTGCCGCACAGCATTTCCAGATGTTCCAGGATAAAGGCTGGCTCCTTCAGGACGAAAAGGAACAATACTACATCTACGCACAGACAATGAACGG
The DNA here is from genome assembly GCA_937902455.1 of uncultured Prevotellaceae bacterium. GTDB lineage: Bacteria > Bacteroidota > Bacteroidia > Bacteroidales > Bacteroidaceae > Colivivens. The sequence continues at coordinate 44,993 of CALELI010000115.1, read as the reverse complement.
CAAGACTCAGTACGGCCTCGTTGTCGGTGCCTATGTAGCCGACTATCTCAACGGAGTCATCAAGAAGCATGAGCTTACCCGCGCCGACAAGGAGGAAGACCGAATGAAGCATGTCCGTGTCAACAACGCGAACATAGAACCGGTATTTTTCGCATATCCTGATAATGAAGTGCTCAATGCACTTATCAGCAGAAACACAAAGAGCAATGCTGAATATGACTTCATTGATCCGATTGATGGTTTCCGTCATGAGCTCTGGATTGTTTCTGATGAAAATGACATCAGGACGATTACAGCAGAATTTGCAAAAATGCCGTCACTCTATATTGCAGACGGACATCATCGTTCTGCTGCAGCTGCACTTGTCGGAGCAGAAAAGGCTAAGCAGAATCCAAATCATAAGGGAGACGAGGAATACAACTACTTCATGGCAGTTTGCTTCCCTGCATCTCAGCTTACCATTCTTGACTATAACCGAGTTGTGAAGGACCTTAATGGCATGACGGCAAGTCAGTTCCTGAAGGCACTTGAAACCAACTTCACAGTCCTTGACAAGGGAACGGATGAATACCGCGCAAAGGAACTTCACGAGTTCTCGCTTTATCTTGAGGGACATTGGTACAGTCTGAAGGCAAAGGAAGGCACATACGACAACAGTGACCCGATTGGTGTTCTTGATGTCGACATTTCCTCACGACTTATTCTTGATGAGCTTCTCGACATAAAGGATTTGCGCAAGGACAACCGCATCGATTTCGTAGGCGGCCTTCGTGGACTTGGAGAACTGAAGCGAAGAGTCGACAGTGGAGAGATGAAGATGGCCCTTGCCCTCTACCCTGTCACTATGGATCAGATCATGAACATTGCTGATTCAGGCAAGATCATGCCACCAAAGGCAACATGGTTCGAACCTAAGCTCCGTTCAGGACTTATCATTCACAAACTTGACTAAACAATGAGTCAACCTGACGAATACAGAACAATAAAATCACTGTCAGAAGGGCAATATAGCGAGAAACGTTCCAAGTTTCTCGCTTTTGCGCTTCCAGTCGAGAATGTAGACGAAGTCAGGGAACTCGTTGCCCAATATCAGAAAAAATACTATGATGCCCGTCATGCCTGCTATGCCTACATGATTGGGGCAGACAGACAGACCTTCAGGGCTAATGATAATGGAGAGCCTTCCGGCACAGCTGGAAAGCCAATCCTGGGCCAGATAAACTCCAACGAACTTACCAACATCCTCATCATTGTCGTCAGATATTTCGGAGGAATAAAACTCGGAACAAGCGGACTCATCCAGGCATACAAGGCGGCCGCAGCAGAGGCGATATCAAACGCCGAGATAGTCACAAAGACCGTCGATGAGAACTTGTCAGTCGTCTATGAATTCCCGATGATGAATTCAGTTATGAAAGTCATCAAGGACCTCAATCCTAAAATCATCTCACAAGGCTACGAAACAGATTGTACCATGACGCTTCAAATCAGGAAAGGCATGATTCCCGAACTGAAATCACGCCTCTCCAAAATTGACACCTTGCGATTTGAAGAATAATTCATCACGATTCTGATTTCATCCTGCTATTTTGGCTCCAGGACATCCTGGTCAGCAGCTGTAATATACGCGTAACAAAAAAATCAGCGGCCTTTTGAAGGTCGCTGATAATCATATCCTGACTTATGACTCACGGAATTCAATTTCCCGATGCCTGCAAATCGCTGGATCCTGTTATTACAGGATAGTGCTTCACAAGATCTGAGCCCTTAACAGTCATTTCCTTAAAACCATAAGATTTGCTGTTGTTGACCTTTGAGCCTTTTCCCATTTCTAACTTCACGTTAAGACCTATGGCGTAATTTTTTGTTGTGTCAACACTCTCCTTTATACGAAGTTCGAATTCTGAATGAAGTGTGCCGAAATAATATGTATCCTTAACATGACTTACCAGACTGTATCCATCCTTTGCCGGAGAGTGATTTATAAAATCACAATATGTCTGATACGTATATTCTACGTCATCAGCATTTGGTCCTCCAGGATTATCGCATGTGAGGTACATATCATAGCAATCCCATAAATCATCAGATGCAAGAATGCTCATTGTATAGAAATACTCACCTTTTGATTCTTTGTCATCCTTGTCGCAACTCGTGAAGGCAATTGTTGTCATGGCTAATGACAGAACCGTAAATAAAATCTTTTTCATCTTTTCTTTAACTTAAATGATTAATATTATTGAATAAATCTTTCTACGGTGCAAAGTTAATAAAATAAATCGAGGAAGACAATAAAAATACTCAAAAACATCACGACAGCCAGTCGAAAACTCCATGAATCCGGCATCACCTCCTCCAGAGGCTTTCTTATCATCAAGAAAAACAGAGGACCCCTCCTGACCTCCCCTTAGGAGGGGGAGGTCAGGAGGGGTCCAGTGGAGGTTAGGTAGGGTCTACTTTTGTTGGTCAGATTCAGCTTTGTTGTTATCTTTCTGTCTTTCCGTTAGTTAGATGTTTTTTGTTTGCAAATTTAGGTGCAAATACGGCAAAAAATGGCCAAAATAGTACACTTTTTCAAGAAAAAATATTAAAAATTGCCTCTACTCCTCTACTTTTGCATATTACTAACTATATATCAATATGTTAACGGGTAGAGGCAAGGGTAGATGTAGGTAGATGGGTAGAGGCTACCCTCTACTCATCTACCAGTCCTCTACTACTGCCTCTACCTATTTACTGACTGATTATTAATATATTATCTATAAAAGTAGAAGAGTAGAGGCAATTTTTCATTATTTTTCTGAAAAAAAGTCAATATCTACCCTCACTACGAAGTTGCGAAACCAGTACAGGCATGAACTGGTACCAACTGAACGGTCAGCTGTGTCTGGTCAACGGCTCGTGCCGGTCAGGACGAGGAGGCAGGCAAGGCCAGCTGAGTACTCGAGCAGATGAGGCTGAGTACTGTACCCAGTAAAGTCGAGTACTCAGCCCTGCCTACCCGAGTACTCGTCTGGAAGTGGGACACCATTTGTCCTGCCATACTCCAGCGGTCGTCTCCTCGTACTCGACCGCATGCGTAGCTCTGGTTGACCGCACGCGTAGTCCGGATATTGCCTTGTCGGACCCAAAATGTTACTGAGTCTCGGGGCAAAACGAGGCGTTTTTTGGCGTTTGACTCAGTAACATTTTGCCCCCGACTCAATAATAATTTTTGCCAGGCTCAGTAATGGTAGATGTCGGGCTCAGTAATACCAGATGCGAGTGCCAGCAGTAAGACCTGGAATCATCTGCGATATCACGATCATGAAAAACAAAAACGGAACGACTTTTATCCTTCACAATCTTCACCATACCCCTAAAGCACTATGATTCAATGGCTAAAGGTGAAGATTCCTACCTGAAAATTGGTGAAGATGGTGAAGATTCTCACTCTCAGATTGCCCAAAAAGCTCTCAGATGCCATCATTTTCTAATAGAATCTTCACCCTAACCAGCTGAGAAACATCAGTTTGACTATATGGTGAAGATTGTGAAGGATAAAAGTCGCTCCAAAATTAAAAAAAGGGAGTTCAACCAACTACCTATATCAGGACAGGACAAGAAAAAACGCAGGTGTAGCATGTTGTGAATTCAGGTGGAAAAAAGAGAGAAAGAGAGAGAAATTGCCCCATAACTGGAAAAATCTCGCCGAAAGGTGTGAGTCTTCCAGATTTTATTGCTATCTTTGCCATGTCGTATCAGAGTTTTGCTCATTTTTCGCAACACTAGAATAAGTGAAATGTCTGACATGGCAAAATTCTAGGCAACTTTTTGCTGCTAAGGATTTTATAAAGTTTAAATCACAATAGTGTTGCAGAATTAAAGTATTACACATATTATGGATTTCTTTGATTGGCTAGCAATAGCAATAGGCATAAAGCATACAAATAGGCAATGTAAGCAAATATTTACTACTCCAGAATCCCAATACAATCATGCTATTATATTGGAGCGTCAGCAAAATTTTGATGAGGCAGCTAAATATTATAAGAAGTCAGCGGAACAGGGATTAAAAGAAGCTCAGGCGAAGATGGGAGTATTGTATAGTGAAGGAAGAGGTGTAAAGCAAAGCGATGCCGAATCTTTTAAATGGCATTTAAAGGCAGCAGAACAGGGAGAAGTATTGAGTCAGCTTATTGTGGGTTTACATTATCGACACGGCTTTGGCGTTTCAAAAAATTTGTTTGAATCTCTAAAATGGTGTAAAAAGGCAGCAGAACAAGGAAATGATCAGGGGCAATACGAACTTGGTCTTTGTTATTATCAAGGACTAGGTGTGGAAATAGATTACAAAGAGGCTTTCAAATGGTTTCTTAAAGCGGCTGAACAGGGTCATGCCAAAGCTCAATGTTATGTTGGTGATAGTTATCAGGATGGCGAAGGTGTTGAAGAGAATATTGAAAAAGCTATTGAATGGTATCAAAAGGCAGCAAATCAAGGGGCTCCAGAGGGTAAGTCATCGCTTGGGTTGTGTTATCGTTCAGGGATTGGATTCGAACAAGATTATAATATGTCATTCAAACTATTTAGAGAAGCGGCATTAAAAGATGAACCGATGGCACAATATTTGATGGGGCAAGCGTATGAAAATGGTGAAGGTGTTGAGATTGACAGGGATGAGGCTATCAATTGGTATAAATTATCAGCAAGTAACGGATATTCTTTGGCACAAACTGCTCTCGAAAACATATAAAGTTACCATATGAGTAAATCAGCATCTGGGTGTGGGGAATTTTTATTGATTGCAATTGTATGTGCTATTTTTGCAATTGTATGCGCTACTGCAGCCATTAGTACGTATATTGCAAACTTACCTACATACGGAAAAATTCTGCTTGCTTGTATAGTAATAGGAGGAATAGTTGGTTTCTTAATTTATAAGACAAAACAAGAAAAAAAAATCACTGAACAGTTAAAAAAGAGTGACTATTTTACAGAAGAAGATTTAGAGCAAGCCAAGGTCAACCCTCAATACTCTTTTCATAAAATATTTGAATGGAGAGCCTCTGGAGAATACCACCAAACGTTAAAATATAAAAGTTTCTGGAATTGGAAACGTGAACATACATTTTTCATGTTGCCGGCTTTACATGATGCTTCATCCAGTTATAATGAGATAGAGTGTGCTGTGCCGTTTGGAAAAACATTTTATTTGGTAAATGGTGAAGTTTATGATGAAAATGGAAACGATGTCATGGAAGACAAAAACTATTCGTGGTTCTTTGAAGTTGATACATGTTATCAAATTCCACAATTTAGAATTGAATATCCTGTTCCAACTGCAATAATACATATTTTACCGTTTGAAACACAAAAAATATTGGATTTGGGTCAATACTATCATGTACGTTACATTGATAATACCGACATTATGACCATAGAATATGCTCCTAAAATAGTTGATGAAATAACAGAAAAGATATATAATAAGATCAAAGAACGAAAGTTCCATGTTCAAGCAGAACTGCATCGAATTGCTGTAGAAACCGAAAAGGAGAAATTACTTAAAAAGCAGCAAAAATCAAGAGCAAAGAAACAGGCTATGAACGAATTGGTCGAAGATGGAATATTATTTCCAGAAGCAGGTAAACGACCACCAATTCCTAAAGATGTTGTTGATGCTGTTTGGGAACGTGATGGTGGCAGATGTGTTTATTGTGGCAGCCGGCAGAATCTCCAACTTGACCATATTATTCCGTTCTCTAAAGGTGGAGCAACTACTATTGAAAACTTACAGTTGCTTTGTCAAGATTGTAATTTAAAGAAATCAAATCATATAGGACAATAAAGGACCAGTTGATCATTTACATAAACGACCATAAGGATGGTCTTCCGTAGCAGTCTTCGGGGGACCATTCTTTTCACTATTTCTTCTTTTTCATTTTTCATTTGGTTCCTGAACTTGTCGAAGGATTTTTCATTCTTTTTTGTATTTTTTCATTCTTTTTTGTATTTTTGCATCATGAAAGTATTTGGACGGATAATATTGGCTATGACTGCATTGATGGCGGTGCAGATGACTGAGGTGAAGGCACAGATCTTCGAGTTCGGTTTTCCTTTCGGCGACTACGGCAGGAGGGGACAGCAGCAGGTGGTGGAGGAACCGGTGACGAAACCGGAATACAAGGGGGGCATCGAGGCCCTGAACAAATATCTGGAAAGGCATTTCAAGGCTCCTGAACGGACGGACAACGTGGAGGGGTACATCACCGTGGCGTGCATACTGAACGAGAAGGGCAAGGTGGAGGAGACTTCCATCCTGAGGGGGCTGACGAAACCGCTCAACGACGAGGCTGTCCGTGTGGCGAAGGCTCTGAAGTTCAAGCCTGCAAAGAGGGGGAAGAAGAAGGTGAAGTCGAGATTCGACGTGACTTTCCCTATCCGAAAGGGCAAGGTGTCGTTCAGTACACTGAAACTGAATACGACTTTAGTTTAGTTAACAGTTATCAGTTAACAGTTAACAATGAATTATAAGTTAACAATGAATTAATGCCTAACAGCTAATGGCAGTAAAACCTGAAATTATGAATTACAGAATAGTTATCATTGGTGCTGGGCCGGGGGGATATGAGACGGCTGTGGCTGCTGCGAAGAAGGGTATGGAGGTAGTGCTCGTAAGTGAGGGACCTCTGGGTGGAACTTGTCTGAACGAGGGATGTATCCCGACGAAGACTCTGGTGAGATGGGCTTCGAGCGGTCTGGCTCTGGCTGACATCCAGGTGAGGAAGCAGGCGGTGGTGAATCAGCTCCGCAGTGGAATAGAGTTCCTGATGAAGAATCCTCTCATCTCTCTGGTGGAGGGCAGGGCAAGACTGGTGCGTGGCGAGGACGGCAAGGTGAAGGTGCTGGTGGGTGATGTGCTCTACGAGGGGAACAGAATCATCATCGCCACTGGATCTACGTCGGCTTCATTGCCTGTGCCTGGTGCGGAGAGGTGCATCACGAGCAAGGAGATGCTTGAACTGGACGAGGTGCCTGAACGTCTGTGCATAATAGGCGGCGGGGTGATAGGCCTGGAGTTCGCAAGTATCTTCAACCAGCTGGGCAGCAAGGTGACGGTGCTGGAATACTGCAAGCAGATCCTGCCTCGGTTTGACACGGACATCGCGAAGCGACTGAAGCAGTGTCTGACGAAGAGTGGCATCGAGATAAAGACGGGCTATCAGGTGACTGACATCAACGAGATTGAGGCTGACAAGGTGCTCATGGCTGTAGGCAGGAGACCTGCCGTGGGAGGAATCGGCCTGGAGGATGTAGGTGTGGAGTTCTCTGCAAGGGGAATTGTGGTTGACGAGAACATGCAGACTTCCGTTCCGGGCGTGTATGCCATCGGTGACGTGGTGGGAGGAATGATGCTGGCGCATGTGGCTTCCTTCCAGGGGAAGAGGGCTCTCAACCATATCATGGGCGAGACGGACAGAATCAGGTTCGATATAGTCCCTGCTGCGGTGTTCACTACTCCGGAGGTGGCTACGGTGGGACTTGCCGAGGAGGACTGCAAGGCTAAGGAGATAGAGTTCTGTGCCTACAAGTCGTTCTACAGGGCAAACGGAAAGGCTGTGTCGATGGGTGAGACGGACGGTTACTGCAAGATTCTTGCGGAGAAGGAATCGGGAAGGATTCTGGGTGCTCACATCATGGGTGCTCACAGTTCGGACATGATTCACGAGATCTGTGCGCTCATGAACATGAATGCCACAGTGGACGACATGAGGAACATCATCCACGCTCATCCTACGTTAAGCGAGGTGATTCAACTGGCTTTGCCAGAGTGAAAAGTGAATAGTGAAAAGTGAAAAGGTTAAAGCACGCTTCGCTTTTCATTTTTCATTCTTAAATTTTAATTACGAATTACGAGTTGCTGTTAATTTCGGATTTCGGATTTTGGATTATGAATTATAAAATAATTATTGCGGTGTTGGTGATGGCTATGATGCCATGCCATGTAATGGGACAGGGGGTCACACGGGCTGAACTGGCTCAGAAAAAGGTTGACAAGAATGGCAACTTCAGGTACTGGACTCAGGATTCGCCAGCATTGGCAAGACTCAAGGACTTTGTGGCGAGGGTGACTGATCCTTCGAGTAAGGACTTCGTAGCAGTGAAGGACCGTATTGCCACTTTCGATGTTGACGGCACATTGGTGTGCGAGACGGCTCCGTTCTACATGAACTGGATTCTTTGTTTCCACCGCTATCTGCATGATGCTTCGTATGTGCCTGACGAGGAGGAAAGGAAGCTGATGGCTGAATATGAGGAGTACGTGCTGAAAAACCATGCCTCTACCGATGAAATGGGTGATGTGGTGCAGTTCCTGCAGGCAAAGAGTTTCAGGGGAATGACACAGAGGGAGTTCTCGGACTATATCGGCAACTTCCTTGACACTGTATCGCCTATGGGGCTCTCCAACCTTACATGGGGAACTGCCATCTACTGGCCGATGATCGAGGCTGTGTCGTATCTCGTGGCTAACGATTTTAAGGTGTATATCTGTTCCGGTGTTGACAGAGATGTCTGTCGTGTGCTGACAAAGGACATCTTTGACATACCTGCATACCAGATGATGACATCGGATGTCAACTACGTGATGGAGAGTCAGGCTGCGAACGGCGAGTGGACAGAGCGTCTCAATGCTGAGTCATACCAGTACAAAGTGGGTGAGGAGATCGTCCGCGGAGACATGAAGCAGCTTTGCACAGCCATCAACAAGATTGTGATAATGCGCCGCGAACTGGGACAGAAGCCCATCCTGTCGTGGGGTAACTCTTCTGGCGACTTCCCTATGTTTCATTACACCAACCTCGACAATCCGCTTCCACACATCTCTTTCTGCCTGATATGCGATGACACAAAACGGGAGTTTGGCAATCCTGGCAAGGCCGAGAAATGCAGGCTTGCCTGTGAGGAATATGGATGGGTGCCTGTGTCAATGAGTAATGAATGGACTACTATCTATGGTCCTGGTGTGGAGGTAGTCAGTCCTACAGCGGTTACTGCTCCCGGTGCTCCTGAGGGAATGTCCACAAAGCATAACATCAAAGGACAGGGCATTTCCACGCCAATGCATCGCGAGGTGTATATTGAAAACGGAGTGAAAAAGATGAGGAGTTATTAAAAGTTTAGAGTTGATAGTTTAGAGTTTAGAGTCAGTTTTATAGATTATAGTTGAAAGGCTGAAGCACGCTCGCTTTTTCATTTTTCATTTTTCATTCTTCATTCTTACCTTGTGAGGGAAGGTTAGAGAGTAGTTTCTCGTACTTTGCTCGGCGGACGGCTGAGCCGTTGAAGAGTTCACGGTATTTTTCTATGGATAGGTTATGCCATTCTTCCTTGGTCATCTGGAGGAATGGCTCTTTTGGCTGGAAGGCTTCTTCCGTTGTGGGACTGGCATTGCGGTTGTGGGGACAGATGAGCTGACAGCGGTCGCAGCCGTAGATGTAGGGTTGAGAGTTTAGAGTTGAGAGTTTAGGGTTTAGAGTTGCGGGGGAATTTTTCTCTATTGTCTGGTACGACCAGCATTTCTCGGCACGGAACTGGCTGTCGGGTGACTGGAGTGCAGGACAGAGACTGGTGCAGAGGTGGCAGTCGCCGCACTGGCTGTCGAGGGGTGAGTCGTATTCGAGTTCTATGTCGGTGAGTATTTCGCCAAGGATGAAGAAACTGCCTTTCCCTGGAATGATGAGGTTCCTGTTGCGGCCAATCCAGCCGATTCCTGCCTTCTGTGCCCAGTAGCGTTCAAGTATGGGTGCTGTGTCGACACAGATGCGTGGCTCAATATCGCCTGCCGGCAGGATGGATGCCAGTTGCCGGAGTTTGTGGCGCATGACATCGTGGTAGTCTTTTCCGTAGGCGTAATAGGCAAACTGGTACTGGCTGTCGGAAAGTCTTCTTTCCGGATAGTAATTAAGTGCTACGCATATTATGCTCTTCGTGCCTGGATGCATCTTCTGGGGATCGAGCCTCAGTTCCTCGTAGTTGGACATATAGTCCATCGTGGCATTTCCTCCGGAACGAATCCATTGCCTGAAATGCTCTGCATGGGCATGGTCCACCTCATCTGCCCTTGCAATGCCACAGGCAGAAAACCCCAGGCGCAGAGCCGCGTTCTTTAACGTTGTATTGCCGTTAGCCATTGTTTTATTTGGCTATTAGCCGTTAGCCATTAGCTATTGGCTTTTCTATAAACTCTAAACTCTACACTCTACACTCTACACTATTTCAGGTGTATGCTTCGCTGCTGGTCGGTATCGAACACGCGGAACTCGTATCCCTGTTCCTTGAGCCATTTGATGGAGAGTGGCAGGGCTGTGCGGAGCTTGTCGATGCTTTTCAGAGAGTCGTGGAATGTGATAATGCTGCCGTTGCGAGCATATTGTTTCACATTTCGGTATATCTGGTCGGAATTGAGCAGTCTACTGTAATCGCGTGTGACGAGGTCCCACATTATTATAGTAAAGTGCCGGCGAAGTCTCAGATACTGCAACGGGCGCATCCAGCCTTTTGGTGGGCGGAAGAGGTGTGTGCGCAGCAGGCGGTCTGCCAGATGGGCATTCCAGAGATATTCCTTGCTTGTACACTCGAATCCTCCTACGTGGTTGAATGTATGGTTTCCCAGCCGGTGCCCGCGTCGCTCCACTTCGTCCTTCAGTCGTGGGTATTTCCTCACGTTGTCGCCAACCATGAAGAAAGTGGCCTTGACATCAAACTGGTCGAGTATGTCGAGAATGATGGGTGTAGCCTCTGGGATAGGGCCGTCATCAAATGTGAGATAGACGGCCTTCTCCTCAGGGTTCATCCTCCAGATGGCACTTGGATAGAGCCATCTCAGCCACTTACTTGGTTGTTCGATTATCATCCTTTACAGCTGGAAACCCAGGGCTTCTGCTCTCGGTGCGAACTGGGAGTAGATGGTATTGACTTCTTGCATGAGGGCTTCTGACTTCTCTTTCTCTCCGGAATCCTCGTAGCACTGCTGGATAGCGGCGAGTGCACTGATTTCAGAGAAACATTCCTTGCATGAGCCAGCGAACTTATGATTAGGAAGAGCCATGTACCAGTTGATATATTCCCTGCTTCTCTTTACGAGAGCCTGGAGTATCTTTTCGCCCTTTGCCTTCTGTCCGCATTCTATGTAGGCTGCTGCCATGTCGAGAGCACCGTTGCCTACGTCGTAAGGTACATTATAGGCAGGGATTTCCTCCTCACACTTTTCGAGGGCCTTGAGTGCCTTCTCCTTGTTGCCTTCTTCCATGAGGGCATTGATGAGCACACTGAACCAGCGACGATGGGTGAAGCACATTCTCTGGGTAGTCTCGTCGATATAGAGTCCCGGCTTCTTGAGGTTGCCATAATGGTACTTGTTCATCATGTTGTCGTACATCTTCTCGCTGTCGCAGACAGTCTGCTGCTTGCGGTTCGACTCGAATGTGAACGGAGTGATTCGCCATGCGATACCTTCCTGTACGAAGTGCTGGTAGAGGTTGCCGTAGTTGTCAGGACCTACTGTCGTCGACATATAGAGTGGTCGGCTGAAGTTGCTCTCGGCAATCATCTCGAGCATCATCATGAATGACTTGTACACGCGCTTGCGGTCGCTGAGGTTGATCATCATCCTGTCTGGGATGCTGTCGCCGTCGATCATCATGCCTGACTTGATGACGGCTTCCTTGTCGACAGTGACATAGAGTGAGTCGCTCGGCAGACAGGCAGGGAGTTCCTTGATGAGGTCCTGGTACTTCTCAGGAATGTCCTTCTTGAGTACGAACTTGTCGATGGCGTTGCGGAGTTCGTAAGGGTCGTCGCCCCAGATCTCGCGTGCCATCTGAGGAGTCTCTGCATAGACTTGCTTCACGAGGTCGCTCATGCTGATGTACTGACCTTCGAGGCGCACTACCGGATTGATGTCGATAGCCTCGTTCTGGCCTGTGGTGTACTGCAGACGTGTCCAGCTGATTGGCAGAGGAGATGACTGCTTGTCGCCTTCGAATGCAGGGCGTTTCATCTGGTCGATGTACCAGTCGGTCTGGAGGTATGAGAGATTACATACTCTCACGTCCGTGCGTTTTCCTTCTGTGTCTTCGTTATACCAGAGAGGGAATGTATCGTTGTCGCCGTTTGTGAAGATGACACCATCGTGAGGTATAGTCTCGAGATAGTTGAGTCCGAAGTCGCGGCATACGTAACGGTCGCTGCGGTCGTGGTCGTCCCATGTCTGGCTGACCATCTGGAGAGGTATTGCCAGTGCCGGCACGACTGATATGCATGCAGCAAGCAGTGATGCCGTCTTCTGGTTCTTCATCAGTCCCTTCAGCCAGTCGTAGATGGCAGCCACACCGAGTCCGCACCAGATGGAGAATGCGTAGAACGAACCTGCATAGGCGTAGTCACGCTCACGAGGCTGGTCGGGAACCTGGTTGAGGTAGATGACGATGGCGATACCTGTCATGAAGAAGAGGAAGAACACTACCCAGAACTGCTGGATGCCTTTCTTGCCCTTGAATGCCTGCCAGAAGAATCCGAGCAAGCCGATGAGGAGTGGAAGGCAATAGAACACGTTGTGTCCCTTGTTGTTCTTGAGGTCGGAAGGAAGCAGGTCCTGATTGCCCAGACGGGCATTGTCGAGGAACTTGAAACCTGTAATCCAGTTACCCCATTCCCATCCGTTGTTCGACTGGATGTCGTTCTGACGGCCTGCAAAGTTCCACATGAAATATCTCCAGTACATGAAGTTGAGCTGATAGGAGAAGAAGTAGCGGAGGTTGTCGGCCTGGGTAGGGATGGTAACCTGCTGAGTACCCTGGGTAGGGATGGTGTAGTCGACAGTCTTTCCTGTAACTTCTCCGAGCCACATCAGATAGCTTCCTGCCTTCTCGTCGCTATAGATACGAGGGAAGAGCATGCACTGATTGGCTGGATATACATATTCGAACTTGTTTCTTACCTTTATATACTGGTCGGGTTCATCAGCTGAAGCCTTTTCCTTGCGCTGATATACAGGAGCACCTTCCTTGGTCTCGTACACCAGTTCTCCGTCAGCCCTTTCCACCACGTTCATGTGAGAAGCATAGGTAGGTCCCCAGAAGAGTGGACGGTCGCCATACTGTTCACGGCCAAGATATTCACCGAGTGTGAATACGTCCTCAGGACTGTTCTGGTCCATTGGAGGGTTGGCAGTGGAACGGATTACGATGACTGCGTAGCAGGAATATCCGATGAACATAAGAGCCATGCAGAGCACAGTCGTGTTGAGCATTCTCTGGGTAATCTTCGAAGTCTTGTACACAAGGAAAGCGATGATAGCCAGTATGATGATACCGATGACCACGCATGACAAGCCATATCCGTAGAAAGGAATACCGAGGAGTGCGACACTCGTAAGGAACGAGATGTTCATCCTGTTCTTGTTCTCACCCTTTGATGTCTCGACGATAGCCCATACCAATGCAGCCACGAGCAGTGCCAGATAGATATAGAGACCTGTGTTGAACGGCATTCCAAATGAATTGACGAACAGGAGTTCGAACCATCCTGCTACCTTGCCGATACCCGGAACAATGCCATAGAGCACTGCTGCCACGATGATGACAGAGACTCCGAGAGCAAGCATCGAGCCCTTCAGATTCGGTTCCTTTGCCTTCTTGTAGTAGTACACGAGTACCATTGCAGGAATGCAGAGCAAGTTGAGCAAGTGGACACCAATTGACAGACCTACGAGGTAGGCGATGAGTATGAGCCACCTGTCACTTCCTGCTTCGTCGGCACGGTTCTCCCACTTCAGTATGAGCCAGAATACCAATGCCGTGAGGAAGGAACTGAAAGCATATACTTCACCTTCTACTGCGCTGAACCAGAATGTGTCGCTCCAGGTGTAAATCAATGCACCGCCTATACCTGCAGCCATAGTGGCAACAAGTTCTCCCACTGTCATCTTCTCCTCGTCTTCACAAACCAGTTTCCTTGTGAGGTAGGTGATGCTCCAGAAGAGGAACAGAATACATCCCGCACTCAGCAGGGCCGACATGGTGTTGACCATCCGGGCAATCTGGGTTGCATCGCTTGCAAAGTGTGAGAAAAGGTTTCCGAGCAACATGAAGAACGGTGCGCCAGGTGGGTGACCGACTTCCAGTTTCGCTGCTGTTGTGATAAACTCCGGGCAATCCCAGAAACTCGCTGTAGGTTCAATCGTGCTGCAATAAGTGAATGCTGCTACGGCAAACACCAGCCAACCTACGACATCATTGGTAATTTTGTAAGTCTTTAACATAACACGTACACAAAAGACCCCTCCCGATCTCCATTATGGTGGAGAAACGAGTGAGAGGATATCATAAATTTTCTGCGAAGTTAGTGAAAACCGAGAAAATTACAAAATAACTGCCCCTATTTTTTGTTTTTTTAAGAAAAAACACCCTTGCGCTGCAATCGTGAAAGGCGAGAAAGTCTGAAAAAAGTCTGCAACATATTTGGTGGTTTCAAATATTTGCCGTACCTTTGCGGTGTCTTAAGACATTAATACACTAAAAAGTTGGATACAGAAAAGACAAACAGTATGTTACGAATCGACAATTTATCCTTTGGCTACAAAACCAAGACTCAGAATTTCTCTGATTTCAGTCTTTGCTTTCCTCGTGGAGGCATTTATGGTCTGCTTGGACAGAACGGTGTGGGCAAGTCCACCTTATTCTATCTGATTATGGGAATGCTTCGTCCGAGCCAAGGCGAAGTGAGTTACAATGGTGCCCCCACTCTCGATGCAAAGGCAGAACTGATGAGTGACATGTTCCTCATTCCCGAGGAAGTGAAACTGCCGAAAGTGAGGATCAGTTCCTTCATTAAGTGCATCAGAGGTTTCTATCCTAAATTCGACGATGCACTGCTTGAGCGTTGCTTCAAGGAGTTTGGCATTGACGCCAGGCAGAATGTCTCTGCCCTCTCAATGGGAAACAGGAAGAAGGTCTATATCTCCGTTGCACTTGCTTCGAACGCCAACCTCCTTCTCATGGACGAGCCTACGAACGGGCTCGACATCGTGAGCAAGACCATATTCCGCAAACTGGTGGCAAGTCATGCTACTGATGACGGGATTATCATCATCGCCACCCATCAGGTGCGTGATGTGACAAACCTGATAGAGCATGTTGCAATCATCGAACCGAACAATGTCATCGTTGATGCCGACATCGCCACGGTCGCCGAACGGCTGTCGTTCTGCGAGGTTGATGCCAGTTCGCTCACCGATGATGCCCTCTACAGCGAACCGAGCGCAGGAGGATTTGCAGCAGTACATGAAAACACGTCGGGCATTGAAGGTCCTGTTGACCTGGAACTTCTCTACAAGGCATCCGTGACAAACAGCGAAAAAGTTAATCATATTCTAAATAGATAACCATTATGACACGCATACAAAGATACACTACCTACGCAAAGTGGGACTGGATGATGAACCGCAGGTTCTATCTCACATACGGGATGGCAATTGCTTTTGGATTATTTGGTCTATTCCTTGTTTGTTTTATAAACCGTATTATAAATACAGAAAATGCGGCTACAATGTTTACCAGAGAGGACATGTTCGTCATCTTCTTCATGGGTTTTATATATCTTTCATTTTTCTTCGTTATGGCATTCTGTCTTCATGCCTACCGCACAAAGCAGGACCGCATCCTGACTATGGGGCTTCCAGTGGAGAAAGGCAGCAAGCTGCTTCACCACATTCTTGCCATCTATGCAGTGACGATGGTGTCAGTGGTAGTCGGAATCATGATGTGCGACATCGTTTTCCAGGCAGCGCCGATATTCTTCAATGTGGACACTAGTGGTTCAATATGTGCAGAATGCATTCATGAACTTAATGAACTGTTTACTATACCTAGTGTCGCGGAATGGTTCCGACCTTATTTGATATATCATAGAATCTTTATGCTATTAGGACTGTATGCAATTCCTGCAGCAGTAATGCTCGTGTCGAGCTGCAAAGTGAATAAATTTTACATCAGTGCCATTGTAGCCTGTTTGTACGCGTTGATATTTACAACCTTCGTTGACTACATCGACAGTTGTGTCTGGCATCACAGATGGAGAGGAGAGGACTACTATGCAATCAATCTGATGCTGATATGCATGATTGTCGCGTCCGTCATATTCATTGCCTTGTGCATCTGGGGGGTCAGGAGTTTCAGGAAGATGCAGGTAACCAGCCATTTCATGCACTAACGGATAATCACTGAAGTCTATGAAATTCAAGGAACAGAAATCCATATACGAACAGATAATCGACAGAGTCTGTGACGAGCTCATGACCGACGTCTATCCCGAAGGCGAGAGAATCATCTCGGTACGTGAATATGCAGCCAACATACAGGTCAATCCCAACACTGTGATGCGTGCCTACGACTGGTTGCAGAGCGAGAACATCATAACCCTCCAGCGCGGAGTGGGCTACTTCGTCTGCAAGGGAGCAAAGCGCAGAATCCTCAGGAAGGCACGCGAGGAATTTGCCCGGGAGTACCTCCCCGACCTTGCCAACCGCCTCTCGGTGTTAGGAATCAGCCCTGAGGAACTCAGCGAGCAACTCAAACCGTTGATGCACAGTCCCCATTGATCTTCCTGAAGAGATCGAGAGCGTAGACGTCAGTCATTCCTGATATGAAGTCGAGTACTCCAAGAATCTTCTCGTATGTGGTTCCGCTTGTGATGTTGTATTGCGATGAAACCCTTGAGAGAAGGAGCTTGGAGTATGCTTTCTCGCTCGTCATTGCAGCCTCTACATAGAGGTCGATGAGAGTGCTGATAATCTTGTAACCAGCCAGTTCGATGCTGCTCACATCGCGGCAGAAGTAAATCTTATTGTACGACACCTCCTCGCACTTCTGGTAGCCTTCCTTCAGTTCGCCACTGAGATTCGATATGAGCGAACCTTCGAACAGTCCGCTGAGTATCTTCTCCTCGTTTTCCACGAAGATATTCACGCATGCCTTCTCCAGTGCTCCAATCACACACGAACGCATGTATGCCACCTTCTCGTTGGCATCCATGATTTTGTCGAGAGTGTTGCGGCACTCCTCTTTCCTCTCTTCGCTGAAGAATCCGAGCAGGAGGTCGAGTGATTCCTGGAGTCCGAGAATCTTCAGCTTGTGGGCATCCTCGATGTCCATTATCTCATAGCAGATGTCGTCGGCAGCCTCTACGAGGTACACGAAAGGATGACGCATGTACACTTCCCCGTTCTCATCGTGGCTGGAAAGTGGTGAAGGACCTATTCCGAGTTCTCTGGCAATCATCTCGTACGTCGGTTTGTCGGGCTGGAAGAACCCGAACTTCTGTTTCTTCACGGCAAAGGTCGACGGATACGGGTACTTCACGATGGATGCCAGAGTGGAATAAGTGAGTGCAAATCCACCCTCGCGTCGTCCCTTGAACTGATGAGTCAGCAGACGGAACGAGTTGGCATTTCCCTCATACCTCACCAGGTCCTGCCATTCAGCAGGAGTCATGTCGTTCTTGTATTTCTGTCCGTTGCCCTCGGAAAAGAATGTGGCAATGGCTTTCTCTCCGGAATGGCCGAACGGAGGATTTCCCATGTCGTGAGCCAGACAGGCCGCGCTGACAATCGCACCGCTCTCCTGCAGGTGAGTGCCTGCCAGTTCGGGATGAGCCTCTATGAGTCGGCGCGAGACGTCAGTACCAAGACTCCTTCCCACACTCGACACCTCCAGGCTATGAGTCAGACGGTTGTGGACGAAGATACTGCCAGGAAGCGGAAACACCTGAGTCTTGTTCTGCAACCTCCTGAAAGCCGAGGAGAAGATAATCCTGTCGTAATCCCTGAGAAATTCCGTACGCTCATCGTTTCTTTGTCCATGAAAGCGCACATCTCCCAGTCGCTTTGTCGATAATAGTTGTTGCCAGTTCATAACTTTAACCAATAACCTAAATTTGTGCAAATATAAGATTAAGTGTGCGATTTACCAAATAAAAAAGCAATTATTCGTCTCTGATCCGGCAATGAGAGGTGTCATGGTCATCATTGCGACGAGTCGTAATTCTTCCCCCAGACGCACACATCTATCACTATGACCGCAGAATATTGCCAGATAGTACTGGGATAATTACCATTGCATTATTAACAACTATATGCTATCTGTTATTAACAGCTATATACTATCTGTTATTAACAGCTATATGCCACCTGTTATTAACAGATACATACTACTTGTTATTAACAGATATATATTACTTGTTATTAAT
Organism: uncultured Prevotellaceae bacterium; assembly: GCA_937902455.1. Lineage (GTDB taxonomy): Bacteria > Bacteroidota > Bacteroidia > Bacteroidales > Bacteroidaceae > Colivivens. The sequence goes on along the minus strand of CALELI010000115.1, from coordinate 26,705 downwards.
ACATAGATAAAATTCTCAGTTCGTCTGGATATTCTTCTGCGCTCTTGTGGGAGATATTCTGCGTTTGTGTGACAGGTTTTCTCCGTTGCAGTGATATAGGCTGTCTGCTGATGTGCAGGGCCTCTCCCTATCTATCGCTTGCTTTGCTTCGCGTAAGATCTTGGATAAACCAAGCGATTCCGAGAATCGGATCCTCTCGCTCGGAAATAAAAATAAAAGTTTTCAACATTTTATTTTGTATTTCTCTCGCTTATTCGTATCTTTGCAGCGAAAATAATATTTATATGGAAACATCAACTTTAACATCAAAAATAGAGACTTTCAGTATTCAAATTCCGAAGGTTGACATCAAGCGTTTTAAGGGCTTGATGAAAGTTATGGGTTGGACTTTCAGTAAAAATGATGCAAAAAAAGTAGAACCTGAAACTATGCTTGAAGACTGGACGGAAGAGGAGGAGCGTGACGCATTTCTCTATACTTCTCGTGTCAATGCAGCCAAGATGTGTTCCAAATACCTTTGATGTGATTATGAAATACCATCAACAAGATATTGTAGAGGTTAGTTTTATGTTTCCAGACGGAACATTCAAACCTCATCCTGCGTTGATTGTAAGTAATGATGAATTGCAGGAGGATGAAGGCTTCATATATTTGTGTATGATTTCATCAAAAGCCTATAATTCTCAATACAACTATACTTTAACTAACGAAATGCTTACAAAACCTTTGATGAAGCAGAGCTTTGTTAAGTGTCAGTTGTTGGTTGGAAATATTGAACGGGATGTTATTCGTAAGATAAGTACGTTGAAACAACCATATTTTAATGAGGTTGTTGAACAAATTAAACGTACTATCTTTTAGTTTGCTTTTTGTTGGTTATACAAGTTATGTTTCTTAAGTTCGTATATTCTTAATTTTAACGTTCTTCACACATTTCTCTTCGAATCTCCCCTATCTCTCGCTTGCTTTGCTTCGCGCAAGATACTCACGCTCGGAAATAAAAATAAAAAAGTTTTCAATATTTTATTTTGTATTTCGCTCGCTTAATCGTATCTTTGCACAAAAGAAATTAATATGGACAACAACATCGGAACTCTGTTGTGGGTGGATGATGAGATTGAGCTTCTGAAGGCTTATATCATCTTCCTCGAGAAAAAAGGCTATGAGGTAGTGACGGCTACGAATGGTGGCGATGCCATCGATCTGTGCCGGGAGCGCAATTTCGACCTTATCTTCCTCGACGAGAATATGCCAGGACTGAGTGGGCTGGAGACTCTCTCGCAGATAAAGGAGATAAACAGCACCATTCCTATCGTCATGGTGACGAAGAGCGAGGAGGAGAATATCATGGACCAGGCGATAGGACAGAAGATTGCTGACTATCTCATAAAGCCTGTCAATCCTAACCAGATATTCCTGACTATCAAGAAGCACCTGCACAAGAAACAGATTGAGACGGAAGTGACCGACTCGAGCTATCAGCAGAACTTCGGCAAGATTGGTATGCAGATAAACGACTCGTACAGTCTTGAGGAATGGATGGACGTGTACCGGAAACTGGTGTTCTGGGAACTGGAACTGAGTGCTACCGGCAGTGAGATGACAGAGATGCTCCGTATGCAGAAGCAGGAGGCTAACCTGGGGTTTGCCAAGTTCGTGAAGTCGCACTACATGGACTGGATAATCAACAGCGACGAGCGTCCGATGATGAGCCCGGATGTGTTCAAGAAGAAGGTGTTCCCAGCCTTGAATGCCGGAGAACAGGTGTATCTGATAGTTTTCGACAATTTCAGGTACGACCAGTGGAGAGTCATCAGCCAGGAACTTGCCAACGATTTCTCGTTCGACGAAGAACTCTATCTCAGCATTCTCCCTACTGCAACCCAGTATGCCCGTAATGCCATATTTGCAGGGCTGATGCCAAACCAGATTGCGCAGATGTTTCCTGAACTCTGGGTGGACGAGGATGAGGAAGAAGGCAAGAACCTGAACGAATCGCCTCTCATCCAGACACAGCTGGAGCGTTTCCGCCGTCAGAATACCTTCACTTACAACAAGCTCAATAACTCGGACGACGGTGAGAAACTGCTCGGGCAGTTCCATACCCTCACGGACAAGGACCTGAACGTGATTGTGATAAACTTCATCGACATGCTGTCGCATATACGTACCGAGTCAATGATGGTCAGGGAACTTGCCTCGGACGAGAATGCCTACAGGAGCATAACGGAATCGTGGTTCCTCCATTCTCCGGTAAGAGAACTGTTCCAGCGTCTGGCTCAGACGAATGCACGGATCATCATCACTACTGACCACGGGAGTATCAGGGTCGACAAGCCGGTAAAGGTGGTAGGCGACAAGAACACCAACACCAACCTGCGATACAAGCTCGGCAAGAACCTGAGCTACAACCCGAAGGAGGTGTTCGAGATGAAGGACCCGAGGAAGGCAATGCTTCCTGCCCCGAATATCAGCACATCGTATGTGTTTGCATCTGGAGATGATTTCTTTGCATATCCGAATAACTATAACTACTATGTGAACTACTATAGGAACACGTTCCAGCATGGTGGCATCAGCATGGAGGAAATGCTGATTCCTCTCATCGAGATGAAGAGCAAGAGAAGAAAGAAGTAAGACTTTTTGAGAGGTCAGAGGTAATTATGAATTATGAATTGAAACAATGAACAAGATATTCAATATTTCCCAGATAGACGAGGCCGCAAAGTGGTTTCTCGATGTGATTGGCGACAACAGGGTGATTGCCTTCTATGGAGGCATGGGGGCAGGAAAGACGACATTCATAAAGGCTGTGTGCCATCAGCTTGGAGTGACTGACTCCATCACGTCGCCTACCTTTGCCATCGTGAACGAATATGCCGACGGCGAGGAGAACCCTGTCTACCACTTCGATTTCTACCGGATAAAGAAGGTGGACGAGGTGCGCGACATCAGCTTCGATGAATATGCCTACAGTGGTTATTTCTGTTTCATGGAATGGCCGGAACTCATAGAGGAACTGCTCCCGGAAGAGACCGTAAGGGTAACCATTAAGGAACTCGACAACGGAGAGAGGTGTCTGGAGGTAAATGGAAATTAGGAATTAAGGAAATTAGGAATTATGGAAGATTTCGTACATCTGCACGTCCACACACAATATTCCATCCTTGATGGTCAGGCCAGCATAAAGAAGCTGGTTGACAAAGCCATAGGTAATGGCATGAGGGGAATGGCTATCACCGATCATGGCAACATGTTCGGAATAAAGGAGTTCTTCAACATCGTAGAGAAGATTAACGGCGGAAGGAAGAAGGAGGGACTCGACCCGTTCAAGCCAATCTTCGGATGTGAGGTGTACTGTGCCCGAAGGAGTCGTCTGCTTCATGATAAGAGCAACACTCTCGACCAGAGTGGCTGGCACCTTATCCTTCTGGCAAAGAACGAGGTGGGTTATCATAACCTTATAAAGATAGTCTCCCACGCATGGGTGGACGGATATTATTACCGTCCGCGTACCGACCATGAGGAACTGGAGAAATACCACGAGGGAATCATTGCCAGCAGTGCCTGTCTGGCAGGCGAAATCCCTTGGTATATCCGCAGGGGAATGATGAAGGAGGCGGAGGAATCGGTGCAGTGGTTCAAGAACCTGTTTGGAGATGACTTCTATCTCGAACTCATGCGCCACGAAGTCACCAATCCGAATATCCGTGCCAACCGTGAGACCTTCCCTCTCCAGCAGCAGGTGAACGAGAAGGTCATCGAACTGGCAAGGAAATACGATGTGAAACTCATCTGCACCAACGACTCGCACTTTGTGGACGAGGAAAATGCTGAGGCTCACGACCGTCTGATATGTCTGAGTACCGGCAAGGACCTCGACGACCCTAACAGAATGCTCTATTCCAAGCAGGAGTGGTTCAAGACAAAGGAGGAGATGAATGCCGTCTTTGCCGACATTCCTGAGGCACTGGCTAATACTGCCGAAATACTCGATAAGGTTGAGTTCTATAATATCAATCATGCTCCTATCATGCCGTTCTTCCCTATTCCGGAATCGTTCGGAACGGAGGAGGAATACCGCAAGCGACTTACAGAGAAAGACCTCTACGATGAGTTCACACAGGACGAAAACGGCAATGTGGTGCTCTCTGAGGAAGAAGGCAAGAAGAAGATTGCACGTCTTGGAGGCTATGAGGCTCTTTACCGAATCAAGTTCGAGGCCGATTATCTTGCCCATCTTGCCTACAAGGGAGCAAAGAGATGCTATGGTGACCCGGTGCCTGACAACGTGATGCAGCAGATAAAGTTCGAGTTGCATATCATGAAGACAATGGGATTCCCGGGCTATTTCCTTATCGTGCAGGACTATATCCGTGCTGCCCGTGAGGAACTGGGAGTGTGGGTAGGTCCCGGACGTGGAAGTGCTGCCGGTTCGGTTGTGGCCTATTGTCTCGACATCACGAAGGTCGACCCTATAAAGTACGACCTCCTGTTTGAGCGATTCCTCAACCCTGACCGAATCAGTCTTCCTGATATCGATGTCGACTTCGATGACGACGGACGAGGCAAGGTGTTGCAGTATGTCACGGATAAGTACGGTGCGGACAAGGTTGCACACATTATTACATATAACTCAATGGCGACCAAGATGGCAATCAAGGACGTTGCCCGAGTGCAGAAACTGCCACTCACCGTTTCCGACGAACTCTGCAAGGCCATTCCTGACAAACTCCCTGACGGGATGAAGATGAACCTTGCAAATGTCATCAAGACTGTCCCTAAGGTCAAGGAAGCCGTAACCTCCACCGACCCACTGCTCCGCGACACCATGAAATATGCCATGATGCTCGAGAATAACGTCAGGAATACTGGAGTGCATGCCTGTGGTACGATTATCTGTCGTGACCCGATTATCGACTGGGTGCCGGTCAGTACGGCAGACGACAAGGAAATGAAGGAAAAGGTACGCTGTACTCAGTATGATGGTCATGTAATCGAAGAGACCGGACTTATCAAGATGGACTTCCTCGGACTGAAGAACCTCAGTATCATGAAGGAGGCCGTAGAGAATATCAAGGAGAGTCTGGGAATCGACGTCGATGTCAACACGCTTGACATCAACGACCCTGAGACATATAAACTCTATTGTGAAGGCAAGACGATTGGTACGTTCCAGTTTGAATCGGCAGGAATGCAGAAATACCTTCGTGAACTCCATCCATCCTGCTTCGAGGACCTCATTGCCATGAATGCCCTCTATCGTCCGGGACCAATGGACTATATCCCTGACTTCATTGACAGAAAGCTTGGAAGAAAGCCTATCACCTACGATATTCCTTGCATGGAGAAATACCTCAAGGACACTTATGGAATCACCGTGTATCAGGAACAGGTGATGCTCCTTTCCCGTCAGTTAGCCAACTTCACCCGAGGCGAGAGCGACACGCTTCGTAAGGCAATGGGTAAGAAGCAGAAGGACAAGCTGGACATGCTCAAGCCTAAGTTCATCGAAGGTGGAAAGAGTAACGGACACGACCCTAAGACACTCGAGAAGATATGGAACGACTGGGAGAAATTCGCATCCTATGCCTTCAACAAGAGCCATGCCACCTGCTATTCGTGGATAGCCTATCAGACTGCATACCTCAAGGCCCATTATCCTGCACAGTACATGGCAGCCATCATGAGCCGAAGCATGAACGATATCACAGAGGTACGCAAACTGATGGATGAATGCAAGGCAATGGGTATCAATACTCTTGGACCTGATGTAAATGAAAGTCGCCTGAAGTTCTCTGTCAACAAGCATGGCGATATCCGTTTCGGCCTTGCTGCCGTGAAAGGTATCGGAATCAGTGCCGTACAGGCCATCATTGACGAGAGGACCAAGAACGGACCTTATAAGAATGTGTTTGATTTTGTGGAGAGAGTCAATCTGTCAAACTGCAACAGGAAATGTCTTGAAAGCCTTGCACTCTCCGGTGCATTCGACTTAATCCAGAATAATCTGCCTCGCGAGGCTTATTTTGCCGAAAATGGCCGTGAGATGTTCCTTGACACACTCGTACGCTACGGAAACCGCTATCAGGCAGACATGCAGCAGTCGGCAAATACGCTCTTTGGAGGTATGATGGCGGTGGATATTGTCAGGCCTTCACTACCTGTCAACTATGAAATGTGGAGCGACATGGAGCGTCTCAACAAGGAACGCGACCTTGTTGGCATCTATCTCTCTGCCCATCCTCTGGATGAATATGCTGCCATCCTCAATTATGTCTGCAACACAAAGGTCACTGAACTTGATAACCTCGAGGCACTTTCCTCGAAGGCGGAAGTCACGTTTGGAGGAATAGTAAACAGTGTTTCTACTGGCTATACCAAGAAAGGCAATCCTATGGGTACCGTGATCATTGAGGACTATTCCGGACAGCATAAAATTGCTCTCTTCGGGAAGGACTGGGGTGCTCACAAGGATAGTTTCTATGAGGGAGTGCCTGTGTTTGTCCGTGCAAAGTCCGAACCGGGTCAGTGGGATGCCACACGTTTCAATCTTAACATCCGTTCCGTTGAGATGCTTTCTGATATGAAGGACTCTCTCATAACGAAAGTGACATTAAGCATACCTCTTGATAAGCTTACCGAGGAGATGGTACAGGACCTTCAGGAACTCACGAAGAATAATCCTGGCAATGCACAACTGAGTTTCTACATCAAGCAGAACGAACAGATTAATGCCAACTTTACTGCTCGCAACATATTGATAAACCTCTCTCGTTCAATTGTAGATTATGTGGAGCAGCATAAGGAGATAGAGATGAAGGTAAACTAAAAAAGAAGCCACCCAAATTTGGGCGGCTTCTAATATTTTATGTGCTGACTTCTTACTTGAAGAAGAATGGTGCTAACTGATAGAGACTACGACGCCATGTGAGGAATTCGTGTGCAGTTCCTTCTGAAACATAACCCTTAGCATTGTAACCTGCTGCCTTGAGGTCTGCTGCTGCCTTGTTGATGGCATCTGGACTCTCCTTGCTACCACAGCTCATGAATACTCCGTAAGGGAGGAGTTTCTTGTCGAGTTTCTCCATGTCCTGAGTGCTGTACTGTCCACCGCTGAGAAGACCCCAGTAGCCGAATACCTCTGGACGTGCAAGAGTGATGTTGCGAGTTTCCATACCACCCATTGACAGACCTGCCATAGCACGGTGCTTGCGGTCAGCAATAGTCTTGAAGTGGCTGTCTACGTAAGGAACGAGTTCGTCAACAAGAACTGTCTGGAAGTCGTTGAAGTTGAAACTTGCAAGACCACCAATACGTGTGCCGTTAGTCATACCGTAAGTGCAGACAATGATGAACGGATCAATCTTGCCTTCTGCAATCAGGTTATCCATGATGAGGTTTGCGTGACCCTGAGTCATCCATGCAGTCTCATCTTCTCCCCAACCATGCTGGAGGTAGAGTACAGGGAACTTCTTCTTGCCGTCGTATGTAGGAGGAGTGTAAACGAATGCGCGTTTCTCTTCGCCAGTGCTTGGTGAGTGGAAGAGAATCTGCTGTACATTACCGTGTGGAACGTTCTTGTAAGCATAGAAGTCCTGATCGTGTGCAGGGATTTCAATACCGCTTTCCCAACGAGTAGAACCATAGAAATTGCAAGTACCTGGGTCATTTACTACACCACCGTCGATAGTAAGGTGATAATAGTGGAAACCTTCGTCCATAGGACCGTCTGTTGTTCCTACCCACATTCCAGTAGAATCCTTCTTAAGAACAGTGCCACCTGAGCCACCGAGTCCGAGACCTACGATGACTGTCTTAGCTGCTGGAGCATCAATGCGGAAACGAGCATAGCCCTGAGAGTTGACCATTGGGTACTGCTGACCTGGCTGGTTCTTTGAAGAAGGAACGAAGTCTTCCTTGATTACTGCATTGTCAAGTGCAGGATTGAAGTCACGTACTGTATAATAGATGTCCTTTGGACGGAAGTTCTCGTCGAATGGCAGTGGAGAGTTGCGTGCACCAAGCCATGAATCGCGGTCGCAGAGATTCCAGAATGTAACACAGTCGATTACGTCCTTATGCTTGCGGAATACTTTGAACATCTTAGCATACTGATCCTTCTGGAGTGTCTTAACGTACTGTGGAATAGTAGCAGCACCCTGGCTGAACTGGAGTCCACCACCCATTTCCTCGTTACAACGGATATCGAGTTCTGTGAAATGGATGTGCTTTACGAGCTGAGAGTACTTAGTGATGGCTGCATCTACATCCTCAGGAGTTGGGCCATAAGCATTGTAGTGACCCTGCATACCGATACCTGTGATAGGGACACCTGCATCTTGCATCTTCTTTACCATGTTGTAGATACGGTCGCGCTTTGCAGGATCTGCTGCATTGTAGTCGTTGTAGAAAAGGATTGCGTTAGGGTCTGCCTCGTGAGCGAACTCAAATGCCTTAGCGATGAATTCATCACCACAGAGCTTGTAGAGACGGCTCTCGCGATAAGGATTTGGCTGACGACCGAAACCTCTTCCACCGAACTGGAATCCGCCGCCACCGTTACCGTCTGCCATTGCCTCGTTTACTACGTCCCAGCAATATACTACGTCCTTGTAGCGGTTTACAACGGTGTGGATGTGTTCACGAAGACGCTTGTAGAACACTTCCTTGGATACTTCCTTACCATCTTTGTCGGTGAACATCCAGTCGCAGAACTGGCTGTGCCATACAAGACAGTGACCTCTCAGTTTGATACCATTCTGACGGCAGAAGTCGGCAATCTTGTCGGCATTGCCCCAGTTCCACTGGCCTTCACGAGGCTGAACTGAACCTGGCTTCATGTCATTTTCAGCAGTGATACTGTTGTAGTTCTTCTTAACGATAGCAATCTGATCTTCGTTTGACACGTTGCGAACATTAACTGCTACACCAACTTTAAAATAGTCGTTGTAGGCGTCCTTGAGACCCAAGTTTGGATGTGGGTCAACCTGACGGCCAAACTGTGCGTAGGCTGAGCCGAATGCGAATGCCAGCAAACCTACTAACAAGCTGATTTTTTTCATAAAACTTAATTATTTAGATTAAAAATGTTATTAACTGCCATGCCAAATACGAATTCATGTCCGTAATCTGCTTGCAAAGTTACATAAAACTAAATACATTATATAATATATGTGTAACAAAAATTTCATTTTTTGTAACAAATCATTCCAGAAGTTTCTGAAGAGTCTCATCGTCTGGGTGCTGAGAGTAGTATGCTACAAACTCTTTAGGCGACATACCAAAGTACTCGTGGAAGCTACTTGTAAAGAATGAATGAGACGAGAATCCCAGTTTATAGACCACCTCACTGACATTGACATTATTGTGGACGAGAAGGTAGGCGGCTTGTTTCAGACGGAATGACTTGATGTACTGTCGTGGTGATAATCCATAACGTTCCTTCATCTTTCTGTTGAGATGAACACGGCTTATTCCAACTTGTTCTGCAAGACGTTCCACTCCAAATTCGGCATCGTCGATATGCTTGAGGAGCTGGTCGTTGATCTTGTTGAAGAGTTTATTGTCGGCAGAGTCGATTGTGATTGCATCATAATCCTTTCCAAGGTCCTTGCGACTTATACGCTGACGGAGGTTTTCGCGCACTCTGAGCACCTGACCAATAGCTCCACGGAGGACCATAAGGTTGAATGGCTTGCTGAGGAAGTAGTCTACCTGTAGGTTGAGGCTCTGAATCTGTGCGTGATCACTGCTCTCTCCTGTGAGCATTATGATTGGTATGTTATCAGTTTCTGGGTTGTTCTTGATTCGCTTACAAAGTTCCGTACCGTCTCCGTCATCCATCTTCACATCAGTGACGATGGCGTCAGGGCGCTGCTTAAGCACAATCTGCCATGCACTGTTCCCTCCAAAGGCAACAAGAATATTATAGTATTTTCCAAGTTCGTTGGCAATATATTCGCATAATTCCTTGTCATCATCAACAATAAGGACGGTCTGCTTCTTCTGTGCGACGTTGCCCTGTTCGCCTTCGGCAACATTTGGAGCACTCTCGACTCCTCCCCAGACAGATGCCTGTTCTTCTGTTGGTTCTTCGGGTTCATTGGCTGCAGCCATTTCCTCCTCACTGAGGTGGGAGTTGCCAAGAGGGAAATTAAGTATAAATTCCACCCCCTCCGGTTCCACATTGTGGGCATATATCTTGCCGTGATGAAGTGCAACAAGTTCTGCCACAAGGTTCAGTCCTATTCCGCTCCCTTCTCTGTTCATTCCATCTTCACACTGATAGAAACGGTCAAAGATATGAGGAAGATCTGAACTCTTTATGTGTGAACCGCTATTGTAGATACGCAGTTCCATATATTCGTCATGGCCCTTATGGATAAGATCTGATTGTCCGTCCTGCTTCTTCTTGTTGTGACAAATGGTAGAACGTACTATTATCTTTCCACCTTCAGGAGTGAACTTGAATGCATTGGAGAGGAGGTTGACGATTATCTTTTCAAAATGTACAGGGTCAAGCCAGATGTTAATGACATTGTCGGTATGTTCGGAAATGAATGAGATATGCTTTATCTTGGCATTTGCACTGAATGCGGAATAGATGTTTTCGGAATAGTTTATGAAATCCACTTCCTTGAATCGGAGTCTCAGTTGCCCACTGTCAATGTGACGTATGTCAGTGATTTGCTTCACTATGTTGAGTAGTCGGTCACAGTTACGTTTCATGGTATCGCACAAACTTTGTATGCTTTCATCCTTATAAGATGTTGACAATTGTTTGAGCGGTGATACAATCATAGTCAGAGGGGTTCGCAGTTCGTGGGTAATGCTGGTGAACATCTTCAGTCTTGCCTCTTTCATTTCTTCGTTTTCACGTGCAATACGAAGTAATTTCCTCTGCTTCTTTCGTGATGCGTATGCCTTGTAGAAGAAATACCCAATCGTGCCTATGATCAGCAGGTAGCACATCCATGCCCAGAATGAGGCGTACCAAGGTGCGAGTACCTTAATGTCAATTTCTCTTTCCTGGAAATAATCTGTATCTGATTCATTGTATGCCCTTACCCGAAGGGTATAATTTCCTGATGGTAGACTGGAGTATGTCACCTCTGGACTTCCTTCGCATTTTCTCCAGTCCTTATCAAATCCTTCGAGCATATAACTATAGTGAATCCTTTCTGGTGCGGAGAACTGCGGAACGCTGAATGCAAGAAAGAACGAGTTATGGTCATGATCCAGTTTGATTTTTTCCGGTATGGCAACCATCACCTCATCACCAATACGCAGTTCATTAAAGAGTAATGGAGAGCCTATCGCCTTTTTCTGCTTAATAAGGGAAGGGGTGAAGCAGACTATTCCATTATCACCACCGAAGAGAATGTCATCAGGCACAGGATGCACACTGCTGTTAGCATGGAATTCTCCCATGAAGAATCCTCCCAGTGATGAGTATCGTTTTTGATCCAGAGTCTTTTTGTCAATACTGATGATACCGCGTGAAGTGGCAATCCAATAGTCTGTCTGAGTCTGTTCGATTGACTTTATGCGTTCGTTATCAATTAGTTTTGTGCAGTCACCAGTCTTTATGTCATATATACCAAGACCTTCTGACGTTCCGAATAGTAATTTGTTTTCGTCGGTCACGATACACGACACTACCCTTGGCCTCAACCCTTTGCATTTTATTTCACTATCTTTCTTCGTCACAGAATCATAACACCATAACCCATTTGATGTACCTATGAACAGTTTTCCGTCTTTTCCTACATGGAGTGCTGTAATCCATGGATTCACATTCGATGAGAAAGAAGGGTGATTGAGGCGTCCTGTCTGGATGTCAAAGAAGAATACACCACTTCCGTTACCTCCTATGTACAGTCTGTCACGGTCCTTATCATACGCCAATGCCATTACAAGTGCTGATCTTAACGGACTGCAATCTGGATGTGTGACAAAGCGTGTGCCGTCGAAATACTGCACGCCACCTCCATAGGAACCTACCCATACCGTCTGTCGTTTGTCAACTTGTACACTCTGAATAAGGAGCGAGGAGAGTCCGTCGTTTACTGGATGTGCGGTAGCGAGATGGAGTCCGTCGGTCTTGAATACACCACAGCCATCTGTCCCAATCCAGTAGTTCAGTTTGTCGTCAACTGTCATTGCCGTGATACATGAGGCATTGTAGTTATCATTTGTAGGGGAAATCGTGTGATATCTGAATGTGTCGGAATGAGGTGGAATCACCATCAGCCCCTTTTGCATTAGCCCAATAAGGATATTGCCATCTTTATCTTGTACCATGCATTTTACCTTGCCGTAATCAATGTTGTAGTGTGCATTGGTCATTTCGAACCGTTTCAGCATTCCGCTAATTCTTAGGTCCCATAACCCGTGACCGTCTGTACCTAACAGTAGCCTATTGTCAGTGGTTGTCAGCATGGCAACAATCGGTGCTCCGTGAATTGCCGATCCGTCGACATAACTCACCGTGTTCGTCTTTTCGTTATAGCATAACACTCCCTCGCGCGTACCGAAATATATATAGTCACCGGCATCGCAGATACTTTCCACATTATTTTGTGAAAGAATGGCATGTGCTCGCTCGTCTTCCTTGAACTTTATCTGTTTACTATGAGTTATGTCAAAGCCTTTCAGATGAGTGCTGATGTCGCAAATCCAGAGCCTGCCCTTACTGTCCGTAATAGCCTTCAGTATGAATCTTGCGTCAAGAAGTTTCTCGATTTTTGCTGACTCCTTCTCATCGACCTTGAAGGTATTGATGTCCAGGACATACACCCCCGAGCCTTCTGTTATCACCAGTCTCTTGTCTTGAGAAACGTATGGATGAGTGCTTCCAACAGGAGGGCGTTCCTGATTCATCTCGTTGCTGCTGATGTAGACAGGCGTGAACTTGTCCTGCAATAGGTCGTAATGATACAGTCCGTTATTGGTTCTTACAAGGTATTGCTGAGATGCTATTTCATCTATTCCATTCACCACATCACAGATATTGCCATCTGTCGTGTCATTTTTAAGTGATATCTCATAGAATTGGTTTCCGTCGAACATCTCGAGAGTGGAGGGCCCAGAAATCCAGGCCATTCCCCTGCTGTCAATATCTATGCTGCGTATGTCACTCGTGTTAAGTCCATGCTGAGTGGTGAGCAAACGAGGTATCTGGGCCGATGCCATGTCTCCATAGAATACACAGATTAATGTTACATACAGTGCTACAACAATGTTACATTTGTTTAATATTCTATTATTCAATGCTTTCATAAATATTATTCAATTAGTTCGGAGGCAAAGTTAACACATTTTTTTCATATAAATGTTACATTAGAGCAAATATTTTCATGTAAAATGTTACGTGAGCAGAGTTTTTCTGACTGTTCAGAATGTTAAAAGCTTAACTTTTATTTGGAGTGTAATATTTTTTTCCTATCTTTGCCGTGCAATTAATAACTTATTATGGTATGACAAGATTTGGATGAGAGTGAAAAATGCGCCCGTTTCTGGGAATAATTACGTGTTTTCCGTCAATTGGTATCATGTATGACAATATATGTTACATAGAAGATAATATATATTACAATTATATTGTAAATTTGCAACCGATATTGAACTTTCGATTTATTTATCTTTTTTATTAACCAATTAAACAACATCACAACATGAGAAAAGTTTTTACTTTTATGTTTGCTCTCTGCATGACAGTGTTTGCAAACGCTCAGACTACTCCTGATGCAAGCCAGTGGACAGCAGGCCAGGATATTTCCAAGGCCCTTGCTGACCTCGGTCTGTGGGGAGACTATGATGGAACTTGGACAGCAGGTGCTACAAAGGCCAACGATCAGGCTGTAACACTGACTCCAAACCCATCAAACTGGTGGAAAGGCGACCAGCCAAACGAAGTAGCGCTGGACGCAACAGCTGACCCTGAGACTAACCCATGGCCAGCAGTAGGTTTCTACAAGGACGGTGCAGGTGGCTCTCTGCCAGACATGTACCAGGTTATTCCTCTGCCAGCAGGTTACTACACAGCTGCAGTTAACGCAGTTTACCGTGAAGGTACTCCTGCCGACACTTGGACAAGCTTCAAGGCTGGTAACCCTAAGAGAAACGCTCACCTCTATGTGAACGTACTTGGAAGCAACGATCCAGAAAGTACTCCAATCAGTAAGTACGACGTTGCCATCAAGACTCTTCCTTTCTCACAGGTTCATGAAGGTCTGTACACTGGTGCTGACTCAGGTACATCTTGGAAGACTGACGGTTATTGGGCTCTCGCACCAGAGGATACTATCTACTATCCAAACTGCGATGAGAGTGCTGCAGAACACTTCCGCTACATAAGCCCTGAGACTCCAAATGGTAACTACTACCACACAGTTAAGTTCATCCTTCTCGAAGACGGTTTCATCCGTATCGGTCTGAAGAAGACAGCTAACATCTCTCAGGACTGGTTCCCATGGTCACGCATGAAGATTTTCTACAACGGTCCAGCAGACGCAGAGGCTCAGCATGACCTTGCTGCAGAACTGTTCGAAGAAGCTATGGGTGAACTCCTTACTCTCCAGGGTCGTATCGACAATGAAGGTTACACTGCATTGGTTTCTCTCATGGAGGACGCAATGATTGAACTCGAAGGTGATTACGAAGGTGGAACAACAGAAGAACTGAACGAAGGAACAGAGAAGGCACTCGCACTCCGTGAAGAATTTGAAGCAGCATTCAATTCTGCTAAGTCTCTCGGCGACCTTATCAACATGTCAGAAGATATGTTCGTTGCTACAGACTTCCCAGGCAAGGCTGAATTCGAATTCGCTATCGAAGCAGCTAAGGAAGTTGCATTCGCAGACTATGTTGACGATGTAGCAGAGTACAAGGATGCATTCGACGGTCTTTCTACTGCACGTGCAGCTTACCTCGACAGCCAGGACTTCGATGCTGACGGTAACAAGGACTTCACAATGCTTATCAAGCAGCCTTGGTTCGTAAATGCAGAATACAATCCTGAATACCTCCCAGTTGATGGTGAGGAAGCAAATAAGGCATGGCAGCTCACAGAAGAAACTTGGGCTGACCGTTCTGCTCTCGGTGCCCCAGGTAACTACTCTGGTAAGGTTAGTGGTCGTACAGACATTTGTTCCGACGTAGTCCTCAGTGCTGACGTAGAAGCTACTAACCAGTGGTTCAAGAAAGTTAACTTCGAAGGATGGTCACCAGGCCTCCAGTTGTACTATCAGTCTTGCCTCATTGGTCCTTCTTCTGGTTGGAACTCAATCTCAGGTGGTTCTGAGGAAATCTGCCAGCAGCTCGTTGGTCTTCCTGAAGGTTACTACAGCCTCAAGGCCCTCATGAGAGGTGACAACGGTATGTCATGGACAACTCCTGATGGTGTTTCTACATTCCACAACATCTACGCTATGAACAGCGCAGAAGACGTTGTTAAGTCAGATTTTGACGTTGATACTGATCAGGCTAACAATGGTTGGACTCAGTACAAATGGCAGGAATGGAATCCACAGGCATGGAAGGAGCACAAGACTGGTATCATCCAGGTACCTGATGGCAAGCTCCTCATCGCTGCTCAGACAACTAACGTAATGAACGCAACTGGTTTCCGTCTCTACTTCCACGGCGAAAGCCCAGAGTTCGACAAGATGATCCAGACAGACATCGACGCAGTCAATGCCAAGTACGAAGCACTCGCATTCGCTGGTGACAAGAAATATGTTAAGGATCTCCTCGACCAGATTGTACTCCCTATCGGTACAGATGCAGCTCTCTACGAAGCTAACATGGCTCTCATCAAGGAAGCTAACAAGTACATGACTACTGTTAACGACTACATGAAGAACTACAAGGCTGTAGAAAACTTCACTGCTCTCCAGGGTGGATATGCAGAAGGTACAGACCAGTTCGCTATCATCGACGTTCCATTCCAGTATGTACTGGGTCTCGGTGAAAAGGATACTGAAACTTACGTAGACGCTCAGGCAGCTGACAAGATGTACACAGCATACGCTGAATACATGCCAGTTTATGACAAGGCTCTCAAGTATAAGAATGATGAAATCGCCAAGCTTCTTGCAGATCAGACTGCTTACCTCAAGGCAAACATGGCTGATCCTACTCTTCTCAAGGAATATGTGGCAGCTCTCTCAATTCCTACAAACATCGAAATGATCAAGCAGCTCGGTGGTGAAACAGCAAGTGAAGAGAATCCTCTCGACATCACTTCTATCCTCAAGAACCCTACATTCGTAGACACAAGCGGTTGGGAAGGCACAGACATCTCTCAGAACGAATATGCTCGTAACAACGCTGAAATCTGGAATCAGACTACATTTGATTTCTATCAGGCAATCCCTTACATGCCAGCTGGTAAGTATAAGGTAACAGCTCAGGCTCTCTATCGTGACGGTGCTGGTTCAGCAGACCTCGCTAAGTGCTATCAGAACTGGCTCGACGCTGGTCAGGACAAGAACGAATGGGCTAATCACAATGCAACTCTCTATGTAAAGGCAGGTGGACGTACAGGTAAGGACTATGTGACTTCAGTATGTGATACCAAGAACACTGAACTCTCATTCGCTGACTACTTCGACTTCAGCGCAGACGGTACATACACAATCGGTGGTAACGGCAAGTTCCTCTTCTACGACGAACTCGAACCAGGCGACAAGGCTATCGTTGACGCAGAAGGTAGAGAAAACTACGGTACAGTTTATGACAAAGGTGGTCAGGCATTCCAGTATCCATTCGACGGCCGCGTAGACCTCTACGATGCAGACAGCACAGTAATCGGTTCTCTCTTCTTCCCTGAATCAATGGCAGGTGCAGCTCTTCGTTTCCAGAAGGGTGACTATCCTTGCGAAGCTATCGTAAACGCACTTGAAGAAGGTACACTCCAGGTAGGTATCAACAAGACTGCAGGCGTAAGCGGTGACTGGGTAATCTTCGCTAACTTCAAGCTCTACTACCTCGGTGAGCCAGAAGATGAAACTACTCCAGAACCTAATCCATCTGCTAACCTCATTGCTGACGAAGAATCTTACAACTTCAACAATGGTACAGTTGGTCAGTGGCATTATCTTGGTTGGAACAACGGCGGTACAGCAACTAACGTAGCTCCTGGTTACAACAAGAGTGCCGGTGCCATGGCTCTCACAAGCACTAACCCTGCCGGTGACCCATGGGGCGCACAGCTCCTCTGCCCTCTCAAGGAAGGTGCTAAGCTCGAAAGAGGTAAGACTTATATCGTATCATTCTGGGCTAAGGGTACTGTAGAAGGTGACTACATCGCTCCAGGTGCTGGTGCTTATCCAGATCCTGAATGGAACAATGCAGAACCAGCAGTTCTCACTACAAGCTGGAAGCAGTATACTTACACTCTCGAATGTACAGAAGCTAACACAGCTGCAAATGGTAACACTCAGGTTTACTTCAACCAGGGTAAGTTGACAGGTACAGCTTATGTTGACCGCTTCATGGTATACGACATCTGCGAAGAAATCAATCCTGACGGCAACCTCATCGTTGACGACGAGTCATTCGCATTCAACGGCGGTACTACAGGTGGTTGGAAGATGCAGGGCTGGAACAATCAGGGCGCAGCAACAGCTGTAGCTCCAGGCTGGAACGGCAGTGCATACTGTATGGAACTTGCTCCTAACGGCAAAGCAGGTCAGAACTACGAAGCTCAGCTTCCTTACAACCTCGAAACTCCAATGAAGGTTGGTCAGTCTTACAAGGTTTCATTCTATGCCAAGGCAGAAAACGAAGGTGCTGAAATCGAATTCGGTGCTCAGTTCTCACCATGGGCAGCTGGAAACAAGGAGTGGAACGGCAATATGGTGGCACTTACTACCGACTGGGCACTCTACGAACTCGAACTGAAGGTTACAGACGATTATCCAGCTGATGGCCTCAACTGTGTATACTTCAACTATGGTAAGACTAACGGTAAGGCATACGTTGACCACATCGTTATCGTAAATGCTCAGGAGAAGGAAGTTTACTCTGATGACAACCTCCTTACTGAAGCTTCATTCGGTTTCGAAGACGGTACTACAGGTAACTTCAGATACCTCGGTTGGAACAACGGTGGTACATTCGAAGCTGTTGCTCCAGGTTATGGAAGTGAGTATTGTATGGCTCTTACAAGCACTAACCCTGCCGGTGACCCATGGGGCGCACAGCTCCTCTGCGACCTTAAGGAAGGTGCTAAGATGGAAATCGGTAAGACTTACACTCTGACATTCTGGGCTAAGGGTGAAGTTGAAGGTGACTACTTCAACCCAGGTGCTGGTGCATATCCAAGTCCTGAATGGAACAACGCAGAACCAGCAGTTCTTACTACAGAATGGCAGCAGTACACTTATACTGTAGAATGTACAGAGGCTAACACAGCTGCTGAAGGAACTACAGTTATGTACTTCAACCATGGTAAGCTTACAGGCAAGGCATGGGTTGACCGCATCGTTCTCGTAGAACAGGGTGGCGAAGTTGGTATCGAAGACATCCAGCCAGTTGCTCCAGTTAGCAGCGTACGCTTCAACCTCGCTGGTCAGGTAGTTGGTTCAGACTATAAGGGTATTGTTATCGAAAACGGTAAGAAGAGACTTATCAAGTAAGAACAAGCTAACTTACAATAATCCCAATGAATCGGCTCGCAAGCAATTGCGAGCTGATTTTTTTTGTGCCTTTTGCTGAGTGTAATATTAGAACCATACACTGATTCGGGCGAAAAGTGGGCAAATACAGTTAACTTTCGCCCAGTTCATTTTGATATTAATTATATTTATCGTACCTTTGCAATTGATTTAATAAACTTATATTCAGTTGTATGGAAAAGTTGAAACGTTATGGGCAAAATATTTGAATACTTTGGTTTTATCTTCTACTTTTTCTCCAACGAGCATGAGCCAGTTCACGTTCATGTGAAGCATGGAAGCGAAGAGTGTATATTTGATTTGATAATTGAAGACGGTGAACTCATTCGCTTGGAAAGACGAGAAAAGACAGGGGCTGACCCAATGAATTCGCAGGATACCTCAGATGCAATAGAGTTCATCAACCATTACTGGAAGGAAATCGTAGAGAAATGGGTCGAGTGCTTTGTTTATCGCAGAGCTGTCAAGAACACAAAGATTAACAAACGAATCCGTAAAAGCAAGGAGGATTAATATATGGCACGAATAATGATTACAGAAGCTCATTCGGTTGGCAATCTGACCATTGAGATGACATTTAACGATAACACCATCCAGCGTGTCAATATCGGAGAGTTTATTCATGCTCATCCACATCCACAATACGACAAATATTTGGACGAGCATGAGTTCCTGAAGTTTACCATTGATGATGGCAACATCGTATGGGGTGAAGACTGGGATTTAGTGTTCCCTGTTGAGCAACTCTATACTGGCGGAATAGCATAACTAAAAACGAACTCTGGCAAAGCGAGGAAACGGCGGGTAGCCAATGACTAATGGCTGGTGCCCAACATGGGGGCATTCGGACAGATACGCGTACGCAATGGTTGTAGGACTATTGCGTACGCGCTTGTATATGGCCGGATGATGGCTCTTTGTGCCAGCTTTGAACGCAGGAAATTATCTAATACTACTGAGAATACTATGCTTGCATTAATAACAACTATATACCACCTGTTAATAACAGCTATATAGTATGTGTTAATAACAGCTATATACTATCTGTTAATAACAGAACGTATTACTTGTTAATAACACGTTGGTAGTTGTCTCAGTACATTTGGATATTATTCTCTGTTCGTGTGGATATTATTCTCTGTTCGTGTGGATATTATTCTCTGTATGTGTTGATAGTGTTCTCTGATTGTGTTGGTTGTATTCTCTGTTTGTACTGATGGTGTTCTCTGTTTGCGGTGGTGACGTTCTCTGTGTGTGGCGGGGTCATTGGGGCGATGGATGTGTTTTTGTGAAAATTTTTATGTTGTCATTAAACCTACCTGTTTTTTTCGTGTCATATATGGGAAAGGGTGAATTGTGCCCTTATGTAAGGTAACTAATATAATTATTAAATAAGGTAAAAGAAGTTTTTCCAATGAAAAAGATTGTGTGGTTTGTCATCTGCATGATGATGACAATCTTGGTGAGTGCGCAGACGAAGTTTACGGTGAAGGGTACTATCATTGACAGCGGTACCCAGGAGACAATCCCTTCTGCCACTGTGCAGGTGGTGACAGCAGAGGATGAGACGTTTGTAGGTGGGTCGGCAACTGATGCTAACGGAGTCTTCACGGTGAAGGATCTCGTGAAGGGCAAATATAAGATAAAGGTGTCGTACGTGGGGTACGTGCCGAAGACGCAGAACCTGGAACTGTCAATAAGCAAGACCAAGAAGAACACTGATCTCGGTTTCATTACTCTGACCCCTGATAATGTATTGCTTGCCCAGACGGAGATTACGGCCAATGCCTCGAAGGTGAAGGTGTCGGGCGACTCGCTCATCTTCAATGCCAGTGCTTACCGTACTCCGGCAGGAAGTACCCTTGAGGCTCTCGTGAAGAAGCTCCCGGGGGCAAAGGTGGACGAGAACGGCAATATCACCATCAACGGAAAGTCTGTCAACAAGATCATGATTGACGGAAAGGAGTTCTTCCTCAACGACACTCAGGTGGCAATGCAGAACATCCCTGTGGATATCATCGACAATATCAAGTCGTACGACAGGAAGAGTGATATGGCACGTGTTACCGGTATCGACGACGGGGAGGACGAGACCGTGCTCGACCTGTCAATCAAGAAAGGCATGAACAAGGGATGGACCGGCCAGCTCAATGGTGGTGCGGGAACTCAGCACCGATATGCAAGCCGGATGAACGTGATGCGCTTCACCGACAATGTCCAGGTGACATTGCTCGGAGGCATGAACAACGTAGGCGACAGAGGCTACGGTGGTGGCGGTGGCCGTGGATGGGGCCGCTGGGGAGGCGGACTGCGTGCGAGCAAGAATGCCGGCATGAACTTCGCAACCACGAGCGACAAGCTGGAGACGGGCGGTAGCATCCGCTTCTTCTACAATGGTTCCGACAGCCGCAACGAGACATCGCAGGAGAACTTCGTATCGTCGACGGTGCGTTCGTTCAACGAGAACCTCAGCCAGAGCTATGATTCCAACATAAATCTCAACTCCAATTTCCGTCTTGAATGGAAACCCGACACGATGACCAACATCATCTTCCGTCCACGCTACAATTATTCACGCAACAGAGGTTACTCCTATGGCACAAGCGGCAGCTTCAACAGCGACCCGAACGAGGTTTCCGACAATCCTATGCTGGAGATCATGCAGGACACCCTGGTGAAGAAGATTACGGACATACTCGTGAACCGCAACATCAACCGTCAGCAGTCGTACAGCACTAACAGCAACTTCAACGGCATGCTGATGATAAACCGCAAGCTCAACGACGACGGACGCAACATCAACCTGCGCATCAACGGAGGCATATCCAACGGTGAGAGCCAGCAGCTCTCGGCTGCAAAGGTGGACTACTACCAGACAGACAAGCTGGCAGACATCAATAACCGCTACTATAACACACCATCCCGCTCACGCAATATCTCAGCAGACCTCAGCTACAGCGAACCGATTGCATACAAGACCTATCTGCAGTTCGGCTATCGTTTCAACTACAACTACAACAAGAACGACCGCCAGGCATATATCTACAGCTCGGATGCATTCAGCACGCTCTATGGAGCCCTGGAATCATTCCGTTACGATGTGGACGGCATTCTCGACTATATGCTCCGTGAAGGACATAAGATTATCGGAAGCAATGAGGACAGCATAGCCAACCGACTCTGCCAGCGCTCAGAATACAAGACCTACCAGCATACGGCATCTCTCTCAATGCGAAGGGTGACAGACCGCAGTAACTTCAGCGTGGGAGTCGACCTTGTGCCTGTCAACACAAGCCTTGACTACAAATACCTCGGCGAGGCATACCACATCTCCAAGAACCAGTTCAACTTCTCGCCACGACTCCAGTACCGTTTCCAGAAGGACAAGCAGACAAACCTCCATGTCAACTACTGGGGAAACATGAACCAGCCGAGCCTCACCAACCTCCTCGACATCCGCGACGACTCTAACCCGCTGAACATCACAAGTGGTAATCCAGACCTCAAGCCGTCGTTCAACCACACCATCCGTCTCAACTACAACACATATAAGGAGGCAACTCAGTCGGGATTCTTCGGCTATGCCAACGGAGGATTCACTCAGAACAACATTGCCAACCGGGTTATCTATCATGAAGACACTGGTGTCCGTGAGACCAAGCCATTCAATATCAATGGCAACTGGAACGCATCAATGGGTGGAGGATTCGACTTGCCGCTTGACACCCTCAACAAGTACTTCACTCTCGAAGAGTTTGCCAATGTCTACTACAGCAATCGTGTAGGTTACACACAGCAAGGTGCCACTGACGTGAAGTCTACAACGAGATCCTTCGGAGTGGGAGAAGACTTAGGCATTTCCTACCGCCGCGACCTCATAGAGATTTCCATCAATGGAAACGTCAACTACAACCACTCCAAGAACGACATCACTCCTTCTGGCAACCAGGACACATGGAATTTCGGATATGGTGCAGAATTCCAGTACACCACCAAGTTCGGTCTCACCCTCAACACCGACATAGGCATGGAATGCCGCAGAGGCTATGCATCAAAGGACATGAATACCGACGAACTGCTCTGGAACGCACAGATATCACAGGCACTCCTCAACGGAAACCTTACATTCATGCTTGAGATAAACGACATTCTCGGTCAGCAGAGCAACCTCTCGCGTACCATCAACGAAATGATGCGCAGCGACTCACGCAACAACTCTATCTACCAGTACGGCATGCTCCGCGTCTCCTACCGTTTCAATACATTCGGCGACGGCAATATCCCAGGACCAGGTGGTGACCGCCATAGATGGTAATGACCAGTCATGGCAAAATCTGGTATTAATCAGTAGATTTAAGTTTAAACATTAATCAGACATTAATGAAGACATTAATCAGACATATAATACTCATAGTATTCGATTGTACAACGAATAGTAATCGGTCTTTAATAAAAATATTAATGTCTGATTAATGTTCAGATTAATGTTTGATTAATGTTAAAGTCAAAAAATTACGAGCTTCCGAAAGTGTAATCAGTAGATTTATCAGAGATAAGGATTGATTTGTCAATAAATTTCGTATCTTTGCAATAGAATAAAGATATTGAATCTATTGACAAATCATTTTTTATGTTAACAGGAAAAACATTAATCAGTCAGTTGGCAGCAATCATCATGCTGTCATTCCATTTCATGCTCTGTGATGCACAGACAAACGTGACAAGCAAGATTAAGAACCCAAGTTTCGAGAACGGCTTCACATCGTGGACAAACGTGAACATGCAGACACAGTCGAACTCCGACTTCACGAAGAAGGCAGGTACCTACTATGCAGAGAAATGGACAAGCAGCGGCAACAAGATTGGTGATGCCGAAGTCAACCAGACCATCAAGTCACTTCCTGCAGGAGCTTACGAACTGACCGTTGCGGCACAGAATATCCAGCAGAATTCATCTAAGGCCCAGACGGGAGCATGGATATTCGCCAATGATGCACGCAAGGATGTCAACGCAAGAAACGACTATAAGCTGTCGTTCATCAACATAGAGAATGATGTGACCATCGGTTTCAAGGCCGAAGGAGCCACTGGCAACTGGATTGCAGTCGATAACTTCCGACTCACTTTCACTGAAACCGATATCAGTGTGCTCCGCGAAGAGTTGCAGAGCCGTATCGATAATGCAAAGACCTTATCAGATGAGAAGATGAACAAGGACGAACTCGCAGCCCTTCTCTCTGCCATCAGCAAGGCAGAGGCTGTGCTTGGCGAGAGTACTGCTGACAACTATCCAGGAGTGGCCACTCCACTTCGCAATGCAAGTAAATCCGCACAGACATCAGTCGATGCATATAAGGAACTGCTCTCTGCCATAACTGCCGCAGAGAAGGACTATGGTGATGGAACAGGCAAGCAGGCAGAAGACTATCTTGCTGCCATAAACCATGCAAGGGAGACGTACAATTCCGATGGTTCTTCCATCAGCACTCTGGCACAGGAGGTAGAGAACCTCAGCAATGCAGCCTTTGCTTATCGCATAGCCAATGGTGGTGGTGCGGCACCGTCTGTCATCACTGACACTCGGTATGCAAGAGGCTCGAACGTGATTTTCGGCCGTAGCAAGGTAAGTAGCACGAACATACTCGAAGAAGGATTCTGCTGGAGTACAGAGCCGAATCCTACTGTGCTCGACGGCCGCAGCACTCAGTATATCTCCCACAACGGAAAGATTTTCAAGATGACAGGACTGAAACCTTCTACAAAATATTATGTACGCGCCTATGCCATCAGTAAGGACTATGCAGTAGGTTACGGTGATGTGATAAAGGTATATACAATTCCTAAGGGTAACGTAACATACTGGTACAATAACGGTGGAAATGCTGAGGAGAACGCACGAATCAGCAGTGCTCTCAATGTGGCAGTCAATCAGTACTGGAATAACCTTACAAGCATAAAGGGCTATAACGTATCTTGTTCGTATGGTTCAGGAACCCCTACTGCCGACTGCAGTTATGGTGGCAGTATGCGAGTTGGTCCTAACTCATCCTACCAGCAGCCAGGAACCATCATGCACGAGATGAACCACGGAATTGGTGGTGGAACGACCGACATCTGGAAGAATTCCTGTATGCGCGAAAACCGCAGCAGAGGTCACTGGCTTGGCGAGAGGGCAAATGCCGTCATCCGTTTCTGGGATAACGACGAGAGTGCATGGGTGACGGGTGACGATACCCACTTCTGGCCTTATGGCATCAACGGAGCACAGGAAGATGACCACTCGGAATCAACATACACATGTAGCACACTCATCAACCAGGGATTCTGTGAAGACGGACTGGTACCAGTGAACTACTGGAGTGGCGGATTCTGTCTGCCTGCCTATTCCTTCGAGCATGAAGACGGAGTGAAATACTACATCAAGAACGAAAGCCCGGAACGCGGACTCACTACTTCTTATCTCGTGATGGATGGTACTAAACTCAAGTGGGTGGAGATGACAGCTGCAGAACTGACAGACAACGACAACGCTGCGTGGACAATCACATTCGACCCTGTCACTTGTTACTACCAGATTCAGAATGTAGGTACCGGCAACTATATAAAGAACGGCACTAACAATAATATCCACATCATGAAAGGTCGTGTAGATGTGAAACTGGGAAGTAGCGGAGCTCTGTTCACGACACGAGGCTACTGGCTCATCTATGCCTCAAATCACTCTGTCCTCACGGCAAATGCCAATGGTGCAACAGGAACATCTTCATTCAGTCTTGAGAACTCTGCCACCACTCAGCGCTGGCTCATCCTCACAGCCGATGAGACTCGCAAGGCTGCAGGCGCATCAATTGACGACTACAAGAACGAACTGGCAGGCATCCTTGACGGAATAGAAAAACTTGTATCTTCCCCTCACGAAGAAAAGACAGAAGGAATTAATCAGAAGACTCTTCAGAGCATATCCGACCTCCGAAGTCAGGCAGAGACGGTAACAGTTACTTCTGAACTTGCGGCACTCATCACCGATGCACGGAAACTCTGCAAGACTTTCTGTAGTGGTGTTTCTTCTATTCCGGCAGAAACACCGTTCGACGTGACATTCCTGCTGAAGAATCCTTCGCTCAGGGAGAATACTGACGGATGGGACGGAACTACTCCTACTGCGAACTTCAATGTATGCGAATACTATATGACTGCATTCGACTTCAATCAGACAATGACAGATGTGGCACGAGGATTCTACACAGTGAAGATGCAAGGCTTCCAGCGCCCTGGTAGTGCTGAAAATGTCTATTCGGCATATCTTACAGGAACCGATGACGTGAATGCAATACTTTATGCTAATAAACTTACCGGACAGCCAATCTGCAATATCGCATCAGAGGCTCAGGATCATTCCATTGGTGGCAATGAAAGTAAGGTCGGCAAGCCAACTTTCTACATTCCAAACGACATGGAGTCAGCACAACTCTATTTCAATGCAGGACTGTTCGACAATGCCTATACCTTCCGTATCTATGCCAGCAACCTGACAATAGGCTTGAAGGGCACGGCAGCAGGAAACTACTACTGGACAGCCTTCTCTAACTTCCGACTCTACTTCCACGCAGATACAGACCCTACGGGAATTGAACAGATAGAACCGGCTGCCATGACTGGCGAAGACCGCATCTTCAATCTTCAGGGTCAGAGAATCTCCGAAAAACAGATGCCTGCAACAAAGGGAATCTACATCAAGAACGGAAAGAAGTTCCTTAATTATTAAAGTTTTTCATTCTTCATTCTTAGACATGAAGCGTACATTCCTCATATCATTGTTATTGTGTACAAGCATCTTTGTCTTGGCACAGAATGATAACGAGATAATAAAGACCCTGCAGACGGTAACGAAATTCAGCAGTCTTTATCCTCAGGAGAAGGTGTACCTTCATTTCGACAATACCGGGTATTTCAAGGGAGAGACTATCTGGTACAAGGCTTACCTCACTTCGTTCGGTATAAATACGAAATCCGAATTAC
>CALELI010000114.1 GCA_937902455.1 uncultured Prevotellaceae bacterium | reverse complement strand
CGAGACGTTCGAGTATTTCTACAAGAAGTTCCCGAACTTCCTCGGATGGAACTACGCTGAGCAGTTCTGGGGATTCGACGAGGCAAACGACAAGAGTTCGAGCAGCCAGACAAGCAGAATAGCACTCTTCGCAAAGCTCGTTCCGATGGCTCATCAGTATGGTGGTTTCCTCACGGTCAGCTTCTGCGGAAACATCTGGTCGCATCTTCTCAATCCTGTGGGAATGATGAAGCGCAACACCGACCTCCTCAATGCCTGCCGGAAATACCCTGAGGCAATGCTGTGGCTCTATAAATACACTACCTCATCCTGTTTCTACAACAACGAGAGTGTCACTTTCTCGCCTTTCATCTCCGGTCTTGCGAAGAGCTACGGAGTCCGCTACGACAACTGCGGATGGAACGGTGCCCTTGATGCCCTCCTCGGTGAGAATCATGGCAAGAAATACCCTACGGCAGCTGGAATCGGAACTGTCATGGAACAGACCTGCGTGAACGGTGGCTGTGTGTGGGACGGTCCTGAACTTATCTGGACAGAAGACTTCCAGAATCTCAACAACTCCACTGTCAACGGCTATACACAGAGGAACTGGGGTATCTTCCCGAGTTTCAGGAATGCATGGCTCGACATGTTCCAGCAGATTGTCGACGGTAAGTGGTATATCCCAACCCGTGAGGAGGTAATCCAGAAGACGAAGATTGTTGTCATCAACAACATCTCTTCCGGTAACGACGAGGAGAAATATGCTGCATGGGGCAGTCTCTACGACGGACTCTACAAGCAGAACGACCCGTTCAATCGTGGAAACGGTCAGTGGATGGACAACTTCTGCTACTTCAAGAAGACGGGACGATATGCAGCCATACCTGTGGCCATCGAACTCTACGACTCACTTGCCAAGACCATCCCTGTGCAGGTGAAGAAGTCAACCTATTCTTCCCGCTGGTCAACCCAGACGAAGAAGGTCACTGAATTCAACAAGTATTACCCGGAGGTAAGTACAGGCGACCTCTATGTCTCACGTTTCAAGAACCAGCTCGTCACTTATACACCTTATACATATTGTAACAAGAACAAGACTGCGTCGGCAGAGATTCCGCTTCTCTACAACACCTGCGACACCCTGGAACTCACATGGGGAAAGCTGAGCAGTGGCCTTGTGAGGGAATATGCCGACCATATTGATTTCTACCTCAATAACTACAGGTCCGACACGACCAACATAGTCCTCGACAAGATTGTGGTGCGTGGTGCTGCGTCAGAGCCTACCTACACCGTGAAGAAGCGTGCTCAGGCCACTTCGTCCGTATCGAAGGAATGGAATGACTCAACGGGTGTCTTCACTCTCAACGTGCGTCACAATGGTCCGGTGGATGTCACTCTCAACTGTAGCGGAAATGCCACTGAACGTCTCGACGACGCCATTCTCCCTCAGGCACTCGAACTGCCGAAGCAGCCTGACGAGTATTTCGGTGAAATCATCATCGAGGCAGAGGACATGAACTATAAGAGCATCAAGAGCTGTGTCACCGACCCTTACGGCTGGTATCCTAACGTGAGGGGACATGCAGGAAACGGTTTCATGGACATGGGTTCCAACACAGCCGGATCACTTACCCATACACTTGACAAGGCTCATGCCGGCGACTACAAGATAGGAATCCGTTACACCAATACCAACAAGGTCGGCAGCATTGCCGTAGTTGTGAATGGTTCCCGTCAGAATGTACGTTGCGAGAAGACTGCCACTAACGAGTGGAGAAAGGTGTATGCCGATGCCACTCTGAAAGACGGTAAGAACACACTCACTATTACTAATGTATCAGGTATCAGCATGTACATCGACAATGTCACTTATGCTCCTGCCGATCTGCCTGCAGAGTTGTTCAAGCTCACCGTGAAGGAATCCGAACACGGAACGGTAGTCGTTCCTGCTGATTCCGTTGCAGAGGGCGAGACCGTCACCCTTGAAGTCACTCCTGACGAGGGATTCCGCTTTGTGGGATGGACAGTCCTTCATGGCGATGTGACCATTACCGACAACACCTTCGTCATGCCAGACGACAACGTGACCCTCCAGCCTGTCTTTGCCGACATGACGAGCGTCTATACTCTCGACTTCACTGATGTGCTTTCTGGAACATTCCCAGTAGGGTGGAGAGCCGTTCAGGAAGATAACGCCGTACATGAATACCCGAACTCCTATTCATCAGGTGCACGTTCCTTCTCTGGTTTCGGAGGCTATCAGGGCAAGGCACTCTATTGGAGAGAACAGTATGCAGAATATGGCAACCAGGCTAAATATCCGCTCTATCTCGAACCGGGAAGCTATAAGCTCACTTTCGTGACTGCAGCATGGAAGGCAACTCCGAGGTACAAGGTACAGATACTTGCCAAGACAGGCTCACAGACTATTCTCGAGACAGGCTCCTATACAGCCACACCGAATGCCAACGGCAACACAGGGGCTTCACTCAGGGCTGCTAAGATCAATACCGTTGACTTCGCCATCGAGAAGGCCGGCAACTACATCATCCGGTTTGTCAACCTCGATGCCGTAAGCGGATTCGACGAGTTCCTCCTCATGGAATGCAAGGTCAACACAGCCGAGAACCCAGACGGAATTGCTTCTGTCCGCGTAATCCGGAATCAGGACGATGACCTGTACAATCTCGCAGGACAGAAAGTCGGTGCCGACTACAAGGGCATCGTCATCCAGAACGGCCGAAAGATCTTTAAGAAATGAACAATGAAAAATGAAAATTGAACAATGAACAATGAATAATGAATAATGAAAAAGAGGTCGTCAAGGCCTCTTTTTCATTTGTTGGTAGTATATGTGATGTCCTTATAACTGAATGTTCATTATGGTGATGAACTCGTGGATGGCAATGTGATTGATGTCTTCCTTGAGGGCCTCGCGGAGATGGTGCTGGGCGAGGGTGGTGTTGCCGAGACCAGTGTATCCGAGAGCCATCATGAAGTTGCAGTGAACGCGGTTCTTCTGGTCGAGGTCTGCCTCCCATATCTGCAGGTCGGGCAGGGATACAGCGAAGTAATCCATGCGGACATGGTCGTTCAGGTGTTCCTTGCCGAAAGTGACAAGCCGGTTGAAGAGTTCATCTGCCTCTGCATGGTTGCCGAGTTTCTGATGGCACATTGCTGCATAGAATATCTTGTCGGGCTTGGCATCATTGTAATAGAGTGCTGCTGCGGGTACTTTCGGTCCCTTTGTGCCTTTCTCGTATTCTCCGAGCAGATAGTAGATGTCATTCTCCTGGGCTCCGTAGAGTTTGCCTTCTCCAAGATGAGGTGGATAGGTGAGGCATTGGGAGAGGGAGTGGGCCCCATCTAACGGCATGGTTGAAAGTGCTAAGCCGATGCGTGAGAATATATACTGTTCTGGGACTTTGCCTTCGCCGCCTTCCCATGGATGGAACTTATGTGCATCGAGGGTGTCCTTCGCCTTTTCGTACTGGTGGGTGAGGTTGAGGAGTGTGATGAACTCAAGGAGCAGGTCGTCACGCTGTGCCACCAGTTCTGGGTACTGCTGAAGCATCTGCAGACGTTCTGTATGTGGGTGCTGCAGGCGTTTGCGCAGCTGGTCGTACTCCATGAAGATGCGTGCGTCGCTCTTGTCGAGACTGAATGCCGTCTGCATCTCCCTGAGGGCATCATCCTTGCGGTTCTGCTTGTTGAAATAGATGAGTGCGAGGTTGCGGTGGACGATAGGGTAGGTAGGTTCAAGCCGTGCGGAATTCTCCCATAGGCTTTGTGCCAGGTCGTACTGGCGCTTGTCGTAGTAGAGACAGCCGAGATAATAGCATGCCCTGGCATCATCAGGGAAGGCGCTCAGGGCGAGGATTGCTTCCAGACGGTTCGGGAAACAGTAATCCTGAGGCTGTGAGCAGGCAGTCTCGTGGTCGTGTCTGTCGTGGGTGAGCCATGCAATGTAGTAGTATGTCATTGGAGTCACTGCGCCATTTTCTATTGCCAGCCTCCAGATGTTTATGGCATCCTCGCTGAACCCTGCTGCCACATAGTCGAGTGCCAGCTCGTCGTAGTTATTGGCATCGCCGTGCATCAGGCGGATCATCTCTGCCGTACGCTGCTGTTCATACAGTATCCCATAGTTGAACGGGTCAATCGAGAGTGATTCCTTGCAGAATGACTCGTCGAGTCTGCCCATCCTGTTAAGTATGCTCCCTTTCAGGGCGCGTGCCTTGTGGTTGTGCCAGCCGTAGATGAGTGAGTGGTCCACTTCATCGAGTGCCTTGGACCAGTCGCCCCGCATGGCGGATATCTGTGCACAGGCAAGATAGCCAGCATCCTGCCATGCTCGGTTCCATGTGGATTTATAGAACCAGTCGTAGGCTTCGTCGTACTTGCCCTGGTATTTCAGGCATAGCCCGAGGTTGTAGAGTGGTTCTCCATCATAAGGATTGAGGTTCCGCTTCTGCAATGTTCTTACTGCAGTACGGAGATATGGCTCAGCCTTGTCGAACCTGCCTCTGCGGATATACCAGAGGCCCAGTGCGTTGTTGCAACGAACGTCGAGCGGGTCGCGGCGTATGGCTTCCTCGTAGTAGTCGAGTGCCGACCATGTGGCATGGCGGTACTGCTCAAGGTGCAGGCCTGTGAGGTAGAGTTGTTCGTTGGTCTTTATGTCCTCAGGAAGCAAGGCTGCCTCTGCCGGTGAAGGGATGGATGTGTCTTCTGGGTCTTTATGCCATGAAAGCACGGTGCGCCCGTCCTTTATGATGCTGATGGTGACGCAACCGAGTTCTTCCTCTGTCAGCGACAGCGGTGCAGAGAACACCTCTTCTGGTGAGAGTGTCACCTCGATGTCGTAGATAGTCGTTCCGTCA
>CALELI010000113.1 GCA_937902455.1 uncultured Prevotellaceae bacterium | reverse complement strand
CGACTGGGACAAGCTATAGAGGAAATGCGAGGTAAAGATAGCAATAAAAAATGAATAATGAAGAATGAATAATGAAAAAAATAGTTTAAAGTTGATAGTTTAGAGTTTAGAGTCAGTTTTACAGTTTAGAGTTTATAAGTTGCAGAAACTCTAACTGCTAATAGCGACTCTGCCACCTAATTTTTTCTAATCCATTCATTATTCATTATTCATTATTCATTTTTATTTTATACCTTTGCACCCGAATCAGATAAATCAAAATAGATTTCAAGTATGCAATCAGACAGAATCCTTCTTCGTCTCTGGCGGGAATCTGATGCCGAGGCACTATATAGATACGCGAGCGACCCCGATGTGGGCAATCGAGCCGGTTGGCCTCCACATAAATCCGTGGAAGAGAGTCTGGAGACAATCAGAACGGTTTTCACCAACCCGACTACATGGGCCATCATATTGAAGGAGACAGACGAACTTGTCGGCTGTATAGGTTATATGCCTGAGTGGGAGATGAACCTTCCTGCTCACGAAGACGAGCCACTTGTCGGTTATTGGATAGGCAAGCCCTATTGGAACAGAGGCATCTGTACCGAAGCCCTGCAGCTGATGCTTGACCATGTCCGTCGTGAGACCGATTATGTATCGCTCATTGGCAGTCACTATGTCGACAATCCAGCCTCCGGCAGAGTCATGGAGAAGTGTGGCTTCGTGCCGACAGGGGAGACGGCAGTCGATGATACTTCCCCTGATGGCAAGGAACATCTGATGAGAGTACTGAGACTGGAAATAAGAAGAAAATCATACATTATGGACCAATCAAATGACAATTATGAAATTTAATAGACAAAACATTACAAATGCGCTTTCCTTAGGCGTTATGCTTATGGGCGTGACACACATCATAGCCACATTTACCCCTATCATAGCAGATAAACTGGCTCTTCTTCCAGATGGGGCGCAGGATGCGTTCACGTACTTTAGCCTTATGTGTGGCGCACTGCTCATATTGGGCGGTTGGGTGACATACACACTGTCGGGAAGGGTTGCGGAGCATCCGTTCGTCCGGAAGCCATACATGCTGGCTCTCGCTATTCTGGTCGTGGATGGTGTGCTCGCTGTTTGCTACATGCACCACAATCCATTTGCGTGGGTCATATTCGCACTGACAGTTGGGCTGCTTATTACGAATGCTTCTCACCTCGGCCGTTGCTACGTTCGCAGCTGTTCAGGAAGGGTGTTATGTGAGAGCAAAGAGTGAATAGCTTACGTTAGAGAAACGGTTACTCACGCGCAGTCGAGGTCGAAGTCAAGCGGGGGTGAAGTCGGAGTTGAACGCAAACACACTCGGAGTTGAGCGCAGATACACTCAAGGTTGAGCGCAGACGCACTCGTGAAGATAACTTATGTTCACTCGTTAAGATAACTTATCTTCAATCTGTAAGATAACTTATCTTCAATCTGCAAGATAACTTATCTTCACGTGTTAAGATAACTTATCTTCACGATTGAGGATAACTTATGTCTACGTGTTAAGATAACCTTTCTCGACGAGTACCTCTCCGTTCAACCCCGTGCTCGTCTCTGCATGAGCATGATATCGTCCTCGTTCAACCCTGAGTATGACTCAGCTCGGCATCGACCTGCCAAGTGCAGTGTGCGTCAGGGGACAAGTACATGAAACACCTGAGGAATGACATTACATGCTGGCCTTTTTGGACTCTACTAAGAGCCATAAGACGGATTTATAGAGTACTTCAACCCTTACAGGACATGAGAGTCTGGTGTGACTCGTTACCTGACCTCCACGTGAATACAAATAAAGCTTTGTTTGATTTCATTTTGCATAAATTTAAAGAAGGAGCGCGAATTCCCCGACGACTATCCTTCAAACAGGTACGACCAAGTAACCTTTGTAACAGATAAGTACGGAAACATTCATGCCCCTAATGGAACACGAACACACAGCCGCTTATTCTCGTTACTTATGAATTTGGTCGTTTCGTTTGAAGAGAACAAGAGCAGTTTGCTCAAGTATATGTTAAGTGTCGAACGGATTCACATCTACCTTCATATTAATAATTGGTTTAATTAATACGTTGGTGAAGTGGTTACACTCATGGTGCACCGTTCTTCAGTGTCATTGTTATTTCTGATTCTTGTTGTCTAAGACAAAAACTTAGACCTTCTTTACTCCTTTCTTTTTAGGTGTTTGACATTATTGATAACTAAAGTTTCCCACACCTAACAGGAGTGGGAAACTTTAGTTAAAAATCGTCTGCAATGTCATGGGGTGGTATCGGACAGGTATATGCTGTATATGGTTTTATGTGTATTATCAGAACATCTGTTCGCCGATGATGTTCCCATCCTTGTCAACAATGCGCCAATGGGTAAGGCTGACCTCGGTATGGATTGCCCATGTAAGAGTTGCATAGAGCATGATTTTTATACGACTAACTGATTCATGATTATACAATCTTGCTGTTCTCGTAAAGGAACTCAGGGGCAAGGTCTAACTTTCCGTTTTGCCAAGAGACAGTCCACCCATCAAGCACGAAATCTTTGAAAACTGCAATTACCTGAAGTGGATGGAACAATGGGTTATTGGCAACGATGTCCTTGCCGTCGAATATTTTCACTTCGCCGTTGTTGAATGTTAGCTGTAGGCGGTAATCATCCAAATATTCTGCTGATGTAATCCAAATAAGGTTCATATTAATCGAGTGGTTGAATTTCTACTAATGTTTCGCCATTCTTAATGTGTGCCCAGTTGGCGAGTAGTTCTTCTTTGCGAAGGTCGAGCCATTCATATACAAGATTAATCACACGCCGTGGCAATTTCCCTTCCATCTCGCCAGTCTGTATGTTGATGATGGCGCGATAATCATTGTACTTCACATGGAAGTGTGGTGGGTTGTGTTCGGAATAATACATAGCTATTATTATTCCGTAGAATCTACTTATTTCTGGCATAATCTTTTTTTATAATGTATATCTATTTGTTTTATTCGAGGAAATTCTTGTCCTCAATAACATTGCCTTCGTTGTCAACAATGCGCCAGTGGGTGATGTTGCGGGCTTCGCTTGAGATGCTTATCATACATCAGACGCATGATGAGGAATCATATTCGTCGAGGAGAACTACTACCATTAAATTAACGGATTAAGATATTCCGTGTCTATGTAATAATTCCAAACCACATTCTGCAATTCCTCGTATGTACGGTATTTCATTATTATCACAGCCTGCAATAATGTTTTTAAAATAGTCCCGTAGGGTTTTTAATTCAAATCTTTCCATTTGTAAATATATTTTTATAAAAGTAATTTAATTTGATTAGATACAATTTCCTGGAACTGGTCAGTATCTACCGGGTATCTGAATCTACTCATTTTTATCCGTCCAAGATGCGTCATCGGCAAACCGTTAGCCGACACTTGTAGGCAAAGGTACGAAATTCTTTTCAATTCCCAGTCATTTTCACGGTGTTTTGCAAGAATTTTAACAAGATTTGGCAAAAAAAACGCTTAATTATGACAACATCGCACTACCTGCACTGAAAAAAACGAGCCGATGTGTTGCTTTCATACTTTCAGGAATATCTTCTGGCGGTAGAGGAAGTAGAGGAATGTCCACCAGCAGACGATACAGCATATCGTGAAAATCAGCGGACGGACTGGCTCTGGGAAGATATTGTCGATGAAACCTGTAAACAGGAAGTCTGCTATATGTCCGAAGTCGATGGCTTCGTGGGCGATGTAGATGGTGATGCTGTTCATGCCGATGACTGCCGGGAAGAATGCCCAGCGGCGATAGCCCCATACGTCGATGACGAGATAGAACATGGCGAGCAGGCATGACGAGATGCCGGCAGTAAGTATGACGAACGAGGAGGTCCATAGATTCTTGTTGATGGGCATAGCAAAGTCCCACACCACGCCTATGACAATGAACAGGATGCCCGCGACGGCCAGCAACACTACCTTGTGCATCTCTGTCTTCGTCCTGTCCTTCAGGATGCGACCGGCTTCGATGCCCAGCATTGCAGTAACAATCGATGGGATAAGGCCCAGCCAGCCTTCGGGGTCATGGTTGCCGAGGTAGAGACGACCGGGAAGAAGTACGCGGTCGATACGTCCGACCAGACTGCCGTCCTGGCTGAAAGGGTCCATGCCTGGTACGGGGAACGCTACGAGCAACGCCCAGTAGCCGAGGAGAAATGCCGGGATAATCGTCCAGCACACCTTGCGACTAAACCACAGGTTGAAGAGTGAAGCAAACATCCAAGCCAAACCGATGCGACCGAGGACGGAGGCGTAGCGGAAATTGGCAAAGTCCGTACAGGATAGTATTCCGCCATAGACCAAGCCGAGCATGACGAGGATGAGGCCTCGACGGATACAGCGCAACGTGACCTGCCAGCGCGTCATGCCCTTCTTCTGCTGCGATGACAACGAGAAAGGGTACGTCACGCCCGAGATAAAGAGGAAGAGCGGGAAGATGAGGTCCATGAAGTGGAAACCGTGCCAGTCAACGTGAATCATCTGTGCTGCCAGGGCTTTCATGGTGCCCGATTCGGGAAAGAGTCCGGCGAGTGCCAGGATGAGGGTCTCACCTCCGACGATGAAGAACATGTCGGTCCCGCGCAGAGCATCGATCGAGAGAAGTCGCATTTTGTTATTTCATGTAGTCGGCTATGTCGCCGCTGATGAGAAGGAGGGTAATCTCGCACATCTTGGCATCGTACTCAGCCTGAAGGACGCGTTCCTCGGCATCGATGAGGCTCTTCTGCACCTGACGGAGGTCGAGTCCGGAGAGGTCGCCTAACTTGTAGCGCTGGAGTGCGCTCTGGTAGTTGCGCTGTGCTATGCTGAGGTTCTCCTGCTGGAGTGCAAGGAGTGAGATGTTGGTTGTATAGGTCTGGTAGCAGGTGGTGAGGTCGGCCTGGAGGTCGAGCTGCATCTGGTCGAGGCGGAGCTGCTGGTTGCGGATGGCAAGCTGTGCGTTCCTGCGCTCGCGCTTCCTGTTGCCGTCGAAGATATTGATGCCTACAGTGAGTCCTCCGCTGAGTGCCAGGCTGCTGCGGTCACGGATGGCGTTCTTGCCGTAGAAGGAGGCATCGTAGCCGTACTGGCTGCTGAGCTTGAGGTATGGGTAGTTGCGTGAGAGGACTTTCTTGTAGTCGAGTTCTGCCATCTGTGTGTTCTGACGGGCATAGAGCAGGCTGCTGTTGGCTGCGAGTGTGCGTTCCCAGAGCGGTGGCAGCAGCAGGTCGGTGCGGACGGTGATGGCGGTGTCAGCGATGGAGATAGGGCATCTGAGGTCCTTGCTTGCCATGAGCTGGTTGAGGCGTATGTGGCTCTTCGTGACTGCTTCTTCCTGACGTACGCAGGATGAGCTGTCGGCAAGGAAGTCGGTGCGTGCCAGCTGGTAGTCGAGTCCCGAGAATCGGCCTGTGCGGTAGTTGAGTTCTGCTATGCGCAGCTGTTCGCGGGAGAGTTCCATGGTGTAGCGGTAGTTGTTGCGGCGGATGATCTGCTGCACGCAGTTGTAGTACTCGGAGGCTATGTCGGCCACGAGGTCTTCAACGGCGATGCGTGTGGATGTCTCGCTCTGTTTCTCGAGCAGGAGCAGCTGCTTGTAGGTGGTCTGGATCTTGAAGCCGTCGAAGAGTGTCCAGTTGAGTGTGACTCCTGCAGAGAGGGAGTTGTCGAAGGCTCCGTACTGTGTGGTGGTCTCGTCGGTGGCGCGTGACGTGCTGCGGTCGAAGTTGGTGAGTGAAGGACGGTAGGCGGCTGATGCGTCGACCTGTGGGAGTGCGCCTGCATTTGCCCATGTGGCGTTGTTGCGGGCTATCTCTTCCTCGTTGCGTACGAGGTGCATCTGGTAGTTGTTCTCGAGTCCGAGACTGATGCAGTCCTTCAGACTTACGCTCTGTGCAAGCACAGGGCGAGTGAAGAGTGAAAAGTGAAGAGCGAAAAGTAGTGCAAGGTGAATGCAGTGCCAAGCTTGCTTGGACAGTGCTGAACCGTAGCCTACTTTGCGGGAACCGAAAAGTGTCAATACTGCTATTAGCCATTGGCCTTTAGCCGTTAGCTTTCCATTAACCTTTAACCTATAACCTATAACCTTTTTCATTTTTCATTATTCATTGTTCATTTTTCTTTGCTCTGTCGGTTGAGATGTAGCTGTACATGGCAGGTACGACGAACATGGTCATGAATGTGGAGACGAGCATGCCTCCGACTACGGCAATACCCATGGCAATGCGCTGATTGCAGCCTTCGCCTGTGGCGAATGCCAGTGGTATGAGTCCGAGGATGGTGGAGGTACTGGTCATGAGGATAGGACGCAGACGCTGGAGGGATGCCTCGCGGATGGCCTGCATCTTACTGATGCCTGCTTCCTGTTTCTGGTTTGCGAACTCCACGATGAGGATTCCGTTCTTGGCCACGAGTCCAATGAGCATGATGATTCCGATCTGGCTGAAGATGTTCATGGTTATGTCGTTTGCGGACATGAAGACGAGTGCTCCTGCAATGGCGAGCGGCACGGTGAACATGATGATGGCAGGGTCCTTGAAACTCTCGAACTGTGCTGCGAGGATGAGGTAGATGAGGACGATGGCGAGTATGAATGCGAACATGAGGCTTGACGAACTCTCGCGGAATTCCTTGGAGTCGCCTGAGAGGGCGGTGCGGAAGGTGTCGTCGAGTGTCTCCTTGGCAATCTTGTCCATCTCGTCGAGTCCTTCGCCGATGGTCTTTCCGTCAGCGAGTCCTGCTGATATGGTTGCTGCCACGAATCGGTTGTAGCGGTAGAGGCGTGGTGGTGCGATTCCCTCGTTGAGGGCGATGAGGTTGTCCATCTGTACCATGTCGCCTGCATTGTTGCGGATGTAGATTGACTTGAGGTCGGACGGCTTGTTGCGGCTCTGGCGGTTGATTTCTCCCTTTATCTCGTACTGCTTGCCGTTCATGTAGAAATAGCCCATGCGCTGACCGCTGAGTCCGTACTGGAGGGTCTGGGCGACATCGCGGGTCGATACGCCGAGGGTGCTGGCCCTGTCGCGGTCGATAGAGAGGCGTGCCTCAGGCTTGCTGAACTTGAGGTTGACGTCTGCCATGCGGAAGGTTGGGTTTGCGTTGACCTTTTCCATGAACTGGGGCAGTATGTCCTGGAGTTTCTCTATGTTGGTGGCCTGGAGTACATACTGGATAGGCATGCCTCCACGACGGGCACCGAACGACGACTGCTGCTGCACGAAGGAACGTGCCTTGGTCTTTGGCTCGACGGCCTTGGTGATCTGCTCTGCCACGTCCATCTGGCTGTAGTCGCGGTCCTTCAGGTCTTTCAGGGTTACGCGTATGTTGCCCGAACCGGAACTGACTCGTGCGGAGATGTTGTCGGCATCGGGACAGATGGAGTCGACGATATGGTCGATGTCCTCGGTGTAGTCGCGGATATATTCGTAGCTGACTCCCTCGGTTCCCTGGGTGCGGACGGTGATGGACGAACGGTCTTCCATCGGTGCCATCTCGGATGGGATGGAGTTCCAGAGCCATACGATGACTCCGATGAGGGCGACGATGACTGGCAGTACTACCCAGCGATGACGGAGGATGGCTGCAAGCCCGTTGTCGTAATGGCGGTTCATGCCTTCGAAGAATGGCTCGGTGAGGCGGTAGAAGTAGTTCTTCTGACTGCGGCGGACAAGGATCTTCGTACTCAGCATAGGGGTTATGGTGAGTGCCGCGAAGGTGGATATGCAGATTGTACCGGCAATGACGATACTGAACTCGCGGAACAGACGGCCGGTGATTCCATCCATGAAGACGATAGGAAGGAACACTGCCAGCAACGTGATGGAGGTGGAGATGACTGCGAAGAAAATCTCCTTGGCTCCCTCGATGCCGGCATCGCGTGGCTTCATACCTCGTTCGATGCGGACATATATGTTCTCGGTCATCACAATGGCATCGTCGACCACCAGTCCTACCGAGAGCACGATGGCAAGCATGGTGAGGACGTTGATGGAATAGCCTGCGAGGTACATGACGAAGAACGAGCCGATGAGCGAGATAGGGATGACGATGCACGGAATGAGTGTGACGCGCCAGTCGCGAAGGAAGAGGAAAATGATTAAGATAACGAGGATAAATGCCTCGTAGATGGTGTCCTTGACTTCGTTGATGGAGGCGCGGATGAACTTGGTGTTGTCGAAACTATATGTGAAATTCACGTCTTCCGGGAGATCTTTCTTCATCTGCTCCACGCGGGTGTAGACGGCATTGGCGATTTCTATGTGGTTGGCTCCAGGCTGGGGAACGACTACGACTCCGACCATCGGCACTCCGTTCATCTTCATGTAGCTCTTGATGTCGGCAGGACCGAGTTCAGCACGTCCGATGTCGCTGAAACGGACTATCTGATTGCCGTCCTGCTTGACGATAAGGTCGTTGAACTCCTTGGCTGTGTGCATCAGTCCCATGGTGCGGACGGACAGTTCAATGGTATTGCCTTCAATGCTGCCTGAAGGGAGTTCCACGTTCTCACGGTCGACGGTGTTCTTGACATCCATAGGCGTGATGCCATATCCAGCCATCTTGACCGGGTCGAGCCACAGACGCATGCAGTAGCGTTTCTCACCCCAGATGCTGACGCTGCTGACGTCGTTGATGGTCTGCAACTGCTCCTTGACGGTGAGGTCGGCTATCTCGCTAAGTTCGAGGAGTGACCGCTTGTCGCTCTGCAGGGCAACCTGGAGGATTGGCATGGCATCGGCATCGGCTTTCGAGACGGTGGGCGGGTCGCAGTCGCGGGGAAGGAAGCGCTGGGCGCGTGAGACTTTGTCGCGGACGTCGTTGGCTGCCGTCTCAAGATCTACTGACAGCTCAAACTCCACGGTGATACGGCTGCTTCCCTGTGAACTGACACTCGACAGGGATCGGATGCCTGGAATGCCATTGATATTCTGCTCGAGTGGTTCGGTAATCTGATTCTCTATGACATCGGCGTTGGCTCCAGGATAGGAGCAGTCAACGGAGATTATGGGATTGTCGACTGACGGATATTCGCGGACGCCCAGATAGGTATAGCCGATGGCACCGAAGAGGAGTATCACCAGTGTCATCACCAATGCCAGGATAGGGCGGCGTATGCTTAGTTCGGAAATGTTCATGATGGTTATTCTATTTCATCGAGTTTAACCGGTAAGTCTGTACGCAGCTGAAGTGTACCGGAAGTGATGACTGTATCGCCAGCCTGAAGTCCGGAGAGTATCTGTACGTCCTTGTCGGTGCGGATGCCGGCTTCCACATCTACTGGCACGGCCTTGCCGCTACGGTAGCAGAAGACTTTGTCGACTCCCATCTCGGGCACGATGGCCTCTGCTGGCACGACGATGGCATCGGCGATTTCCTGACGTTTGAGCCTGATGCTGGCGTACTGGCCTGGCTTGAGTTTCCTGTCGCTGTTTGGATAAAGGGCACGGGCTGTGAAGACGTGCTGCTCCTTGTCGACGGCTGACTCCACGGCATAGATGCTTGCCTGGAAACTATCGAGGAATCCTTCTACGGTGAACTCGAGTCCCAGACCGCTCTTCATCTCGTTGGCATAGCGTTCTGGAACGGAGAATTCTATCTTCAGTGGGGTAATCTTCGTCAGTTTTGCGATGACGAGCGACGGAGTGGCGTAGGCTCCGACACTGACCTGACGAAGACCGAGCACACCATCAAACGGTGCGCGCAGTTCAGTAAGGCTGATGTTGACCCTTACTGCCTCGATTTCCGCCTCGAGGGTGGCGAGATTGGTTGTGGCCTCTTCGTATGCCTCGCGACTTGAGGCATCGCTCTTGAGCAGTTGTTCCTGACGATACACGCGGTTCTTTGCCAGGGTGAGCTTTGTCTGCAACTGCTTGAGCTGAGCCTGCAAAGGACGGTCGTTGACCTTTGCAAGGAGTTGTCCCTTATGGACTACGCTTCCTTCCTTGAAGGAGATGGAAGTTATCTTTCCAGATGTCTCGAATGCCAGGTCTACTTCCTCGTCGGGGAGTATCAGACCTGTTGTAGAGAACTCGTCGGTCAGTTGTTGAGGCTGGAGTATCTTTGCATTGACATTAAGAGTCTTGTCGGGTCGGCCTTTTCCTTTGCCGAAATCTTTCTTACCGGAATCCTTTACCTCTAATTCTTCGTTTACACTGGGTCTGAGGTACCAGATGCCACCAACGATGCAGACGGCAAAAATACCTATAATGAGTCCAACCTTAACTTTTGTGTTCATTTTTCTTTCTTCATGAATTATTAGGAAGTGGTAAAAAAGGAGCCGCTAAATGGGCTCCTTTTCTGATATCGAAGGTTTAGTCTTCGTTGAGAATCTTCATCATTTCGATTGCAGCATGGCTCACGGATGTTCCAGGGCCGAAGATGCAAGCAACACCGGCATTGTAGAGGAATTCGTAGTCCTGAGCAGGGATTACACCTCCTGCGATGACGAGGATGTCTTCGCGACCGAGTTTCTTGATTTCGTTGATTACCTGTGGAACGAGAGTCTTATGACCAGCTGCAAGTGAGCTGACACCGATGACATCGACGTCGTTCTCTACTGCCTGGCGTGCTGCTTCGGCTGGAGTCTGGAAGAGTGGTCCCATGTCGACGTCGAATCCGCAGTCGGCATAACCTGTTGCGCAGACCTTTGCTCCACGGTCGTGTCCGTCCTGACCCATCTTGGCGATCATGATACGAGGGCGACGACCGTTCTTCTGTGCGAATTCTTCTGTTGCTGCGCATGCCTGCTTGAAGAGGTCGCTGCTGTTGCTTTCTGATGAATACACGTTGCTGATTGTTCTGATGATTGCCTTATATCTGCCTACTACTGCCTCACAGGCGTCGGAGATTTCGCCGAGGGTACAGCGGAGTCCTGCTGCCTTGACTGCAAGGTCGAGGAGGTTGTTCTCGCTCTTCTTGCCGTCCTTGAATTCCTGTACGCACTTGGTGATTTCTGCGAGGGCTGCCTTGCATGCTGCCTCGTCGCGGTTTGCGCGTACCTTTGCAAGACTTTCTTCCTGCTGCTTGCGTACTGCAGTGTTGTCGATTTCGAGGATGTCGATTGGGTCTTCGTGGTCAAGACGATACTTGTTGACACCGATGATTGACTGTGTACCAGAGTCGATGCGAGCCTGAGTGCGGGCTGCTGCCTCTTCGATACGCATCTTTGGAAGACCTGTCTCGATTGCCTTTGCCATACCGCCGA
>CALELI010000112.1 GCA_937902455.1 uncultured Prevotellaceae bacterium | reverse complement strand
TTGCTTATCCGCAGTCGCCTCTCATTTGCACGAGCCATCAAGCGAAGCGCCTCTCAAAAATGCTCCAAGAATATTTGTACGGATTGAACGGATGTGCACGAGCAAATGAATGGTGGGAAACCTCAGTGAATTATCAGTTGTTTCGGGCATGGGGAATGCTTGTTTCGGAGGCTCCGGGCATCCATGAGGGACACGATGGGCATCTATACCTGACGAGAAGGTCGGGTATGTCTGAAGGGAAGGTCAATGCATTATTAATGCAATTGCAAATGCATTAATAATGCAATTGTCTGTGCATTATTAATGCAAATAGTGCTGCATTATTAATGCATTGCCCTTTTCGTCAGTTCTATCTGACCTTGTCGTCGGCTCTATCTGACCTTGTCGTCGGCTCTATCTGACCTTGTCGTTGGTTCTATCTGACCTTGTCGTCGGTTCTATGCGGGCTTTCACACCGTATGGGTGCGCCTGAACATAGTATGTTGCGCTGCAGGTTGAAGGAAAGCCAATGGCTATATGGCAGTAAGGGGAGCTTCCGGCCAACAGGTCCAGGTCCTTGTTGCTTCCTTTGAAAGGGGAGCGAGATTCAGGGAAATGAGGCGATTAATGGGATGTGAAGGGTGCTCACGTCCGGGAAATGGCAAATTAATTTGTTTTTTCGCTCGCAAATCGGAAAATTTTGTCTATCTTTGCAGAAATTATTGACTATGTTTTCAGGAATAGTAGAAGAGACTGCAAAGGTCGTTGGAATCGAGAGAGAGCAGGAGAACATGCATTTCACTCTGCGATGCTCATTCGTGGATGAACTGAAGATTGACCAGAGCGTGAGCCACAATGGTGTGTGCCTGACGGTGGTGAAGATTGTAGACGGGACTTACACCGTGACTGCAATGAAGGAGACGCTTGACAGGAGTAACCTGGGCGAGCTGAAGGTCGGTGACGAGGTGAATGTGGAGAGGAGCATGAAGATGGAAGGCAGGCTGGACGGCCATATCGTCCAGGGACACGTGGACGAGACGGCAACCTGTATCAACGTGGAAGATGCCGATGGAAGCTGGGTCTATACCTTCCGATACCCACTCGACAAGGAGATGGCAAAGCGTGGATACTTCTGCGTGGACAAGGGCTCCGTATCAGTCAACGGAGTGTCGCTCACGGTGTGCAACCCTACTGACGACACGTTCCAGGTGTGTATCATTCCGTATACTCACGAAATCACTAACTTCCACAACATCCAGGTGGGGACAAGAGTGAACCTCGAGTTCGACATCATAGGGAAGTATATTGCGAACTATATGAGAGCGGTTAGAGGTTAGAGGTTAGAGGTTAAAGGTTAAAGGTTAAAGGTTAAAGAAAGATATGAAGAAGATACTTTTTATTGCGGCAGCATTGGCATGCATAATGTTCGCATCCTGCGAAGACGAGAAGAAGGAATCCATAGTGCCAACACTCGGTAAGATTACCCTCTCACCGACAGAGTGTAATGGCGGCGACACTGTGAGGGCAACAGTTACGGTAGCCGACCAGGGAGAATACTGTACTTATTTCAAGGGAACTTTGTCGTATGGGGATGAGTCGAAGAAGGTTGGCATCACCAAGACTGATGACGGCAACCTCACATTCCTGTTCATAGCACCAAACCGCAACGGCAACCTGCACGTGTCGTTCTTTGCGACAATGTCGCTTCATGCCGGCAACACCTTGTACGGAGAGACGAACAAAGTAAATACGACTCTGAGAGTTCACTATGTTGAGCCTGAGGAAGAGGGCGGGGAGTGAGTTGCCGAGGCGGTTCACGTTTCCGTTCGGATACACACCTCATTCGCTTGTCGTTGAAGCAGCGGATGAGGTGAAATGCTTTTTGAGAGAAACAGGACTGGACTACCCCGACGGAAAGTTCACGGAAGGGAAGATGTTCGGTGTACTTGTGGTCACCACAGATGATACTCCGTCACCATCCTCGCCACTGTTCTTCCTTGCAGCCTATTCGGGCACACTTGACATTGACACGGGCGACTTCTTCGTTCCTGCAATATACGACCTGCCCAAAGGTTCAATCCCGACCG
Organism: uncultured Prevotellaceae bacterium; assembly: GCA_937902455.1. Classification (GTDB taxonomy): domain Bacteria; phylum Bacteroidota; class Bacteroidia; order Bacteroidales; family Bacteroidaceae; genus Colivivens. The sequence continues at coordinate 9,456 of CALELI010000112.1, read as the reverse complement.
ACCCAGTGTCCTCATACGAACTGCAGATGGATATCTTCCATCAGTACAGGCTTCTCAATGCGAAGGGGGAGAGGAAGGATATCATCGAGATATTCGAGGACTACCACAGCGACACTCCCACACGCAGATTCTTCGGCACACCGCGCGATGCGGAATCAAGGAACAGGCACAAATCCCATCTTCCCCCGGCAGGAACAGGAGAATGCTGTGCGCCGAAACTCCTGCAATACGCCTATCAGCATGGCCTCAGACCATTGTGCATGGGCGAATTCTGGTGGGGAGCATCCCCGAAAGGAGAAATCCGTCACCATGGCAGGTGGTATCCTGCATGCCAGAGCAAATGCAGGCCAATACTGAGTTGGATGATGCAGGGGCTGAATGTGGAGCAAGACCCGCAGATAGTGCGAATCAACGAAGCAGCCGGACATCTGCAAGTCGTCTATGAAGACGATGACATCATAGCCGTGAACAAGCCCTCGGGACTGCTCAGTACCCCCAGTAACTTCGAAGCCCCGAACGTAGACGACATCATCCGCGAGAAATACGGAATCACCGACACTCCGGTGATGATTCACCGTCTCGATATGGACACCTCTGGGATAATGCTCCTGTCCAAGACGAAGGAAGCAAACAAAGCCATCCAGGAACAATTCTTCCGCAGGGAGATTCAGAAGAAATATGTTGCCCTACTCTATCCAGAGCCTTCTGACACTCTCCCACAGGAAGGACGGATCTCGCTTCCACTCTCCCGAGACCCTCTCGACAGACCGCGACAGATAGTCGACCACGAACATGGCAAGGAATCCATAACAGACTTCACCATTCTCGGCAAGACAGACATCAACGGCATCGAAGCCATCAGGATTGCCTTCTTCCCAAGGACAGGACGTACCCATCAGCTCCGTGTCCATGCAGCAAGCAACGAAGGAATCGGCCATCCGATACTCGGAGACCCGCTCTATGGACCAGACGACACAGACTGGGCGACAAACGAAAGACGCTTTCCGAGACTGTACCTCCAGGCCGTATCAATCGAGTTCACACATCCCACGACCGGCGAACGGGTCCATCTGGAAGTGGATGAGGAATTCTGAGGGGGAGCATAAACAAAATTTAACTCAAAGAAATTTGGTGAATCACACAACTTTTACTATCTTTGCGGAAAGATAATTGTAGAATGATGTGAAGCTGATTGTTGCACAGCAGTAAAAATGAAAGAACAACATGAATGGTCCAAGGTACATAAATCCACTGACCGACTTCGGTTTCAAGAAGATATTCGGCAACGAGGATGTGATGGTGGCATTCCTCAACGACCTGCTTGAGCCAGTGTCGCCCATCGCCCGCGTCACGTTCATCGACAAGGACGAGCTGGGTCTGACGAGGTACGACCGCGGTGTCATCTACGACCTGCGGTGCACCTGCGACGACGGCAGCGAGGTCATCGTCGAGATGCAGAACAGGAGTCAGCTCAACTTCTCCGACCGGATTCTGTATTACCTCTCTCGCAGCATCTCCACGCAGGCGAGGAAGGGCAGCGACACGTGGGACTTCCGGCTGACGCCCGTGTACGGTGTGTTCTTCATCAACTTCCACCTGAACGGCTTCAAGCCCCAGACCATCCGCACCATCCAGCTGAAGGTCAACGAGACGGGCGAGGTGTTCAACGAGAACCTGAAGGCGTTCACCCTCGAGCTGATTGACTACCGCAACCGCAGGGAATCCGACTGCAGCACTCCGATGGACTACTGGTTCTACAACCTCGCCAACATGGGGACCATGACGACAGCCATCCCGTTCCAGACGGAGCGTCCCATCTTCAGGAAGATCGGCATCATCTCCGAACTGGCGAACATGACTTCCCAGGAGGTGGACATGTACGACCGCAGCCTTGACTCCTACCGCACTAACCTGTCCGTGATGCAGAACGAACGTGCTGAGGGTCTTGCGGAGGGCGAGGCCAAGGGACGTGCGGAGGGCCGTGCGGAAGGTCATGCTGAAGGTCTTGCGGAAGGTCTTGCGGAAGGCGAAGCCAAAGGCCGTATTGAGATGGCACGTCTGATGCTGCAGGATGGTGAATCGATGGAGAGAATCATACGCTATACGGGGTTGACAAAGGAGCAGATAGAGAAGCTGTAACCTCGGTGACTAAGCATACCAACATTGTACTCCGGCAGCTAATAGTCGTTTGATTGATATTTGCTACGCCAATGAAGAAAAAATACTACATACACAAATAAATTTTCATTCTTCATTTTTTATTATTAATTTTGCACGTAATTTAAAACTACTACGAATATGTTAATGAATAATTGGTTTGAATGCAAGGTAGCTTTCGAGAAGTCCATCGGTGAGGGTAAGATAAAGAAGACAAAAGAATCATATCTTGTTGATGCAATGACGTTTACTGATGCAGAGGCAAGAATCATAGAGGAGGTCTCTCCCTTCTGTAGCGGAGAGCTGAACGTGACGGATATAAAGAAGGCAAGATATTCCGAACTGTTTATCTCCGACAACGACAATGACGATAAATGGTACAAGATCAAGGTGAACTTCATCACTATTGACGAAAAGACAGAGGAAGAGAAGAAGACCGCAAACCTCGTGCTTGTACAGGCATCGACTCTCGAAGGTGCGCTCAGCCGTTTCAAGGAGGGCATGAAAGGCACTATGGTTGACTATGACGTTGCCATGATACAAGAGACCAACCTGCTCGACGTCTTCCCATTCAAAGTCGGTGAATCAACAACATCAACTGCATCTGACGGCAACATCCCGGCTGACGCAGATGTTCCAGAAGAAGCCTATCAGGAAAGCCAGCAATGAGAATAAAAGTCCATCTCGAGCAATTGTATGACGAGTTGCCTGAGGACGTCCAACTCGTGGCAATATCCAAGTACCATCCCTGCGAGGCCATCATGGAAGCCTACAATGCAGGGCAGCGCGTATTTGGAGAATCGCACGTGCAGGAACTGCTGCAGAAACAGCCTGTATTGCCACAGGACATTCAGTGGCATTTCATCGGACACCTGCAGACCAACAAGGTCAAGTACATCACTCCGTTCGTGTCACTTATCCATTCCGTCGACTCACTGAAACTCCTCAGCGAGATTGACAAGCAGGCAAGGAAGGCCGGCAGGGTGATTGACGTACTCCTGCAGATATATGTGGCTCAGGAAGAGACTAAGTTCGGCCTTTCCAAAGAGGAACTCATCGAGACACTCAACACCATCTTCAGCCAGAAGGCCGAAGGCACTACATTAAGTTTCAGGATTATCGGACTCATGTGCATGGCCACCAACACCCTGGACGACACGCTCATCCATAGTGAGTTTGCCTATGCCCACGAGATATTCAGGGAGGTGAAGGACACCTATTTCAAGGACGAGCCTTCATTCAAGGAACTGTCGATGGGTATGAGTGACGACTACAGGATTGCCATCGAAGAAGGCACCACAATGGTCCGTATAGGCAGTTACATCTTCGGAGAACGAAACTATGAATGAAAGATGTAAGGACATAGTTCGCGACATTGCACGCCAGCACAGCATTGCATTAAGCCCTGCCACACTTGATGCCATCGCAAGTGTGGTAGTACAGAAGAAGTATCACCATCGGAAAATGGTCATCAATGAAGGCGAAGTGTGCGACTATATGTTCTATATCGAGAAAGGCCTTGTCCGTCAGTTCTATCACAAGAACGGGCAGGAAGTGACGGAACATCTTGCCTGCGAAGGCGAAATAGTATGCTGTCTGGAAAGTTTCTTCACACGGCAGCCGTCACAGATAATGATGCACACCCTCGAACCGACAATACTCTACGGATTTCCCTACGCAGAGATGCAGGAGCTGACAAAGCATTCCTATGAAGTGTGCAAACTGTACTTCTCCATTCTCGAGAAGTCCCTTATAATCCATCAGCACAAGGCCGACATACTGAGATTCGAGTCAGCAAAAGAGCGCTATCTCCTTACCCTCAAGTACACGCCCGAGATAGCCAGGCGAAGCCCACTCAAATACCTTGCATCCGTACTCCAGATTCGTCCGGAGACACTCAGTCGTGTCAGGAAAATCTGCAGCGAGGAAGACTGAGTGATGTGGGTCACTAATTCACCTTGTTTATTACCTTGCCGTTCAGGAAACCCTTCACATTCTCCACACACACATCAATCAGCCGCTGGCGAGCCTCTACCGTTGCCCATGCAATGTGAGGTGTGAGATGGCAGTTCCTTGCCGTCAGCAGAGGATTGTCTGCAGAAGCTGGTTCCTGACAGAGCACATCAGCACCATAGGCACCGATAACGCCCTCGTTAAGTGCGTCGGCAAGGTCCTGTTCGTTCACAAGCCCTCCCCTTCCAGTATTAATCAATATGGATGACGGGCGCATTAGCCTCAACGAGTCCCTGTCTATCATTTCCTTTGTCGAGCTGTTCAGCGGACAATGAAGGGTCACCACGTCACTTCTACTCAGCAGTTCCTCAAGGCTTACACTCTTCACGCCCTCCGGCAATTCATCCCTTGACTTCGATGTCAGTGCCACGACCTTCATTCCGAAGGCAAGAGCCGTCTTCGCCATCTTCATGCCTATGTTACCCAGTCCAACAATGCCCATCTGCTTATTGGCAAGTTCGTAAACAGGAGCATCCATATAGCAGAAATCACGCGATGCCGTCCATCTGCCGTTCCGGTTCTCCTCTGCGTAATGGCCTACCATATTGACAATATTCAGCAGATGCGCCCAGACCATCTGGACCACGCTGTCAGTACTGTACGACGGGATATTCGTAACCACTATACTCTGTCGGCTTGCCACTTCCAGATCCACTACATTATATCCTGTTGCAAGCACACCTATGTACATAAGTCGTGGCAACTGTCCCAGGACAGAGGCGTCAAACACCACCTTGTTGGTCAGGACCATCTCTGCATCCTTGCACCTGTCCACCACGTCCTCCGGCTGAGTAAAGTCATAGACCTCCAGGTCTACCATCCGTTCAAGCGGCTCCCACGACATGTCACCGGGATTAACCCCATGTCCATCTAATATTACCAGTTTCATATCTGTTTCCTTAGGAAGGGGATTTCCATGACGTCCCTTCACTTTGCAAAGTTATAACAAAAAATTCATTCTTCATTCTTCATTCTTCATTTTTTATTACTACCTTTGCAAAATAATAGGCTAACACGCAGGTAAAATGTCAGACAGCAAACACGAAGACGCGACCTATGATCATGTGATTAAATGCACGGGGCTTTTCGGTGGAGTACAAGGTCTCAACCTTCTCATCAATGTCATCCGCAACAAGATCACATCCGTGTTGCTTGGTCCTCAGGGAACAGGCATAATCAGCCTGTTGTCCAATTTCATAGAACTGCTCCACCACTCCACCGATTTCGGGATATGCTTCTCCGCCATAAAACATGTGTCGGAACTGTTCGAGACCGGCGACGAGAAGCAGATACGGACTTTCATCGTCACCGTGCGTACATGGTGTCTCATGGCAGGCCTGCTTGGCATGTTCGTCGCACTTTGCATAGTACCATTCATAACATGGACAAGCACCACGAACCTCCTGCTTATCATTCCCATCATCGGAATCCTGACCGTCATCAGCGGCGAACAGGCAATCCTCAAAGGCACGAAGCAGCTGAAGAAAGTCGCAATCATCTCCATCTTCTGCACAATAGCCACGCTCATAGTCACAGTTCCGCTCTTCTACCTCTTCCGCTACAAGGGCATAGCGGCAGCACTGCTCGCAAACCACATAGCCATCCTCATCATCACACTCCACTACTCATCGAAAGTCTACCGTTACGGTTCATCCATCTTCAATTTCAGGAATGCCGACCTTTCATATCATTTCCATGCAGGCATACCTATGCTCGTACTTGGAATCGGATATGTGATTGCCGGCATATTCGGAAAGGGAGCAGAATATGTCATCCGTCAGTTCATCCTTTCCCAGCACTCCACACTGGAGGCTGGCGACATTGCCGTAGGACTCTATACTGCCGGTTACAGCATAGTCATAACCTACGCGTCCTACGTCTTCACAGCCATGGAAGTCGACTTCTTCCCACGCCTCTCGGCAGCGGCACATGACGTACGGCGTTCGAACATCATCATAAACCAGCAGATTGAAGTATGTGCGCTCCTCATGGCCCCGCTCCTCGTCGGACTTGTACTCTTCATGCCACACATGATTCACCTGCTCTACGCCAACAACTACCATGCAGCCATTCCTATGGCAGTCTGCGCAGCAATGTGCATGTACTTCAAGGCCTTTGCCGGACCAGTGGAATATCTCGCTCTCGCAAAGGGCGACTCCAGGATGTACATGTTCGTAGAACTGGCATACGATGTCTTCATTGCAATCATCATTCCACTGTCGTACAAGTATTACGGCCTCACAGGATGCGGAATAGCACTCTCACTTACAGGACTCATCAACTTCATCTTCGTCTTCTCGCTCTATTCCTACAGATACAAGTTCCTGTTCGACCACAGGCTGTCGACATTCTATGTCGTTCAGTTCATCATCATACTCATGACCATACTTGCAGTAATGCATGGAATCGAGACAGAGCGCTCCATAATCAAATGGACAGTCGGGCCAGTCTGCCTCATCCTCTCGTCACTCATATCCGCACGGATTCTCTACCGCGACACGACCATTCTCCAGGCCATCTGGAACAAGATACGCCACAGATAGCCTCCTGTCATTTTTCATTATTCACTTTTCCCATGATTTCCGTCCTTGTTGCTGTCTACAACGCAGAAAGATACCTCCGCAAATGTCTTGATTCACTAATCGGGCAGACATTCTCCGACATAGAAATCATCTGCATCGACGATGCCAGCACCGACTCGTCGTGGGACATCCTCCAGGAATACAAGGCACGTGACGAGCGTATCATCCTGTTGCGAAACACAGCCAACATCGGTCAGGCCGCATCAAGAAACCGAGGCATCGAAATCGCATCAGGCCAGTATATCTGCTATCTTGACTCCGACGACTGGTTCAACCCAGACTCCCTGTCACTGGTGTCCGACACCTTCCAGCACGACCCCGCTATCGACTGCGTGCTCTTCACTCTCGTCATGCACTATCCCGACTCCACAGAGACTTTTCCGTCAGCATCCCGCACCCTCTCCGGACAGGAAGCCTGCCACCTCTCCATCGACTGGCACATCCACGGAGTCTACGCAGCAAAGGCAGAACTCTTCCGGCAATACCCTTACGACATATCCACACCATATTACAGCGACGACAACACAACCCGCATCCACTACCTCCATTCCAGGAAGGTAGCCACATCTGCCGCCACCTACAACTACCGCCGACATGCCGATTCGGGAACCATGAAACTGTCCATCCACAACTTCGACCACATCCTTGCCAATATAAGTCTGAAGGAAACTCTGATAAAGGAAAACGTGCCGGACGAGATTCTCGACACACTCGAGCTACACCGCCTCTACAACCTGCTCGGGGCCTACAAGACATACTGGCACAACAAGCACCGGTTCTCAGAAGAAGAAATCCATGAAATCCACACCCGCATGTCCCATGTACTCAAGACGATAGAAATCCATCGCATACCAAAGAAGAGGCTCTACCGCTTTGGCTATTATCCCATCCACAACTACCCACTCTTCAGAATCCAGGAAGAACTGTTCTGGACACTGAGAAAGGCCATGCACAAAGACTCCTGAAAGTACACTAACGCCTCTTTATCGTCCAGGTAGAGCGGTCCATCGTGAGCCCGGCAGGAGCAAGATACCGTTCGTAGTCGATGTCGACGGCATTGTCCACGAAATATCGGACGTGCGACATAGATGCTCCGGCCACCTCGTCCACCGCCTTCCAGAACTCATCCTCCGTAAAGCCACGTCCACGCTGCTTGTGGAAACGCGTGTAGAGCAGGCGCATCAGGTCGTCCAGAGAACGTCGGTGACCAGACAGACGCTGGATCTCAACATCCATGATCAGCCCCACGACAGGGCCACGGAAATAATAGTTTATGGTGACATCACGCGAGTTGGCATCGCCCGACAGGAACTGAAGCCAGATGTCATAGCTGTAGTCACGCAGGCTCTGGTGGAGATGCCCCTCGTAAGGTTCATCCATGCGAGTGTACTTCGAGATGATCTCGAGCATCTCGTCCTGGGAACACAGGCCGGCACGCTGGAGGAGTACGGCCTCGTAATAGCAGGTGATGCCCTCACTGAACCACAGCAGAGGCGTAAAGACCTCCCTGTCATAATCGAAAGGGCCCAGCTCGACAGGACGGATAGTCTTCACATTATACAGGTGGAAGTACTCGTGAGCAGTGAAAGCCAGATAGTTGAGCCATTCGTCGCGGTCACGGAAGCGGAATGAGCCGTCAGTATAGCAAGCCTGAGAGTTGAGGTGTTCGAGTCCTCCATTCCCCTTGCCCATGTGGATGAGAGTATAGTTATCATAAGGCACATCCCCCATCATCGCCGTGGCAGCCGAGACAATACGGCGGAAACCGTCCTCGAACCCCGATTCCTCAAAGCCGTCAGGTGTCTCAAGAGCCAGCTCATAGTCATGACCCTCGTGAGAGAACTTGCGTACGAGATGATTACCCATCAGCAGAGGGCTGTCATAAAGCACATCAAAATTCGGCACCGTATACGTACAGGACATCCCTTCATCAGGCAGCAGTCCCGTGGAGACACTCTTCCAGTTGTCCGGTACCATGTAGCAGACCGTCACCGGATGTTGCACCTCGCCCTCCACATACATGAAGACCCCGTTCGGAGCAATGAAAGCCGACTGGCCGTCTATCCTGCTCGAAGCCACGTCGCGCTCGTCAGCAAAGACCCGATAACGTACAACCGCCCCACCACGTCCTGGCATCACGACATTCCATCCATTCTTGCCCACCTTGCGCCAGGAAAGCCGGTTGCCCTCAGTATCACAAGCCGAGAAATCACAGAGATGCTTCGGGAAATCCTGAATCATATAGTACCCCGGTGCCCAAACAGGCATCTTGAGCAAGACGTCCTTCCTACCCTTCTCAGGAATGCATCTCAGTTCCACGTTGATATACTTTCCAATCGTGTCAAGGCTCACCGTATAGTGCATCTCAGCACCACCCCTGCCCTTCGCCGAACACAGCACGCTGACTGCAAGCAGAATCACGACAACGCAATGTTTCATAGTCAATAATTTGTTATACTTCATAATCCATTACAAAATTACACAAACTTTTTTGAATTCCCATCATCATCCAAGGAAAAAATGTTTTTCACTCTCGCCCGACATACCGTTTTGGCCTGCCTGAAACGTTATTGTACCTCACCAGAAATGCCATTGAACCTCGCCTGAAATATTTCTGAGCCGCGGACCAGATATTACTGAGTCGCGGGTCAAATGTTACTGAGTCAAACGCCGAAAAACGCCTCGTTTTGCCCTGCGACTCAGT
>CALELI010000111.1 GCA_937902455.1 uncultured Prevotellaceae bacterium | reverse complement strand
ATGTCGATGTCGCGTGTCTCGATTGCGCCTTCAACAGGTACAGGAGAGCGACGTCCACTTGCGTCTGGTTCTCCAAGTTCCATCTTCTGAAGACGAACCTGACATACAGCACCCTTCTCGTCGGCAATATATTCGATTGGATTGTGAAGGGTTAGGAATTCAATACCTTCCTCCTTGGCGTGCTTCACTTCCTCCAGTCGGGCAGGCATTTCTGCCTCGGAACGACGGTAGGCAATGAACACATGTTCTGCACCGAGTCGCTTGGCAGTACGGCAAGAGTCCATTGCTGTGTTTCCTCCACCTACGACCATAACGCTCTTCGCCTTGATAATTGGTGTATCGCTGACAGGGTTTGATGCATCCATAAGGTTTACACGGGTGAGGTATTCGTTGGATGACATGATGCCAGTGCTGTTCTCTCCCGGAATATTCATGAAGTTAGGAAGACCGGCACCACTTGCGACGAAGATGCCCTTGAATCCCTGTTCCTCAAGTTGAGCTATAGTGATAGTCTTACCAACGATGCAGTCCTTGACGAACTTGACACCAATCTTGCCAAGATTGTCAATCTCGACATCCACGATTGCATTCGGAAGTCGGAACTCTGGTATTCCGTACTTGAGGACGCCTCCGATTTCGTGGAGTGCCTCGAATACAGTGACGTCATAACCATTCTTGGCCATGTCGCCGGCAAAGCTGAGTCCGGCAGGACCTGAACCGACAACGGCTATCTTAATTCCATTTGAAGGCAGACACTCCGGGAGTGACATCTGTCCGCTTGTGCGCTCGTAATCTGCAGCAAAGCGTTCCAGATAGCCGATTGCAACCGGTTTCTTTCCCATCTTGAGGTGGATACACCTGCTTTCGCATTGTTTCTCCTGCGGGCATACTCGTCCACAGACAGCAGGAAGGGAAGAAGTTGACTTGAGGACCTTTGCTGCATCGAGGAACTGTCCGCGTTCAATGCTCTTCACGAATGACGGGATATTAATTCCGACCGGACAGCCTTCCATACAGGTCGGCTTTGGACAATCCAGACAACGCTTTGATTCCAGCAATGCCTGTTCCTTAGTGAGGCCCTGATTGACTTCCTCCGTTCGTGTGGTTGCACGGTAGACAGGGTCGAGCTCGTTCATGACACAGCGCTCGATGGCTGTGCGTTCCTTTGCAGGAACTGACTTACGGAGTTCCTCACGCCAAGGGAGAGAACGGTCCGTGAGTTCTGAGAGAGGAGTGGAAGACTGACTCGAAGCCGGTGCTTCAGACGCAGAAGCTGTTTCTGGCGCAGATGCCTTTGCCTGTTCAGAGGCTGTGGCATTGCCATTGAGGCTCTGCTCAAGTTTCTTCATCTCTTCAAGTTCTTCCTTCTTGAATGCTCCCATACGCTTGAACATCTCGTCGAAGTCAACCTGATGGCCATCGAATTCAGGACCATCGACACATACGAACCGTGTCTTGCCGCCTACGGAGATACGGCAGGCACCGCACATACCGGTTCCGTCCACCATTATGGTGTTGAGGGACACGTCGGTAGGTACATTGTATTTCTTTGTGAGAAGACAGCAGAACTTCATCATTATGGCAGGTCCTATGGCAAAGCACTTGTCGACCTGCTCACGCTGGATTACCTGTTCGATTCCGACAGTGACTACGCCTTGCTGACCGTAACTGCCGTCGTCGGTCATGATGATGACTTCGTCGGAGTACTTCCTGACTTCGTCTTCAAGGATGATAAGTTCTTTCGTACGCCCTGCAAGCACACTGACCACTTTGTTGCCGGCTGCCTTCAGTGCCTTGATGATAGGAAGCATCGGAGCTACGCCGACACCACCTCCGGCACAGACAACCGTACCGAACTTCTGAATGTCCGTTGCCTGTCCGAGTGGTCCTACCACATCCGTGATGTAGTCACCAGGATTGAGACGACACAACTTTGTAGAGGAATAACCTACTGTCTGTACAACCAGAGTGATAGTACCTTTCTCTACATCAGAATCTGCAATCGTGAGAGGCATTCGTTCACCTTCCTCACCGACACGCACAATCACGAAATGACCTGCTTTGCGGGCCTTTGCAATCAACGGAGCCTCAACTTCAAACTTGAAGACCTTCTCCGAGAACTGCTCTTTAGAAACAATCTTATTCACCTTTTATTATATTAATTGGTTACTAATATATTTTAGTCGATAATATCAAATCCTGTATATGGCTGGAGTGCCTTAGGGATACGGATGCCCTCTTCCGTCTGGTTGTTCTCAAGGAGAGTAGCCACGATGCGAGGGAGTGCAAGAGCACTTCCGTTGAGAGTATGGCAAAGCTGTATCTTCTTGTCCTCTGCCCTACGGTAACGGCACTTCAGACGGTTTGCCTGATAAGTGTCGAAGTTGCTGACAGACGAAACCTCGAGCCAGCGTCCCTGTGCCTCAGAATAGACTTCGAAGTCGTAGCAAATGGCAGATGTGAAACTCTGGTCACCACCGCATAGACGGAGTATGCGATATGGGAGTTCCAGTTTCTGGAGCAAGCCCTCTACGTGTGCCAGCATTTCCTTATGGCTTTCCTCTGAATGCTCTGGCTTGTCGATACGTACAATCTCAATCTTCGAGAACTCGTGAAGACGGTTGAGTCCGCGTACATCCTTGCCATAACTGCCTGCCTCCCTGCGGAAACACTGAGTATATGCACAGTTCTTTAGAGGAAGGTCCTTCTCGTCGATGATGACATCGCGATAGATGTTGGTTACAGGAACTTCTGCTGTAGGAATGAGATAGAGGTCATCCACCTCGCAGTGGTACATCTGTCCTTCCTTGTCAGGAAGCTGTCCTGTTCCATATCCTGATGCCGTATTGACAACCGTAGGTGGCATGATTTCTGTATAACCAGCCTCACGAGCCTGATCGAGGAAGAAGTTGATAAGCGCTCTCTGCAGGCGTGCACCTTTTCCTATATATACTGGAAAACCTGCACCGGTAATCTTCACACCGAGGTCGAAGTCGATGAGGTTGTACTTCTTTGCCAGTTCCCAGTGAGGAACCTTTGCCTCTGCATTCTCTGGAACAGTCGTCCAGTTGCCTACAGTATCACCCTCCTTGCACTCACGCAAAGACGACTTGACAACGAGGTTATCCTCTGCACATGTTCCTTCCGGAACGATGTCGTAAGGTATGTTTGGAATCGTGCAGAGATGCGCAGTGAGTTTTTCCTCTGCATCGTGCATCTTGGTCTGCAACTCGGCTATCACATTCTTCAGGTTTGCAACCTCAGCCTTGGCTGCCTCGGCCTCGTCCTTCTTGCCCTGCTTCATCAGCATACCTATCTGAGCGGCAAACTTCTTGCTCTCTGACAACGCTGCATCAAGCTTTGCCTGGGATTCCCTACGCATTTTGTCAATTTCTATTGCCTGGTCAACTGCCTCCTTTGCATTAGGAAAATGTTTCTTTTCCAGACCTTTCACGACTTTTTCGGTCTCTTCTGTTATTAATTTCAGTGTTAGCATCTTGAAATATTTTGTTTACAATGTTCTATATGCGGTTTATATTATCTGTAATTTTGTCATTCGCGCTTAATCGCGTAATTAATTTGCAAAGTTATGAAAATATTCCGAAAAACAGGATGTATAACTGAGTTTTTTGCTTTTTTAGTTCATAATTGATATTTATTTCGTATATTTGCAGAAGATTTCTTAATCAGGATATAAATTTTTCAAAATATTATGGCTAAGGCAACCAGCAATGCAGAAAAGGCTACGCCAACTGCAAAAAAAGGTACAGAGAGTGTTAAGAAGGAGACCAAGAAGAAATCTGCAAAGATTTCTGCTGACGTTACGGAACAGGCAGAGTTAGAAGAGAATGTCATTGGCACAGATGCCGACACTTCTACAGCCGTGAAAGAAAAAAAGACATCCACCAGAGGACGTAAGAAGAAAGAGGCATCAGAACCGGAAGCCTCAGAACCAGTCGTAGAGGAAAAGCCTAAGAAAAGGACGAGAATATCAAAACCGGCAGCAGAACAAGTTGTCGTTACTGAAGCTGTGAGCGATACAGATGACGCTGAAGACGACCTCGACGAAACCGAAGAAGAAAAGCCACGCACCCGCAGAGCACGCAGACAAAGAACTGACGACATAGCCGAGATTTCAAGTCCACACGCCATCACCCTCGAAAAACTGGACAAATCCAACGTATGGACGCTGGACGAGCAGGAACTGTTTGATATTTATGTAGAAGGGCGCAAGCACGACAGTTTCTCGGAAAACGAGGTGCACTACATGAATCTCATCCGTCCTGTATTCGAACTGGAATTCTTTGACTTCAACAACAAGGAAAAGAAAAAGGAATACGAAGAACAAGGTTTCTACATCTTCCCTACTCCAAGCACAAACACGGCTAACGCTATGGCAATCCGCCGCCGCCCAATCAAGAAGATCATGGACCTCACTCTTGAGAACGTCTTCTACATCGACCCTAAAGCAGTCCTCAAACTAATTGACGAGAACATGGGTACAGGCTGGCAGGGACTGCCTCTTGCTATTCAGGACATCATCTCCGCAGCATTCTATGTTGACTGTAGCGTGATGCCGGAATTTGCCCTGCACCGTCCAGGCGGCATCATCGAGAAACGACTCGAGAGCGGATATGAAGTCCTCGAGATTCCACGTGGTTCATGGATTGAGGCCGTATTCATCAAGGTGAAGCCAAAACAGGAAAAGCTCCACTTCGAGGCCATATCCGACAAGCCTGTCAAGAAGAAGAGAGAAAAGTTCGATGACGACGAGGACTTCGACGAGGAAGACGAAGACATCGAGGACGAGAACCTTGATGACGAAGATGATGGTTTCGAAGATGAAAACGAGGAACCAGATGAAAGCAACATCGAGCTCGAAGACATCGACATGGTTGATCCAGGTTCTGACGACGACGAATAGAAAACGCCATTCATACAAGATTCAATTCAAAACGGCTACCACATCATCAAACGTGACATTCTCCATCTTTCCTCTCAGGAGATTTGACTCTGTCCTCACTCCCTTCCAGAGACAATTTCTCACGTGTATGTTGCTGACATTGCAGGAATCTGGCAATGCATCGATGAAGGCACCATATTTGCTGCCGTTGGAATTGACATTCTCGAGAAAGACATTTCTTACTATTGGATAGTGGCCTCGTTCCGACTGTTCCCCAGGTTCGTACACAAGGTTGATTTTCAGGATTGCTTCCTTGCACTGACCAACCCTTACGTCCCTGACATATACCCCGTCTGTGATTCCGCCTCTACATGTGTTGGTCTTTATGCGGATAACCCTGTCCAGATTAGGGCTGTCCATATCGCAGTCGTGAACGAAGACATTCCTCACTCCTCCGCTTATCTCACTGCCTATGACGACACCTCCGTGACCGTTTGCCATCTTGCATTTCCGTACTATGATATTCTCAGAAGGGGTGTTAGTACGTCTTCCGTCTGCATTCCTGCCACTCTTGATGGCAATACAGTCGTCCCCCGTGTTGAAGAAACAATTCTCTATGAGCACACCGTCACACGACTCAGGGTCGCATCCGTCACCGTTAGGTCCGTCGTTCTCTACCTTGACGCCACGTATGGTGACATTCTTGCTCAGAAGCGGATGGATTACCCAGAACGGTGAACGAAGCAGAGTGACATCCTCTATCAGCACACCGTCACACTTCACGAGATTGACCATCTGAGGTCGCATGCCCTTACCTTTTCCGAACTTGCGCAGTTCTACGCTGACATTCTCGTCGCTCATTCTCAGCAGGTCGTTCCTGCTGCCGTACTTCTGCGATTCAGGAGTGGATTCCGTCCAGCCATACTTGGCAGCGCCACACATCTGCCACCAGTTCTCGTTGGCAGCCTGACCGTCGAAGACTCCTTCACCAGTGATTGCCACATCCTTGCAGTCATAGGCATAGATAAGAGGTGAATAGTTCAGCAAGTCCAAACCTTCCCAGTGGGTATAGACAAGCGGATAGAGGTCCGTATCTGTTGAGAACAGCACAGTCGCACCTTTTTCGCAATGCAGATTGACATGACTCTGAAGCCTGATGGCACCTGTGTTCCATCGACCGGCAGGAATCACGACCATTCCCCCACCCTGTTCTGAACACGTGCTGATGGCCTTGTTGATGGCTTTCTGGTTTTCCGCCGCACCCGACTGAACGGAAGCACCGAAGTCGGTAATGACAAACTTTTTCTTCTTGAAGACAGGCTCACGTATGGACTTCTCAATGCTGCGGTACAGGGACTTCCAGACATTGCCTTCCTGCGAACACACTGTCATGGAAACCATAAGTGCCACAACACAGCACAAGGTTCTTTTCAAGGTCGAGATAGATTTATTCATATTAAATAAGTTAGTAGTTGATAATTCAAGTTTCAGGTTTCTTCGTCAATTATTAATTAACTTAAAAGCTTTCGGCAAGGCATCAATCATGTCGCCTGCCATCAACGATATCTCGCCGACCTTTTCAGCAGCAATATCTCCGGCAAGTCCGTGGATATAAGTACCCATAACGGCGGCATCCTCAGGCTGGTAGCCTTGTGCAAGAAATGACAGTATCACTCCCATCAGCACATCTCCACTCCCAGCGGTTGCCATACCAGGATTACCAGTGGAATTAACATGAATCGTCCCGTCGGGACACACAATCCGGCTGTTGTGGCCTTTCATCACAACGAAAATGTCATATTTACGGGCAAGATGTAAAGTCTTTTCCAGTTCGTCATTATCATCGGCACAATTGCCGATAAGTCCCCGGAGTTCCTTCTTGTGAGGTGTGAGGATGCACCCATGAGGCAATCTGCCGAGCCAGTCATGGTGTAATCCCAAGATATTTATACCGTCTGCATCGATTACCACAGGACACCCAGCGTTCTTCACAATCTCAATGAACAAGTCTTGTGTCTCCACTGCCGTTCCAAGCCCGCATCCTATTCCGAGAGCATCAAAGCCACATATATCAGTGGTACTTGTACGGAGAATGGCTTCCGGGACACAAATCTGAAGTATCTGTACATTCTCCTTTGGCGACATGACCGTCAGTTTCCCGATTCCGCTTCTCATGCAGGCCTTTGCAGCCAGTATGGCAGCTCCTGCCATCATGTACTGGCCAGCCACAAGCAATCCATGCCCGAACATACCCTTATGGGCATCCAGTGGGCGTGGCTTCAGTTTTGCAGCTATTTCTTCGCGAGTAATCATGACAGTCTGAGGCTATAAGTTCACGAGAATCCTTGCATTAATCTGTCGTCCAGTGAGGTAGTTTGGCACGGCGTACTGATGGTTGGCAATGTCCGTCACCCAGTAATAGCTATTGACATTCGCTATGCCGAGAATATTGAACGCATCAAGTCCCACCCAGATGTCCTTCACATGGTTGCGCATGCCCCACTGGCTGCCAGACTTCAACAGGCAATAAGAAATGCCGATATCCACTCTTCGGTATGCAGGAAACCGGAAAGGCTTGTCGCTGATTTCAGAGAATGGCGCTCCAAATGGAAGACCACTCGAATAATGGCCCTTCACACTTATCTTCCACCTGTCTGTATTAGGGAAATAGTCAGAGAAGAACACCCCAACATTAAAACGCTGATCAGTCGGACGAGGACTCCAGGAGCCGTCTATCTTTTCCTCGGTCTTCATAAGTCCCAGGCTGACCCAAGAGTCTGTTCCGGGTACGAATTCTCCATAGATCTTGAGATCGAGGCCTGCAGTATATCCACTTGCACAGTTCTCACCCGCATAAATGACACGAACATTGTCGACCTTATATGGCACGAGGTCAGAAAGTACTTTGTAATATACTTCTGCAGTAGCCTTGAATGGACGGTCATTGACGCGGAACTTGTACTCACTTCCAAACACGAAATGCACTGATCGCTGTGACTTGATGTCCTTATTAAGACTTACGAATGAATTGCCGTTGACGACCACCGTGTCCTTGAGTTCCTTATAGAACGGAGCCTGATAGTAAAGTCCGGCAGAAAAACGGAAGAGAAGGTCTTCGTTCTTGGCTGGGATAAATGCTACAGTGGCACGAGGAGAGAACAAGGTCTCGTTGTTGTAATCCCAGTGAGAGATTCGCGCACCATAGTTGAGTACCACTTCTCCTTCAGGATACTCCTTCATCCATTTGTCCTGGATATAGGCTTCTATCCTATTGGAATGAAGTGAGTTGTTCGAAGAGAGATTAAAGACAAGGTCGAGGCGGTCCTGCCTGTGCGGCAGGGAGTAGCCGGCAGAATCGCGCATTTCCCATTCACGTACCGTCTCGTCTATCCTCTCGTTCTTGAATGTGAGGCCATAGTTCAGGTCATGACCCGTGAAACGGTTACGGCCTGTCATACCGAATGACGTCACCTTTGCGGTAAGCCGGTTACGTGCATGCTGAAGATATGTACCGATGCCGAGTGATTCGCTGGCCGTCTCATTTGAGAGCCAGTATTCGCCCCGTATGTCGAATGTCTCGCGTTCCTTTGTCTCGAAGGCAGAGGCAACAAGCGAGAGGCTGTTGTACTGGTTGAAATTATGTGTGAGCGCAAATGACCCGAAGAGCGTCTGGAACTGGTCGGATTCAGTTCCGTCGAAGTACACCTTGAAGGATTTAATGTCTTCAGAAGTTCCGAACTTTGTTTCTCTGTCGGATGGTGTAAAGTCATAGTCGTTACGTGACACATTTCCTATTATGTCAACTGTCCAGCGTTGATTCGGACTCCAGCTGAGATAAGTCTGGTAGTCGAAGTCGCGTGGTTCGTATTCGCCCTTGGTGTCGGTAGTACCGAGCAGATTCTTCATGGTCTTGTATCTGACTGCATTTGTCCAGCTGACCTTCTGATTACCAACCCCTATGTAGGCACTTGCCCCGAGTAAGCTGGCTGATACCGATGCCTCAAAACTGTGGACCTTCTTGTACGTGATGTCAAGGACAGACGACATCTTGTCTCCATATTTGGCATCGAAGCCTCCTGCTGAGAAGCCAATCTTCTCAACCATGTCTGGATTAATGATAGAGAGTCCTTCCTGCTGACCGGAACGAATGAGAAGCGGTCTGTACACTTCTGTTCCGTTGAGGTATACGCTGTTCTCGTCAAACGAGCCACCACGCACATTATACTGATTTGAAAGTTCGTTGTGGGTGCTGACTCCTGATTGTGTGGCAATGATCTGTTCCACTCCCTGTCCGGAGGCATTACCCATATGCTTCGTATCTGCAAGGTTTATATCAGACATTGCATTGGTCTGGCGACGTATCTCGTTCACATTCACTTGCGTTATCTCGATACCCAGTTTCGGCAACATGACATCGATTCTTACTGTGTCTGTCGGGTTCTTCAGTACCCTCTTACGAGTCTGGTAGCCTAAGGTGGAGAACACGACGACAAGGGAATCCGTCGACTTGCAAGTCAGGGAGTACCGACCCTTAAGGTCGGCATATGTACTGGCGAGCTGTCCTTCGATATTCACAAGTGCCATTTCCAACGGAGATTTCTCGTCATCCACGACAGTTCCCTTAATGGTGACCGTCTGTGCTGACATCTCCAAGCCTGGTACCATGAGTGCCAAAAGAAGGACAGACCCTAAGATAATATTTCGTACGGAAGTACACATCATATATATTATAACGAAAAAATGCTTCCGAAATTATATTCGCAAGCACTTTTTTATAGAACATGCTATCCTTGACGGATTATGTCATTTCTTCAGGACCTTCATTGTAGCTGAACCAATCTTGAGTACATATACTCCCTTTGGCAAGGTCGTCAGCGACAGTGATGATATGGCATCCTCCTTTGACTGCAGACTTGTCGACTTTATCGTGTCAACCTTCTTGCCGTCGAGAGAGAACACCTCGATATCCTGTTTGCCTTTCACATAGAATGTCTCTGCTTTGATGCCAGATGGATCATCTGTCTGTGAAATGACGAACTTCTTGATGTCGGAAATCTCGTATGCATCAGCATTGACAGTCACTTTGCCGTCCTTGAACTTCATCACTGGATTCACGTCTCCACCAAGAAGATAGTAGACTTCAGTGCCGTCAGCGAGGGTGATAACGAGACTCTTTGCCTGAACGGTGACTGCTGCCACCATCAGAACGATGATAAAGAGTAGTTTTTTCATCTTGCTGTTTGTTTTATACGAGTTTAACAATATTATATATATAATAAGGTGGTCGCAGTGGACCACCTTATTTTATTTTAGAAGAACTTGTATCGGTTGTCCTTGACATCAGCCTTGAGGTAAAGGGTATTTATTATGTTACCCATTACGTTGCGTGCTGCATTGTTTGTCACAGCACTCTTCTCAGCCTTGGCGTCGAACTTCTGGCTACTCTTCGTATTTGCCAGAACCTTTACGAGGTACACACCTGCATTACCCTTCACAGGTGCAGATACAGCACCGAGAGCTGTCTTTGCAGCAGCGGCACCGATAACTGGTTCCTGAGCACCTGCTGACATAATGAATGGAGCTGCTGCGAAAGAAATGCCCTTGAGTGAGTCAACTGCAGCACCCTTCATGCCAGATGCAGCCTCGATTGACTTCACGTCCTTCAACTGAGCGAGGAGCTTTTCTGCCTTCTTGTCATTGAGGACTTCCTGTTTGAGTTCTTCGCTGAGTTTCTCAACAGAACGGTAACCAGCCTTGTTGATACCAGTAAGAGCAGCAACGAGGAGATGATCGTTCTCGCCACATTCGTAAAGTGGAGATACACCGTTGATGTCAGCCTCGTCGAACACCCACTTGAGTGCATCGTGAGTTCCTGAGATGTTAGCAATGATATGGTTTGAACTGATTACGTCATTTGCTGTGAGTACCTGATAACCGCTCTTAGCTGCATTCTTTTCCATCTGGTCAAGAGTCTTGTTTGCCGCAAGGAAAGAACTCAGTTTGTTGTACTCTGCATTGTAAGTATCATCAGAGAAACGGCTTTCCTTCAAAATTGTTGCAACATTATACTTAGAGATAGGATTCTTCTCGTCGAGAACCTGGAGTACGATGATGTTGCCGTTTGAAAGTTTAACCTGCTTGGTTGCACCTACTCCTGTAGAATAGATGGAAGAAATGAAGAGTGCATTGTCTGCGTCAACAGCGCTCTTTTCAAAAGATGCTGTAGAAACCCATGAAGAGTCACCAGTCTGTCCGTAAATCTTTGCAATGTCAGTGAACTTAGCACCGGCGTTGAGAGCATTTACGATACTGTCAGCCTTTTCTGCAACCTTTTCTGGAGTCTCAGCTGCGATACCAATCTGACGGAAGAGTACTGAGTCTGCCTGAACAGCCTTGTCGAGTACACGGAAGGTGTAGTAACAGTTTGTAGCCAAGTCAAATTCTGCTGCAGCTGTTTCGCCTACTGCAACTGAATCGAGTTTGTCGGCAATCATGGCAGGGAAGGCATCCTTGCTCTTGAGCACGTTTGAATAAGGAAGGAGTGATACATTCTGGCGAACTACGTTACCTGCAAGTTCGTTGGTCTCTGCTGCTGCGAGTTGCTTCTGTGCAGCC
>CALELI010000110.1 GCA_937902455.1 uncultured Prevotellaceae bacterium | reverse complement strand
ATTATGTCGGGGAAACTCCGTGTGTGTCTGAAAGGCTAGCTTGTGGGGAGCATAGCATCAGAATTATTAGCAATGGATATTATGACGCACCGGAAAGCAAGGTCAATCTTTGCCTTGATAATATCTTCAATAGTGCCTTGAGCAATCAGTTGTCCACCATTCCTTCCACCTTCAGGTCCCATGTCGATAATGTATTCCGCCTGAGAGATAACATCAACATTGTGTTCAATCACGATTACTGTATTGCCTTTCTCCACAAGTGAGCGGAGGACAGCCATCAGGGCCTTGATGTCTTCATAGTGAAGACCAGTAGTTGGCTCGTCGAGAATGTAGATAGTATTGCCTGTGTCCTTTTTACTCAGTTCCGTAGCGAGTTTCACACGCTGACTTTCACCACCAGACAAAGTCGTAGCAGACTGGCCCAACTTAATATAACCCAGTCCGACATCCTGTAACACCTTTATCTTGGAAAGAATCTGAGGCTGATTGTCGAAATACTCTACGGCCTGATTGATAGTCATATCAAGCACATCGGCAATTGACTTCCCTTTAAACCGTACTTCCAGAGTTTCACGATTGTAACGTTTGCCATGACAAGTCTCGCAAGGGACAAACACATCAGGAAGGAAATTCATCTCAATAGTCTTGTATCCGTTTCCGCCACATGTCTCGCATCTTCCGCCCTTTACATTGAATGAGAACCGTCCTGATTTATATCCTCGCATTCTGGCTTCAGGCAATGCTGCAAACAAGTCACGTATATCCGAGAATACCCCAGTATAGGTTGCCGGATTACTTCTTGGAGAACGTCCAATAGGCGACTGATCTACTGTAACGACCTTGTTGATATATTCCAGGCCAGATACAGATTCATAATGTAATGGTTCCCGAAGTGAATGATATATCTTCTGCGAAAGGATTGGCTGCAATGTATCATTGATGAGAGTTGACTTGCCCGACCCACTGACCCCAGTCACACAGATGAACTTTCCCAGAGGAAATGTAACGTCGACGTTCTTAAGATTATTGCCGGTACACCCACGTATAATCAGTGAAGGACACTCTCCTATCCTCTCATTTAAACGAGACGAAGTAAAGCCGCCTTTTAAAAGTGGGGATTTTGAAGGATCCAGGCTCCTGGCCGTAAGAGTATCGGTCTTTAGCAACTGTGCCGGAGTTCCCTGGAATACCACATTTCCGCCCTTGCGACCGGCAAGAGGCCCCATGTCAACTATATAGTCAGCATTTAGCATCATGTCTCGGTCATGTTCGACAACGATGACCGTATTTCCAGAATCCCTCAAAGCTTTGAGAGATGAAATAAGTTTATCATTATCGCGCTGATGCAAGCCAATACTAGGCTCATCGAGGATATATGTAACACCCACAAGGCCGGAGCCAATCTGGGTAGCAAGTCTGATACGCTGAGCTTCTCCACCCGAAAGAGATGCAGTAGCCCTGTTGAGTGACAGATAATCGAGTCCAACATCGAGAAGGAAACTGAGGCGATTCTGTATCTCCTTTATTATCTCATCGGCTATCTTCTGCTGAGTGGACGTCAACTTTTCGTTTACGTCTTGCATCCATGTATAAAGTTCCAAAATATCCATAGAAGCCAGTTGACTGATATTCTTGTCCGCAATAAAATAATGCAAGGCCTCTTGGTTAAGACGTGCGCCATGACATTCAGGACACTCTGTAATAGTATCAAATGATTCGGCCCATTTCTGAACTTGCGAGGATTGTTCCATATCCTTCAACTGGCGGATATACCGACCTATACCCTCGTAATTAGTGTAGAAATCGTTTATCTGTCCGATATTCTTGCCTTTGATGCAAATCCTGTCTTGACAGCCATATATTAATTCGTGGATAACCTCCGACGTCATTTCTGATAACGGAGTCCTTAAGTCATAGCCATGATTTTCCAGCAAAGCATTAATCTGCCAGAAAATCATTGTATTTCGAAATTTTCCAAGTGGAGCAAGCGCTCCGTCATGAACGGACAGAGTTGGATTGGGGATTATCTTATCCACATCAATCATACTGACATATCCCAGACCATTACAGCAAGGACATGCTCCCAGCGGAGAATTAAAGGAGAAATTATGCGGAGCTGGGTCGTGGTAGCAAATGCCGGATGTAGGACACATCAACCGACGGGAATAGTATTTCAGTTCATTAGTCGTAGCATCCAGAATCATGATAAGTCCGTTTCCCATTTGCATGGCTTTACTCACACTTTTCTTCAATCTCTCCGAATCTTTTTCATTGACGAGAACTCTGTCTATGACCACTTCTATGTCGTGGTTCTTGTATCTGTCCACCTTCATTCCAGCAACCAAATCCTTTATCTCACCGTCGATTCGGACATGAAGATAGCCTTTGCGAAGTACGTTGTCAAAAAGTTCACGATAGTGTCCCTTGCGGCTACGTACAAGTGGAGACAGTATACAGATTTTCTTACCTTTATAGGAATCCAGAATGAGTTCAAGAATCTGCTCATCTGTATATTTTATCATCTTCTCACCAGTGACATAACTATATGCAACAGCAGCCCTTGCGTACAGCAATCTCAGATAGTCATAGATTTCAGTGACTGTACCGACGGTAGAACGTGGATTTTTTGAGGTTGTCTTCTGCTCAATACTGATTACAGGACTTAAACCTGTAATTTTGTCGACTTCTGGACGTTGAATACCACCGAGGAAATTTCTGACATAGGCAGAGAATGTCTCAATATAGCGTCGCTGACCTTCTGCATATATTGTATCGAAAGCAAGGCTTGACTTGCCACTTCCACTAAGTCCTGTAATGACAGTAAGACTATTACGCGGAATGGATACATCAACATTTTTCAGGTTGTTGACCCTTGCACCATAAACATCTATGTTATTCGTCTTCTTTGTTTCTATAACCTTTGAGGACATTAATCACCTTTCTTATATTATACTCTTTACCTTCACTACCCTTTGCATGAATGCGGAGAATGTACGCACCATCCTTCACGACCTTGCCTTTGTAATATCCGTCCCAGCCCTTAGAAATGTTCTCAAGGTTGAATGTGTGCAGGACTTGTCCCCAGCGATTGTAGATTTCTCCTTCAAGTTCTACTATAGACTGGAGTTTTGTCATTCTGAATATGTCATTTGTTCCATCACCGTTTGGCGAGAATCCATCAGGACAGTCAAGCTCGGAATCCTTTATGCCTATCATCACAGAATCAGTTTCACCCTCATAGGTGTAACCATCCTTACCCATAATGAAATAGATTAGTTTTACCACATAAGACCCTTTGTCCCTTATTGTGTAAGTCATGTCCTCCGTAAAACGGTCAATCAATGAAGAGTTGTAGTCGCCAGCCTTGTTATAGAGTATCCACTCATACTTGGCAGAAACGACATTCTTCTCATTCGGATTTGCAAAACAATACACTTCGACCGGAGCCTCGCATGTGACTGAAGCACCCATTTTCACGCTGTCAGACTTGATGGAGCCCGTCGAATCCACATATTCGCAATAAATTATCGGATTTATAAGCGAGTCAAGAGTTTCGTAATATATTGTCGGATTTATAGGCTCCCCGTCGTTCGCGCTTATATCCAGAGGAAAAAGCACGAGTACAAACGCCAAGATATTAATTATATTTTTACCCATATCGATAATTTTTCTGCAAATTTACTAAAATGTGTTGAATTTTCACTAACTTTGCCTTTTGAAAATATTTTTATTATTATATTTAACGAAGAAATGAAACGACAAATTGTGTTTTGGGCCTGTTTTTTACTATCTTTTATGGTAGTAAATGCCCAAGAGGTTGTTTACAAAGATCATGTGATTCAGGCAGGCGAAACCCTTTACAGCCTCGCAAATCGTATGGCACCAGTGTTGATGAAATCCGGACAGCAAATCCTCAGTTGGGCGAGACATACCAGATAGGCCAGCAGATACGCATCCCAACCATAGAGGTCAAGATACCAGACTGCAAACAGACATACAAGGTGAAGAAGAAGGAAACTCTTTACAGCATATCCAGGCAATTCGGCCTGACAGTTGACGAACTCGTAAGTGCCAATCCAGTTCTTGCCGACAAGAAGTTGAAGAAGAATATGGAGATCTGCGTTCCTTATTCCACCCGGGAAAAAGATGCCATGCGGCCGCAACCGACCGTAATCATGCCGTCCGAAGTGAAAATTGCAGTCTTCCTGCCATTCGCACTCGACAAGAGTGAAAAGACAAAGGAGGCTTGTACGATGATTGACTTCTACGAAGGGTTCCTCCTTTCCGTTCAGGACATGAAGAAGAAAGGTATTGCCACAAGTGTCTATTCCTACGATGAAGCAGACCTGAGCAAAATCCTGCAACGTCCCGAGATGAAGGAACTCGACATTATCGTCGGACCGAAAGAGACTTCCAACCTGTCGCTGCTCTCACGTTTCTGCCAGTCGAACAAGGCGGTACTCGTTGTGCCTTTTTCATCGCAAGACAACATCGTGAACAATGCGCCTTATATATTTCAGGTGAATACAAAACTGGACTATCGTTACGACAGGGTGTTTGAAGAGTTTTCAAGACTGTACCGCAAATCCAACATCGTCTTTGTCGCAATGGGTGACGAGGACAACGAAATGGCAAAAGCCGTACAAATGCGCAGATACCTCGACAAACAAGGTATCACATACAGGAATATCATCGTTGATGAACTGACACCAGACTCAAAGGTGCTTCTGCCAAACAAGCAGAACGTAGTTATTCCACTTTCAAGCACCCAGAATGGATTCGAACAAATCTGCGCAAAACTTGAGGTTCTCCCTATCTCGGCAGAGAAAATCACACTCTACGGATACACCGACTGGCAGACCTTCGCTTCAAAATACAAAACTAAATTCGCAACATACCACTGCACGTACTTCACTGCATTCTACCACAATCCAGACGCAAGTCAAGTAGTCAACTTCAACAATCGTTTCCATAATCAGTTCAGCAGGGATCAGTTCAATACCTATCCAAGATATGGTATGTTGGGATATGACGTAGGTGCATACTTTATCCAGAACTTCTACGAACAGGGAAACAAATTCTTCGACAAGATTACCTCTCTTAGGAGCAAGGCAATGCAAAATCCAATGAGATTCGTGAAGAAGAACCCTGCAAGCGGATATATAAACAACGCTCTGATGAAAGTAACGTACAACACGAATGGAAGTGTCAACGTCGAACAATTATAGAATGTCCAAAACCACAAACGAGCACTCATTGAAATCAAGCAGGTTACATACAAAACTCACATGCCTCTGTGCCTTAATCCTCATGTGCATGGCTACGATTACTCTGCATGCCCAAGTCGGGGAAAAGCGTACGAACTTTGCCATCGGAGGAAATTTTGGTGGTGTTCTGAACAGCATGAGTTTTCAGCCGTCGATAAAGCAAGGACAGCAATTCGGAACTACATTCGGACTGACGGGACGGTACATCTCCGAGAAATACTTCACCTGCATCTGCGGACTGCAGGTGGAACTCAACTACACCACCTTAGGCTGGAAAGAAGACATTGAGGAATCCAATGACACCTACAACAGGACTATTCCGTACATCCAGATGCCACTCCTCATGCAACTGGGATGGGGAAAGGAAGAGAAAGGATGCAAATTCCTGTTTGAGGCAGGTCCACAGTTCGGATATTGTCTGGGGTACACAGAACACAAAAGCGAGCCGTTCATGATGGACCACCGTCCCAACAATGTAACAAGGCAGTACGGAATGGATATCGACAACAAGTTCGATTATGGAATCACAGCAGGACTAGGTCTGGAGCATTCGAGCGCCATTGGCCACTTCATACTGTCAGCACGCTATTACTATGGACTGGGAGATATATTCGACAATAGCAAGAAAGGCTATTTCGGACGGTCTGCAAACCAGACAATATGCGTAAAGCTTATCTACCTGAAAGATATTACCAAAACTAAAAAATAAACTCTTATGAACCTAATTAACCGACTATTATTAATCTCGACACTTACATGCCTTAATGTAGCTGCAAATGCACAGAATCCTATTCTTCCTGAGTACCATGCAGACCCAGAAGTTCTTCATTCAAGTAAGACTGGCAAGTTCTACATTTATTCCACAACCGATGGTCAGCCAGGTTGGGGCGGCTGGTATTTCCAGGTATTCTCGTCGAAGAACCTGAAAAAATGGGAAAACGAAGGAGTAATGCTTGACGTAAAATCCAATCAGGTGCCTTGGGCAAATGGGAATGCCTGGGCTCCTTGTATTGAAGAAGTCAAGCAAGACGATGGTTCTTATAAATATTACTTCTATTTCAGCGCAAACAATCCAACAACCCGCAGAAAGGAAATAAGCGTTGCAACATCCGACTCTCCGACAGGACCATTCACGGCCCTGCCAACTCCAATTATCACCGACGATGACCGTCCTGCACATACCGGCGGACAGGCTATCGATGTCGATGTATTTACCGACCCCAAGACTGGCAAGCATTTTCTATACTGGGGAAACGGATTCATGGCAGGAGCAGAACTCAATGACGATATGCTTTCAGTGAAGAAAGAGACAATAGTCAATCTCACTCCAAGAGGCGGTACACTGAAAGACTATGCATTCCGTGAAGGTACTTATGTGTTCTACAGAAAAGGAATCTACTATTTTCTCTGGAGTGTTGACGACACTGGTAGTCCGAACTATCATGTTGCCTACGGAACAAGTGACAGCCCACTCGGCCCAATCAAGGTGGCAGATCAGCCAATAGTACTTCAGCAGCGTCCGGACAAAGAAATCTATGGACCGGCCCACAACTCAGTACTTCAGGTTAACGGCAAGGACAAATGGTACATAGTCTACCACCGCATCAACAAGAAATATGTAAAACGTGATGGTGGATGGCATCGTGAGGTTTGTATTGACCGAATGAAGTTCGACAAAGATGGTAAGATTATTCCTGTCATCCCGAATTAGAATGACAGCCAGACATATATATACCATCTGCTGGCTTTGTCTGATTTGCTGTAACGGATTTGCATCCTCCAGAACGGAACAACAGATGCTGACAAGGTTCGCCACATGGCTCGAGAATGATTTCTCCGGCCAGTATTTTAACGGAGAGCATTCAGGGGCAAGTGACGAAAGAGGAGTCCGCACAAATACAGACTTGTCAATGATTGCCGCATATCTCGGCAAAAGCGACATTGCGCTCAAATCCCTTCGATACGCCTACTCTACTCATAAGGCAAATAAACTGCAAACCTGTACTGACGGCCGTTACTGGGGGTCTGTAAGCAACACTGATCATGTCTGGGAATCCTCATTATGGGCATTCTCACTTGCATTCTCTGCCTATTTCCAGTGGGACAACCTGACAAGTGACGACAAGCAATATATATATAATGTATTAAAGGCTGAATGCGATTACGAACTCCAGCGCGATATTCCTACTCAGTATGAAGGTGACACGAAGGCAGAAGAAAATGGATGGGAGACAAATATCCTTGCAGCAACACTTGGTCTCTATCCCGATGACCCACTCGCGCCAAAGTGGTTCGAGCGTCTGAGGGAGTTTGCTATCAACTGCTATTCACATCCTGATGACAAGTACGACAATACTGTCATCGACCCTGAATACGACAACAAGACTGTTGCACAATTATTTGTAGGCTCAAACCTTTATCAAGACTATACGCTACAGAACCACAACTATTTTCACACCAGTTATCAGAATGTGGTAATGCAGGAACTGGGCGAATCAGCACTTGCGCTCGAGTTATTCCAGACCCGTCTTCATGGTAAGGAACGATGGAAGACAAATGCTCTGATGCACAACAACCAGAAAGTGATGGACAATGTTCTGAAATGGTTAGCCCTTCCAGACGGAGAACTGGCAATGCCAAACGGAAACGACTGGAGTCTGTTTCTTTATGACCAGGTGACATCGTACACAACAATGGCATGTTTCCTCAGGGACCCTGATGCGCTCATGCTCGAAGAAGCATGCCTGCAACAGATTCAGAAACGTCAGCAGGCTACTAATGATGGTTCATGGCTCTTACGCCCCGACGTAGGCGCACGGAGAATGGGAGTCCAGGCTCACAGGGTACTTATGACGTTACTCATGCACGAACTCCTCCCTACTACAGATATCACGCCTACAAAGTGGGAGGATTTCCTTCGTAGATATAAAGGCGCAAAACAATTCCCGTGCCAGAAAGTGTTTAGGTTCTTGTCCGACAAGCAGTTGTTCTGTCTGTGCTGGAGCGAAGGACTGAAGAGCTACACGGGATACTTTGCTCCAGTTTCTGCTGACAATAACAACCTTGTTGTACCATTCCGTCGAAACAATACAGGAAACATATTCGGATGGTATGAAATTAAGGGCCATAAAGTCAATGCAAGGCTCGATGGAGAACCGACATATAAATTGTCAGGAAAATCACTTATCCTCCAGGGGCGCCTGCTCGCTGATGACGATAACATCTCTATTGACTTCAACCTGAAAGTCACTCGTGACAGAGTGGTCTATAAAGACAAAGTGACAGCACTGAAAGATTGCGAAGTCCTGTCATCCGTAGAAGGCCCTATTGGAATTTCGCTGGATCCTTTCACAAGGGAGAAACGAGACCTGAGTACAGAGGGAAGAATCTCTATAATCGATAATCTGTTACAGATTACATATAATGACACAAACATAGCACTCGACAAGCCATTCAACAACAACTCAATCCTCACAGGAATACTTCATTCTTCATCAATAACCAACCCGACCGAGTTCAAGGCAAATGATATCATAACGACTAACAATATAACCTATAAAATTCTATAACACTAACTTACACAACTTAACAATTATGAAAAAGAAACTTATTATCAAGGTGATTACCTTATCACTGCTCTTCACTTTTCACTCTTCACTTTTCACTCTGAGCTTTGCTCAGTTACCACCTCCAGGAAAAGAAATATATATCCCAGAGGAACTGCGTAATAACGACTTCACGAATAAGGATTCACAATGGAGTTATTACAGGATGGCATATACTCCTAATGTAGTGTGCTTCTGGGAGAAAGGCTTCGGCGATGACCTCTCAAAGGCACCAGACCTTGACGGACATAAAATGACAGTTGACATTGATAACCTGCTCGGCAGAGTGGAGTACTTCTATCAGGTTTATCGCGACATGATGAAATTTACCCTTCCTGGCAGCAAAGCCGACAAATACCGTATGATGGTAATGCTCAATTACTCCCTTGAGGGCACCGCTTATGGAGGTAGTTATGATGATGCGATAGGTGCACTCTGGATTGCTCCAAACCGTGTCCAGGATAAGAAGCTCAACTGTATCGCTCACGAACTTGGGCACTCCTTCCAGAGTCAGATTTCATGCGACGGCCAGAATGGCGGCGGCGGTGGCGGCGCAGTAATGGAGATGTGCTCGCAGTGGCAGCTGTGGAACGTCAATCCAGAATGGACCACAGATGAGAACTACCACTGGGAAGCATTCAAGAAACTTATCCACCTTAATTTCCTCAACGGAGAGAACATCTATCACTCACCTTACGTCCTTGAATACTGGAGCATGAAACGTGGACTCACGGTCATGGCTGACATCTTCCGCCAGGCACGCCGTGGAGAAGATGTCTTGCAGGCCTATATGAGGATGTACAAAGTGTCGCTCGAGGAAGAAGGCAATGAGATGCTTGACAACTACAGCCGACTCATCACTTTCGATTTTCCTTCAAAACGAAACAGTAGTGTACGATATGCGTGCGAGATGAAGACAGACCTCATTGATGCAGGAAACGGATGGCTGAAGCCAAAGGACGAGGAAATTCCTCAGACTTATGGTTTCAATGTTGACGAAATCACTCTCCCCGCAGAAGGCAAGGCCGTGAAGGTTGACTTCCAGGCACTTTCAGACAAGGAGAATATCGGATACAGATACGGACTGGTTGCTGTTGACAACGACAACAATCCGACATATCTTCCTGCTCAGTCGAAGTCAAAGAACCGTCTCACATGGAAAAATCCAGGTAACATAAAGAAACTCTATCTGGTTGTAGTGGGATGCCCGACTAAGGAATACAAGGCAGAGTCATTCCGTCGTCCACGCAGAGGCGAACAGGGACAAGGTGAGGAAAAGGCATATTATCCATACAAAATCAGAATCTCGTTATAATGAAACCGAACATAAGCATCGCAGTTCTTGTATGCGGATTGATATTCTCGGTTAACGCATCGGCCAAGACCATCGAATCAGTCTCTCCAGACGGCAGGAACAAAATCGGATATTCCGACAAGAATATCACAGTCACCCGCGACGGTAATGCCCTGCTGAGCATTCCTGTCGATATTGTCATCTCACAGAATGGCCGTACAATCCCATTCGGCAAAGGCATCAACATCGAAGTCAGGGCTTTTGATGATGGCGTAGCGTATCGTTATGTATCAAAGTTAAAAGGAGATTATATCGTGGAATCCGAGAAGGCAGACTTCACCTTCCCAGGTGACTACACATCCTACCTCCCCCACTCTACGAATCGTCAGAAACCTGAAGCAATGGCATTTCAGGCCACATTCGACGTGGCACCGATTTCACGTCAAGGCTCTCTCCTTGCATTCCTTCCGGCAACTGTAGACTGTGGTTCCGCAAAGGTAACGCTGCTCGAAAGTGACCTTGACTCATATCCAGGCATGTTCATCTCGGCAGAAGGTACGATGCTGAAGGCCTCCTTCGCAAAATATCCACGTACCATGGAGTACTACAACTGGCGCCACATGACCTACGTCAAGGACACGGAGAACTACCTTGCACGGTGCAAAGGACCACGGACATTCCCATGGCGTGTTCTTTCCATAGCAGAAAAGGACACCGACATGCCGTCAATCGACATTGTGAGCCGATTAGCCGAACCGTCCAGGATTGCCGATACAAGCTGGATTCGTCCCGGACGTGTGGCATGGGACTGGTGGAATGACTGGGGACTTCAGGGAGTACCATTCAAGGCAGGCATCAACACACAGACATATAAGTACTACATTGACTTTGCCAGCCGTAATCATCTTGAATACATCATCCTCGACGAAGGCTGGTACGAGCCAAAGTCGGGCGACATAATGAATCCCATTCCTGACATCAACCTTACCGAACTCATCTCCTACGGCAAGCAGAAGAATGTCGGAATCATCCTCTGGTGTGTATTCAACGTACTCGACGAACATTTGCAGGACGCATGTGAGAAGTATTCCAGCATGGGCATAAAGGGATTCAAGGTGGATTTCATGGACCGCAACGACCAGACAGCAGTGGAAATGACCTATCGCATTGCCGACATGTGCGCCCGTCATCACCTTGTACTTGACTATCACGGAATCTATTCTCCGGCAGGACTGAACACTACATATCCTAACGTGCTTAACTTCGAGGCTGTGTTTGGAATGGAAGAAGTAAAGTGGACCACTCGTTCTCGCGACAACAGCGAGCCGTCAAAGGACATGCCACTCTATGATGTTACATTCCCGTTCATCCGTGGGCAGGCTGGTCCTGTTGACTTCACCCCTGGAGGAATGCGCAACGCGACAAAGGCTGACTTCCAGCCAGTCAACAACAATCCAATGACAATGGGAACACGTTGCCATCAGATGGCACACTATATCGTCCACGACTCACCACTTACAATGTTTGCCGACAGTCCTTCTGCTTACGAGAAGGAACCTGAATGTACGTCATTCCTCGCCTCGCTGCCAGCAAGTTACAACTCGCTCAGGTGTATTGACGGCAAGATGGGTGAATACATCGTAGTGCTCCGTTCCGACAAGAATGGGAATTACTATGTTGGCGGAGAGACCAACTGGGATTCTCGAGACATAGCATTGGACTTCTCGTTCCTTCCTGAAAACGGGACTTTCAAGGCAACCATGTTCTATGACGGCCCTAATGCAGACCACGTGGCAACAGACTGGCAGCAGACAAGTTTCACGGCAACACGCGCTACGAAGCTTCCACAGATTCATCTTTCATCAGCAGGTGGATTTGCAATTAAGTTAGAGAAACAGAAGTAACGATAACGATAACGAAAACGAAAACGAAAAAACATCAATCATCAATCATGAATTACAGACCACTCCTGAAGCATTTAACCGGAATCATCATTCTCCTGATTCTTGTTCATTCACATTCCGCCTATGCACAGCGTCCGGCAACCATTCCGGAAGTAATGAGATTCACTCCCGGTGAATCAACATTTACACCAGAGAACGGACTATCCGACCCTCGCATCTCGTTCACGATCACCAACGACAAGGAACTCGGTGACGAAGGTTACGCAATAAGCATCACGTCGGACAAGGTGAGTGCCACCGCCCCGACTGAAAAAGGGCTATTCTATGCCCGCCAGACACTCCTGCAAATCCTTGAGCAAGGTCCCGGCATACCTTGTGGCAACATTACCGACAAGCCAGCCTATGCACTCAGGGGATTCATGATTGACTGCGGACGAAAGTACATACCTATTTCATATCTGCATGAACTGGTCGACGTACTGGCATATTACAAGATGAACACACTCCAGATTCATCTCAACGATAACGGGTTCCGTCAGTATTTCGGCAACGACTGGAACAAGACCTATGCAGCATTCCGTCTTCAGTGTGACACCTATCCAGGTCTCACATCCACCGACGGATTCTACACCAAGGCAGAATTCATAGAACTCCAGAAGCACGCCGAGAAAGTAGGAGTCGAAATCATTCCCGAGATAGACGTGCCAGCACATTGCCTTGCCTTCACCCACTACGATCCGGAACTGGGAAGCGACGAGTTCGGCATGGACCATCTCGACCTGCGCAAGCCAGAGAAAGTCTACCCGTTCGTCGACGGACTCTTCCGTGAATACCTCGAAGGCGACAACCCTGTATTCAGAGGACACAGGGTCAACATAGGAACTGACGAATACAGCAATCGCGACAGCACCATCGTTGAGGAATTCCGCCGGTTCACCGACCATTACATCCGTCTTGTGGAATCCTATGGCAAGCAGGCCATGCTCTGGGGGTCTCTCACTCACGCAAAGGGTGTCACTCCCGTCAAGGCCGAGAATGTACTTATGAGCAGTTGGTCGGGTGGATATGCCAAGCCACTGGACATGAAGAATCTTGGATACCAGTTAGTGAGCATCCCCGACGGATATGTCTACATAGTACCAGCTGCTGGCTACTATTATGACTATCTTAACTGCCAGTTCCTCTACAACCAGTGGACACCGGCACAGATGAGCGGTGCCCGTTTCGATGAAGGAGATCCATGTATCGAAGGAGGAATGTTTGCCGTATGGAACGACCATTGTGGAAACGGAATCACTGTCGACGACATTCACCAGCGACTCTTCCCAGCCCTGCAGACAATAGCAGCAAAATGCTGGAGCGCAGGCAACGTCACACTCGATTACAAGCAGTTCGATGCACTCAGGAAGAAAATCGGAGAAGGTCCGGATGCAAACCGTCTGGCAAGACTGCCCAAGGGAGAAAAGCAGTTCACCATCGGGAAAGTACTCCCAGGCAAGGACAATAAGATAAAGAGGATAGGATATAACTACACTATTTCATTCGAGATAGACTATCAGCAGGAAGAACTCGGAACAAAACTCTTCACAGACGACATCTCCAACTTCTATCTCTCTGACCCAGTTCACGGAGAAATCGGATACAGCCGCGAGGGACATCTCTTCACATTCGGGAAGACCCTCACTCCAGGTCATCACACCATCAAGGTCGAAGGCACCGACACCTACACCCGTCTCACCCTCGATGGTGAAGTGAGCACCCAGGAGCGCCACTGGATATACATCGGTCCACAGCGTAAGTCCCAGATGGCAGTTGTCCCTACCCTCGTGTTCCCACTTGCCCACACAGGCAAGTTCCGCAGCACAGTCACCAATCTCCACCTGGAGCAAGAACCACAATAAGGACCCCTCAGTAGGGGGCTTCCAAAATAGAAAATCCAGCATACGTCAGTTCGCATGCTGGATTTTTTTAGTGTCAGTGGTCAGGTTACTGGTTCGGAGACTGTTCAATCAGTTCCATGAACTGGTCGAGTCTTGGAGTAACGATAATCTGAGTACGGCGGTTGCGCTGACGACCAACCTCTGAGTCATTGTCTGCTACCGGGTTGTATTCACCACGTCCACCGGCAGTCAGACGACTTGGGTTGACACCGAAGTTCTCCTGGAGATACTGTACTACGCTTGATGCACGCAGACAGGAGAGGTCCCAGTTGTTGCGGATGTTAGTCTTGGAGATAGGCACAGTGTCCGTGTTACCTTCCACGAGCACGTCATAGTCCTTGTAGTCAGTTATGATCTTGGCAATCTTGCCGAGAGTCTCGCGGGCACGGCTGTTGATCTCATAACTGCCCGACTTGTAGAGCATGTTGTCTGCAAGTGAGATATAGACAACACCCTTGAGTACCTGAATATCTACTTCCTTCAATTCCTCACGGCTGAGAGAACGGGTGAGGTTGTTGGTAAGGATAAGGTTGAGGGAATCCGACTTGCTCTTCATTTCAGTAAGGTAACGGATGTACTGGTTTGATGTGCCAATCTGCTCAACGAGTTTTGCAATATTTGCATTCGACATTGTACCGGTTGACAGACTCTTGTCGAGAGCACGCTGGATTTCTGCGTTTGTCTTTTCCTGAGCCTTGAGCTGGGCATTGAGACCTGAAATCTGTGAGTTCAAGCCACTGATCTGAGCCTTTGCTGCTGCGAGATCCTCCTTCGTACCCTGCCAGTTAGTCATGAGAGACTTGTTCTCCTCCTGACAACTGAGAAGTTCCTTCTTGCTTGAGCAAGAACTGAATGACATAGCCACGACAGCTGCCATCAATGCGAAATAAATCTTTTTCATAAGCCTTAATTACTAATAGTTAATTACTGTATTCAAAATTTTCTGCTGCAAATATAGGAAATAATTTTATAACAACGACACATTTTAAGGTTTTATATATGTTTTTTAACAAAAATAAACGGCTCACATGCAAAACCCGGTGTATCGTCACGAGTGGCATGCCCCCAAAAGTAGACCCTTCCTAACCTCCCCGCTTTAGGGGAGGAACTCGGTACCAACAGGCTCAGGAACTTGTTCCTCCCCTTGAAAGGATTGCTCTCGCCCGATAACGGGAGAGCCGGAGAGGGTGGTTTGGTGGGGTCTACTGCTCGTCTTTGAGTGGGTGTTTACTCGCATTATTTTGGAAGCTTAATCCGATTAGTACTGATGCTGTATCTGAAAGATAGTTATCTTACAGGCGAAAGATAGTTATCTT
>CALELI010000109.1 GCA_937902455.1 uncultured Prevotellaceae bacterium | reverse complement strand
TTTGCATTTCCTGTAAGCTTTAAGTATGTCCAAATTACCAAATCGCCAAATAAATGGTAAATGGTAAATGGTAAATGGTAAATTTTCCATTTCACTGACTATCGGCTTTTGAGTATGTCCAAATTACCAAATCGCCAAATAAATTGTAAATGGTAAATGGTAAATGGTAAATTTGTAAATTTTCCTAATTTCCTATTTCCCTAACTTTACATATTCAAGATCCAGTTTTGTGTATTTCCTCTCCTGAGGGTTATTCCAGTGTTCGAGAAGTCCCAACGGTTCGGTGAGTGGAGTGCCGTCGCGCTCAGGGTCGTACTGCGTCTTGCTTGGAGGAGTCGGAATGGACGCTGCCTCAAGCAGGTAACTGTCGCAATAGTTCAGGCTCCCCACTTCCGGCCACTCTCCGGCAAGCAGGTCAAGTCCTACTGCGTCGACCGCAAGAGGATCCTGAGACACAAGGATGCTGCATGCCCAGTCACCACCGAACGGAGCCTTCTCCCATTTAGGAGACGGAGCACCGTTCACGTCGCGGGAACCGTAAGTACCGTCAATGAGATAGAGCATGGTTTTCTGTCCCAAGTCCTTATGACCGATGAAATCCACGAAACTGCTGTATTTCGGATTGCCGTTCTTCTTGTCCTGACTCACACTGTTGTGGGAGTTCTTTCTCCACTCCTTGTCGATGCTCGTGGCACCATACCAGTTCTTGCCGGTAAGGGTGACTCCGGGCCCCTTGTGAATCTTCAGCAAGGCACTGTTGATGAGGTAGTCTGCGTCAACGATACACTTTGCAAGTCCCTTTGACTTCTCGCCCTTCTCGGAGGTGTAAGGAATGGCATTCTCATAGTAGTCTGCCTTCTCTCTGCCTTCACCGCCTACATTATCTACATAATGGATTCTCGGGAAGGCTTTCTTGCAACGGAGATACAGCGCATTGGTGAGATAACGGCTCGGCTCGCAGAGGGTTATGTCCTCCTGACGCACCTTCCCGTCCTTTACAAGCGAAGTCAGCAAGGCAAGTGTGATGTAAGGAGAACTGTTGAGCTGTTCGTTGTCCTCATATCCCTCAGTGTTGTTCATATTGAGTTTGATGGCAATCTTCTCACCCTTATCATAACCCTTCTCTCCCCTGCCATGCGTCTTGTTGAAATGAACGAACAGGGCATTCCATGCCTTCTTCACGTTCTTCTCCTTCGTAAGAGCCGTCAGCGACTCGCGGATCATCTCGTCGGCCTTCTTCTGGTCGTTCCACCGTTCCTCATACCAGCGGCCGGTAGTCCCGTCCCAGTTGGATACTCCGGGATTATGTACCCACACCACTCTGCCCGGGAAGATTCCCTTCCCCACTCCAACCGGAGAATTAGGGCCAAGCATCAACTTCGGCTGTGCAGAAACCGTTGACGACATCATGACGGCTACACACAACGCACTCAATTCACGAAAAACACGATTGTTAAGACTCTTTTTCATAATGAAGTTTTTTCTGATTGTTGTTTATGACTGCAAATATACCTATAATATATAATATGGCAACGTCTGATACTACAAAAACATTGTTTTGCGTAGAAAAAGACAACTTTCAAAAGGATTTGACTATCAAATGCCATATAAACTTTTTGGGAATTAACCTAAAAGTTGCTATCTTTGCAAAAATAATTCAAATAACTATATTCAACTTTCGCTTTGTATTTTTAAATATTTTAAAACATTAATCAGACATTAATGAAGACATTAATCAGACATATAATACTCTTAACATTTGATTGCATAAAGAATAATAATCGGTCTTTAATAAAAATATTAATGTCTGATTAACGTTCAGATTAATGTTTGATTAATGTTAAAATAAAATGAATGTTGAAATAAAATAATGTAAATCAATAGCATACAAACTTGAGAAACTTAAATAACTATATTATGACAACCATTCTTCACAGAATCCTGTTTCTGACATCAGTCCTCGGTTGTGCATGCATGGCAGATGCACAGGTATTACCATCAGAGTTTGCCGACAGGGCACCTGTGGCTATCCCCAGCAGCACCGGAATGTTCATAAGCTGGAGGATGCTGCCTTCCGACGACTCCTACACCACCTTCGACATCCTTCGCGACGGCAAGGAGGTAAAGACCAATCTCAACACCGTCACAAGTTATCAGGACACCCAGGGCAAGAAGACATCGGACTATCAGATTGTGACAAAGTACAGGGGCATACCCGTTGACACCACCGACCACATCAAGCCATGGCAGAACAAGTACCTGCAACTGGCACTGGAACGCCCGGGCAGCGGCAGCTTCCACGGAGCATCCTACTCCTACACCCCTTCCGACTGCAGCACAGCCGATGTAGACGGTGACGGACAGTACGAAATCATCGTGAAATGGGATCCTTCGACAGCCAAGGACAATTCGCAGAGTGGATATACCGGTCCCTGCATACTCGACTGCTACAAGCTCGACGGCACGAAACTGTGGCGGCTGAACCTGGGCCAGAATATCCGCACGGGAGCCCACTACACCCAGTTCATGGTGTACGACTTCAACGGTGACGGAAAGGCAGAACTGATATGCAAGACAGCCCCCGGCAGCAAGGATGCAGAGGGCAACTACGTGACCGCCGTGGCTACCGAGACTGCAATAAAGAACACAGACAACAAGAAAGACTATACCAACGGCAGCGGATACATCCTCTCAGGACCTGAATACCTCACAGTCTTCGACGGTCCTACAGGCAAGGCAGTACACACCGTATTCTATAACCCCAACCGTGCAGGAGGCGTGGGTAGTGCACCGAACATGCCAGCAAAGAGTTACTGGGGCGACGACTACGGCAACAGATGCGACAGATACCTCGCATGTGTGGCATACCTCGATGGTTTCGACAAGAACCCGAGTGCCGTGATGATCCGTGGCTACTACACCCGCTGTTTCGTCTGGGCAGTGGACTTCGACGGAGAGAAACTGTCGACAAAGTGGCTCCACCACAGTTCATCCAACTCACAGTATTCCGTGAAGAAGGGTACAGCGGCCGCACAGAACTACACCAATTCCAAGAAGACTTTCGGACGTGGTTCCTCCGCCACGGCATACGGCAACGGAAACCACAACCTTTCAGTAGGTGATGTCGACGGAGACGGAAAAGACGAGATACTCCTCGGCGCCTCAACCATCGACCACAACGGAAGACTCCTCTACGCCACGGGAATGGCTCACGGAGATGCCATGCACCTTGCCGACATCGACCCCGACCGTCCTGGACTGGAAGTATTCGTGGTTCATGAGAGTTCCCCATACGGAATGAGCTGCTACGATGCCAAGACCGGCGAGAAACTCTTCCATCTCGACCACACGAAGGACACCGGACGCGGAGTTGCGGCCGACATCTATGCCAACAGCAGAGGAATGGAGTTCTGGTCGGGTGCAGGCAGCAGTGCCTACAACGCAAAGGGCAAGGCATGCGGAGGAAAGGGCTACTCCCAGAACTTCCGTATCTACTGGAACGGAGACGTACAGGACGAACTGCTCGACGGTGGAAACATCACCACTGGAAGTGGCTCGACAATGTCTCACAACGGTCGCGGTTCAGCATGCAACGGCTCAAAGAACACCCCTAACCTCAGTGCAGACCTCTTCGGCGACTGGAGAGAGGAACTCATACTCCACGACGACAACAACCTCTATATCATGTCGTCAACCATCGCCACCACGATGCGCTTCCCTACCCTCATGTCGGATCATGTCTACCGGATGGGGATTGCATGGCAGAACAACTGCTACAACCAGCCGCCACATCTGGGCTACTACCTCCCCGACAGCCTCAAGACATCCATCGACTATCCTAACGGCAAGGACATCAATGTCACCCTCGGCGACTCACTCACAATGCCACTACGTGCACACATATCAGGAGCCACATCCATCTACCTCATGAAGACCATCCTTCCCGACCAGACAACCGTAGGCAACCGTACGGCCCCCGAGGGAATGGACTACGAGTTCGACACCGTACTCAAGGAGTGTGTCATCACCGGCACACCGACCCAGGTAGGCAAGTACCAGTTCGTGTTCAGGACAAACGGTGCCGTGACAGGAACTCAGCTATCCGACACCTGCTACATCACAGTCAACGACCCCACATCCATCCATGCAGTCAGCAACCTGGACAAGTCCGGCAAACAAGCGAACTCCACCGCCTACGACCTCCAGGGGCACATCGTTCCCGACAACTACAAAGGCATCGTCATCCAGAATGGAGTCAAAAGATTAAAGTGAATAGGTTAAAGGTTAAACTAATTCAACTTTCGCTTTGTATTTTTAAATATTTTAAAATATTAATCAGACATTAATGAAGACATTAATCAGACATATAATACT
>CALELI010000108.1 GCA_937902455.1 uncultured Prevotellaceae bacterium | reverse complement strand
AAAGCCTTCGAGTTGCACTCTGCGAGAAACAACTGATTTACCATGACGGCTATTGCAAAAATTAGGAAGTGCAGTCAACAGGTATATTAATTCCATTATTTATTATATACCTGCTGAAATCAGGGAAAAAGATGCGTGAAAAGTCCTGAAAAAGGGCATTTTGTTGTAATCCAGCAAAGAAAAGTAGACGAACAGCACAAAAAATTTTGTCAGTTCGAAAAAAATTCTTACCTTTGCACGCTGTTTAAAAATCCCGACAAGAAATAAAGCAGAAAATTAAAAGAAAAAGATATGTCTAATATTTGTCAAATTACCGGTAAGAAGGCAGTGATTGGTAATAATGTATCACACTCACTGCGCAGAACAAAGAGACGTTTCAATGTCAACTTGTTCGTTAAGAAGTTCTACTATGTAGAAGAAGATTGTTGGATTGCTTTGAAAGTCAGTGCACACGGACTTCGTATCATCAACCGCATTGGTCTCGATGCAGCTCTCAAGCAGGCTGTTGCAAAGGGCTATTGTGAATGGAAAGACATCCAGATTATTGCTTAATTTTTTTAAGGAGGACTAAACAATGGCTAAGAAACAGAAAGGTAATAGAATCCAGGTGATTCTCGAATGTACAGAGATGAAGGAAAGCGGACTTCCTGGAACATCACGTTACATCACAACAAAGAACCGTAAGAACACTCCAGACCGTCTGGAACTTAAGAAGTATAACCCTATCCTTAAGAAAATGACAATTCACAAGGAGATTAAGTAAAAAACTGTAAGATATGGCAAAGAAAGCGGTCGCTTCTCTCCACGACAAAGAGGGTCGCGCATTTACAAAAGTAATAAAGATGGTTAAGTCACCAAAGACTGGTGCTTATGTTTTCGAAGAGAAGGTTCTTCTCAATGATGATGCTGCAGCTTACGCTAAGAAATAAATGATTAAGTCCTCTCAACTGAGGACTTTTTCATTATAGGACTTAGTGTAGGAAAATTTACCATTTACCATTTACGATTTACGATTTATTTGGCGATTTGGCAAATTTAGCCATACTCAAAGCCGATAGTCAGCGAAATGGCAAAATGACTTAGTGTAGGAAAATTTACCATTTACCATTTACAATTTACGATTTATTTGGCGATTTGGCAAATTTATCCATACTCAAAGCCGATAGTCAGCGAAATGGCAAAATGACTAAATGGTGAATAAATGGTAAATTGTAAATTGTAAATAGTAAATAATTATAGGTTTATGGGATTTTTTGGATTATTCAGTAAGGAGAAAAAGAAAGAGAACCTTGACAAGGGGCTCGAGACTACAAAACGCACGGTGTTCGAGAAGATAAGCCGTGCCGTGGCAGGCAAGTCGAAGGTTGACGAGGAAGTGCTCGACAACCTTGAGGAAGTGCTTGTGACCAGCGATGTAGGTGTGGACACGACCCTCAAAATCATCGAACATATCGAGGAGAGAGTTGCCAGGGACAAGTATGTCGGTACGGCTGAACTCAACCAGATTCTGAGGGAGGAAATCGCCAAACTCCTTACCGAGAATAATACAGAAGATACCGATGGCTTCCAGATTCCAGAGGGGCACAAGCCATACGTCATCCTTGTAGTCGGTGTGAACGGAGTGGGAAAGACTACCACTATCGGCAAGCTGGCCTATCAGTTCAAGGAGAGTGGATACAAGGTCGTCCTCGGTGCTGCCGACACATTCCGTGCAGCGGCTGTGGAACAGCTGTGCATCTGGGGAGAAAGGGTAGGTGTGCCAGTTGTAAAGCAGCAGATGGGAAGTGACCCGGCATCCGTGGCCTACGATACGGTGAGCAATGCAGTTGCAAATGGTGCCGATGTGGTGATTATCGACACGGCAGGCCGACTCCACAATAAGGTGGGACTGATGAACGAACTCACCAAGATTCGCAACGTGATGAAGAAGGTGGTCGACACGGCTCCTGACGAGGTGCTTCTCGTGCTCGACGGCAGTACCGGTCAGAATGCATTCGAACAGGCTAAGCAGTTCACTGCCGCTACTGACGTCACATCAATGGCAATCACCAAGCTCGACGGAACGGCCAAGGGCGGTGTGGTCATCGGAATCAGTGACCAGTTCAAGGTTCCGGTAAAGTATATCGGTCTGGGTGAGGGTATGCTCGACCTCCAGCCTTTCAACAGAAAAGACTTCGTAGACACTCTGTTCGGATGAAGACTATCGACCTTATCACACTTGGCTGCTCGAAGAACCTCGTTGACTCCGAGAAGGTGATGGCACGTCTCGAGGCCTTGGGATATGACGTCACTCATGATGCCGAGACTCCGAAGGGGGACATTGCCGTCATCAATACCTGTGGATTCATCCAGGACGCCAAGGAAGAGTCCATCAACATGATACTGGAGTTTGCCCAGGCAAAGGAAGAGGGCAGACTGCAGAAACTCTTTGTCATGGGATGCCTCTCGCAGAGATACCTCAGGGAACTCCGTCTCGAGATTCCTCAGGTGGATGGTTTCTTCGGCAAGTTCGACTGGGACGGCGTGATTGATGCCGTAGCGGGTGCTGACAGTGAGAAACCGGCTGCACGGGAGCAGAAAGGATTTGAACGCCATATCACTACTCCTGGTCATTACGCATATCTGAAAATCAGTGAGGGCTGTAACAGGAAATGTGCCTACTGCGCCATCCCGATAATGACAGGACGACACAAGAGCCGTACGATGGAGGACATTCTCGGCGAAGTGGAATATCTCGTCGGCAAGGGCGTGAAGGAATTTCAGGTCATTGCCCAGGAACTGACTTACTATGGAGTCGACATATATAAGAAGAGGTGCATTGCCGAACTGGTGAGAAGGATGTCGGAAATAAAGGGAGTGAAGTGGATTCGTCTGCATTATGCCTATCCTTCACAGTTCCCGATGGACTTGCTCGATGTGATGAGGGAGAAGGACAATGTCTGCAAGTATCTCGACATCGCGCTCCAGCACATCAGTACCAATGTCCTGAAGAACATGCGTCGGCACACTGACAAGGAAAAGACTTACAAGCTCATCGAGACCATACGCAAGAAGGTTCCGGGAATTCATCTGCGTACTACTCTCATGGTTGGTTTCCCCGGAGAGAGGAAACGCGACTTCGAGGAACTGAAGGACTTCGTGAGATGGGCACGGTTCGAGAGAATGGGTGCCTTTGCCTATTCCGAGGAAGAGGGAACCTATGCCGCCAAGGCATTCAGGGACACTATCCCGCAGAAAAAGAAGGAAGAGCGTCTGAGCGAACTGATGGATATCCAGCAGGGCATTTCCGCTGAAGTGCAGGCCGAGAAGGTGGGAAAGACCATGAAGGTAATCATCGACAGGAAGGAAGGTGAATACTATGTAGGACGTACCGAGTTCGACTCTCCGGAGGTGGACCCGGAAGTACTCATTCCAGTCAGCGAGAAACGCCTGAGGACAGGCTCTTTCTATGACGTGCAGATAACCGATTCTGACGACTTTGACCTCTACGGAACAGTGAATAATTAGACTTACTGTAGAACACATAATACA
>CALELI010000107.1 GCA_937902455.1 uncultured Prevotellaceae bacterium | reverse complement strand
TCGGAACCAAAGCAAAAATTATCCAACAATTTTGAACAATTTTCAACGAACCGAGTGCAGAGATAAGTTTACTTAATCTCTGCTGAGGTGAGGCTGAAAATGCAGGAACTGAATTTTCTCAGACTATGGGCTTAAGAATCAGGCTCTACCGAGTTGTTCTTAATTGTTCTTAACAGATTCAAAATATAACTTACCACTTTACCTCGCATTTCTTTTGGTAGCTTGTCCCGAGCGGGCTGACTTGCACCAGCCGCGCTTGACCACAAGCGAAATGCTCGATGAAGGGGACTTTACCCTGCGAAAGTGGTGAATTCGCAGACACGGGCATTTGCTGGTGACCCGCAAAATTGGCTGAAATGTGATTAATGGAATGCTCTTTTGGTAAAATAATTGGGGGTAAGTGTTTGTGTGTCGGAAAAAATACCTATCTTTGTAACATGAAGATTCTGAA
This sequence comes from uncultured Prevotellaceae bacterium, assembly GCA_937902455.1. GTDB lineage: Bacteria > Bacteroidota > Bacteroidia > Bacteroidales > Bacteroidaceae > Colivivens. The sequence goes on along the minus strand of CALELI010000107.1, from coordinate 39,331 downwards.
GTTTACTCCGATTTACAAGGAAAAGGTGTGGGGAAGCGAGACATGGGTTGTCTCTGCTGTACCTGAGTCGACTTCTGTCCTCGAAAACGGAGAGGCGGACGGGGAACTTGCGAATGGTGTCAGCCTGCCTGAACTGGTGAGGAGATACGGCGCTGATTTCCTCGGACGGAAGAACTGGGAGCATTTCGGTGCCGAGTTCCCGCTGCTCGTGAAGTTCATCGACGCTCACGACGACCTGAGCATACAGGTGCATCCGAATGACGAGCTGGCACAGGAGCGTCATGGCTGCATGGGCAAGACGGAGATGTGGTTCGTGATGGATGCTGGCCCGGGGGCTCGTCTGTATTCGGGTTTCAAGGAGAGGATTTCGCCGTATGAATACGAGAAGAGGGTGGAGGATGGCAGCATCACGGATGTCCTCCAGTGTCATTCCGTCAACCGTGGCGACGTGTTCTTCATCCCTGCCGGCAGAATCCATGCCATCTGCGGAGGAATACGTCTGGCTGAAATCCAGCAGACGAGCGACGTGACTTACAGGATATTCGACTACAACCGTCCGGGACTTGACGGCAAGATGCGCGAACTGCACACCGAACTGGCGAAGGATGCCATCGACTACACGGTCTATCCTACCTATCAGACGGACTATCTCTCGAAGATCAACAACCCTGTGGCAATCACTCATTGTCCGTACTTCACGGTGAAGATTCACAACATCACTCGTCCGTACCACAGGAAACTGTACAAGTACGACTCGTTCGTCATCTATATCTGCCTGAACGGTGACTGCATGATCCGCGAACACAGGCGGAGGCTGTTCCCGAAATCGAACCTGGACACGGTGACGCTGACGAAGGGGGAGAGCTGCGTGGTTCCCATGGCCTGTGCCGACATCGACCTCGTGCCCAACAACGACCGGGGCCTGACGGAGCTGCTGGAGGTGTATGTGGATAACCGAAATCCGAAATCCGAGTTAACAACAATTCGTAATTCGTAATTCGTAATTAACAACAATTCGTAATTCGTAATTAACAACATATAAACCATAAACAATCAACTATTAACTATTATGAAAACTAATCGTGTTTTTCGCTTTGCAATGTGTGCACTGATTGCCTCAGGCCTTTCGTCCAGTGTATTTGCTCAGCACAACTACTGGAATGATCCAAGTATCAATGAACAGAACCGTCTGGAAGACCATGCCGACTTCTTCGCCTATGAGAATGCCGACCTGGCAAGGAAGGGCGACAAGACGAAGTCGGGCCGTTATCTCTCGCTCGAGGGAACATGGAAGTTCTTCTGGGTGGAGAATGCGGACGAACGTCCTACGGACTTCTTCTCTCTGAAATACGACGATTCCAAGTGGGGCAAGATGCCTGTTCCGGGTATCTGGGAACTCAATGGATATGGTCATGCGGTGTATGTCAATTCGGGCTATGCATGGAATCAGGACTGGAGAACTGACCCTCCTAAGGTTGGTACTCTCGGCAATCATGTAGTTTCCTACCGCCGTACCTTCTCTGTCCCTGCTGACTGGAAGGGCCAGAAGGTGTTCATGCACATCGGTAGTGCCACAAGTAACCTCACGGTATGGGTGAACGGCAAGTATGTTGGCTACAGCGAGGATTCAAAGGTCGCTGCCGAGTTCGACATCACCAAGTTCGTACAGCCAGGCAAGGAGAACCTCATCGCAATGCAGATCTTCCGCTGGTGTGACGGCAGCTATCTCGAGGACCAGGACTTCTGGCGCCTCTGCGGTATTGCCCGCGAGTGCTATCTCTATTCCACTCCGAAGAACCGCCTGAAGGACCTCTTCATCACTCCGGACCTCACTGACAACTACACAAACGGAAAACTGACCGTGGAGACTCAGCTCGAGGGCAAGGCCAGCATCCAGTGTGACCTGCTGGACGCTACGGGCAAGCAGGTTGCAGGTACGACGACTCCGTCAAGCCCGCTGTCTGTCGCCGCTCCTCGTAAGTGGAGTGCCGAGGACCCATATCTCTACACGCTCATCACTACGGTGAAGGACGGCAAGGGCAATGTGCTTGAGGTAATCCCGCAGAGAGTAGGTTTCCGCAAGGTTGAAATCAAGGGCGGACAGTTGCTCGTCAACGGTCAGGCCATATACATAAAGGGTGTTGACCGCCACGAACTCGACCCTGACGGTGGATATGTCATCTCCTACGAACGCATGAAGGGCGACATCCTCGCCATGAAGGCCCTGAACGTGAATGCAGTACGTACGAGCCACTATCCTAACGACCCTCGCTTCTACGACCTCTGCGACGAGATGGGTATCTACATGACTTCCGAGTCGAACCTCGAGAGCCACGGCATGGGCTACGGCGACGGAACTCTCGCAAAGCGTGAGGACTTCAACCTCATGCACCTCCAGCGCCAGTACCACCACATGAAGACTTACAAGAACCACTCTGCCATCATCGTATGGTCGCTCGGAAACGAAGCCGGCTACGGCAAGAACTTCTCCGACGCCTACGACTGGGTGAAGGCATTCGACTCTTCACGTCCTTGCCAGTACGAACGTGCTCTCTGGGAGCGTGACGGAAGCGGAAAGAGCGACATCATGTGTCCGATGTACTATGGCTACGAGGACTGCGAGCGCTACAGCAAGGGCAACGACCCTCGTCCGCTCATCCAGTGTGAGTATGCTCACGCAATGGGTAACAGCATGGGCGGCTTCAAGGAGTACTGGGACCTCGTACGTAAATATCCGAAGTATCAGGGTGGCTACATCTGGGACTTCATCGACCAGGGCCTGCGCAGCAAGAGCAAGATCACAGGCAAGCAGATATGGGCATACGGCGGCGACTTCGGACGCTATCGTCCAAGCGACCAGAACTTCAACTGCAACGGTGTGATTGCACCTGACCGCTCGTTCAATCCTCATGCCTACGAAGTGCAGTACTACTACCAGAATATCTGGACGACCCTCAACGGCGGAAAACTCGATATCTTCAACGAGAACTTCTTCGTGCCACTCACAGCACAGATGACCTGGACCATCAAGGCCGAGGGCGAGCAGGTGGCTACAGGCAATGTCGACGTGACTCGTCTCAACATAGCTCCTCATGCAACCAAGTCAGTGAATATCCCTGTATCTGACGCACTCGCAAACAGCAAGTTCGCCGGCAAGGAACTCACTCTCCTCGTGGAATATAATCAGGCAGGCAGCCGAATCGCTCATCAGCAGTTCGTTCTCCGTGAATATAAGTATCCTACCATGGTTCCTGAGTCAGTCGAAGGACAGCCACAGGCAAAGGTCGGCGACCACATGAGCTTCCTCACAGTGGAACTTGGCGGTACAAAGATGACAGTCGACAAGCGCAGCGGATTCATCTCCTATCTCGATGTTGACGGCGAGCCAATGCTCCGCGAAGGTGTAGGCATCACTCCTGACTTCTGGCGTGCCGCTACCGACAATGACCATGGTGCAGGAATGCAGCGCAGCATGCGTGGATGGATGAATCCTATGTACAGGCTCGTGAAGCTCGACAAGGCTCAGGATGGTGCAAACTATGTTGTGACTGCTGAAATCAACGTGACGGTTGCCCAGCAGGCTAATGCCCGTCGTCCTCGTCAGCAGGGTAACGCACAGGAACAGCAGACGGCTCCTGTCACTCCTAAGCTCATCCTCACTTACACTCTCTGCCCTGACGGCAAGCTCGTCATCAAGGAGAAGATGGAAGTGGACGAGAAGAACAACCTGCCTCAGATGCTCCGCTACGGTATGAAACTCGACATGCCTCAGCAGTATGACCGCATTGAGTTCTACGGCAACGGCCCTCAGGAAAACTATATCGACAGAAAGGGATTCGCCGTCCTCGATGTCTACAAGCAGAAGGTGGCTGACCAGTACTACGGCTATATCCGTCCTCAGGAATCAGGCAACAAGACTGATGTGCGCTGGTGGAAGGTCGTAAGTGCTTCGGGCAAGGGACTCAAGTTCTTCAGCAGCGAGCCAATGGAGTGCCAGACGCTCAACTTCACAGAGGAAGACCTCGACCCAAGTAGCGAGAAGGCTAACCGCCATAGCGGCGACCTCACTCCGCGTCCGTTCTCATGTGTTCACATCGCACAGAGAGAGATGGGTATCGGCTGCGTGAACTCATGGGGTGCATGGCCACGACGTGAGTACCAGATGCCTGTGAAGAACTACGAATTCACTTTCGTGGTAGAACCGATGAACTGAGCGTTGCTCAGAGTGAATAGTGAAAAGTGAAAAGTGAATAGTGAAAAGCGAAAAGTGAATAGAATGAAATTCGGATTCGCAATAATCTCTCTAATGGTGTCTGTGGCTGTTCATGCCGCAGACACTCCGTTTTATCGCACATGCATCGACGATGACTGGCAGTTCGCACTCAACGACTCATCTGCCCTTGGCGCTTCCTTCGACAAGCTCAGGATAAACTCTCCCTCAACCCTCATTACCCTTCCTCATGACTGGGCAGTGGAGCAGAAGGGCGACGTGGGACCGTTCTTCAAGGACGGAGACTACCAGACAGGTTTCATGAAGGGTGGAACCGGGTGGTACAGGAAGGACCTGCTTCCTGTATTCAATAACATGAAGAAGGTTCGTGACTGCCGAACCGGCAAGATATACCTCTATTTCGAGGGAGTATACAACCAGTCAGTGGTCTATGTCAACGGTAAGGAGATTGCCTCCAGCCACTATGGCTATAATGGTTTCCGCATAGACATCACACGCCTTTTCAGTGCAAGCGAACCGACAGCCCTCGACCTGACCGTCAAGGTGACGAATCAGGGGAAGAACTCCCGCTGGTATGCCGGTGCCGGCATATTCCGGCATGTGTGGATAGAACATCACGGTGACAGGTGTATCGATCCCTGGGACGTGCAGATAAAGACGGAGTCGCTGGACAAGTACAAGGCTGTGGTCTCTTTCAACGTGAAGGGCAAGAAACTCTTCACGCGTGAAATCCGCAATCCACACCTCTGGTCACCGGATGATCCCTATCTCTACACGATGAAGGTCGACGGCAATGAGTTCAGGTATGGCATCCGTACCATCGCCTATTCCGCAGAGAAGGGATTCCTTCTCAACGGCAAGCCTGTACTCCTCAAGGGAGGCTGTGTGCACCACGACAACGGACTCCTCGGTGCTGCTGCCCTTGACCGTGCAGAAAACCGTAAGCTGCAACTCATGAAGGACCAGGGGTACAATGCGGTGCGCTGCTCGCATAATCTCCAATCAGAGCATTTCATGAATGCCTGTGACAGCCTGGGGCTGATGGTCATCGACGAGTGCTTCGACCAGTGGTTCGACAACAAGAATCCCGACGACTACCACAATTACTTCCCTGAACACTACAAGGAGGATATTGCCTTCATGGTCCGCCGCGACAGGAACCACCCGAGTGTGATTATGTGGAGTATCGGCAACGAAATCCCCGGTCGTCACTCCGAACGAGGACAGGATGTCGCAGCACAGATGCGGGAAGTCATACTCTCGCTCGACGACTCGCGCCCTCTCACCGCTGCCCTCTGTGGATGGGATAACCGCAAGATGGACTGGAAACAGGATGCACCGCTTGCATGGAAGTCGCTCGACATAACTGGCTACAACTATCTCTGGAGAGAATACACTCAGGATCACAAGAACCATCCTAATCTGGTCATGGTAGGTACGGAGAGCTATCCACAGGAAGCTGCCGTAAACTGGCAGGCAGTGGAGAAATACCCTTATGTCATCGGAGATTTCGTGTGGACAGCCTGGGACTATCTCGGAGAGGCAGGAATAGGCCATTCTCTCTGGCTGAGGGAAGGCGAGGAAAATCCGTTCTTCATGCCTTGGCCGTATTTCAATGGATGGTGCGGTGACATTGACCTCATCGGTGAGAAGAAGCCGCAGTCGTATGTCCGCGATGTCGTATGGGGCAGGGCTCCGATTACGATGAACGTGATGGAGCCGGTACCCGTTTCTCCGGCTGATTCAGTACAGGCAATTCCACGCAACATAGTCAGTGGCTGGGGATGGCCGCTTGAACATCATTTCTGGAGCAAGGACTCCGTGATGACCGTAAACGTATATTCGCGACAACCAAAGGTAAGGCTATACCTGGACAACAAACTGATAGGTACGCAGTCAACGGATAAAAACTATAAGGCCACTTTCCAGGTTCCATATCTTTCCTCTACGGGTGGAAAGTCAGGTGGAGCCAGTCTTCGTGCCGTGACATGGGACGGCAAGAAGGAAGGTGATTCATCTATCCTTGCCAGTTACGGCAAACCGGTGGCGCTTCGTGTCAGGGCTGACCGTACACGTATCCATGCAGATGGTCAGGACCTCTCATTTGTCACCATAGAACTCGTTGACTCACTCGGAAATCTCGTTCCCGAGACAGGACGGAAGATAAGGATTGAGTGTAATGCTCCGTTCCTTGCCGGCAATGCCTCCCCTTCTGACATGGAGAGTTTCCGCAGTTCCGCTCCGTCACTCTTCGAAGGCAGGGCACAGGCTATAATCCGTGCAACAAGGAAACTGGAGACGATAAATCTCCGCGTCACCTCCGACGGACTTCCACCAAAGCAACTGGACATAAAGACTACGCGATTCTGACTTTTCGTACTGGAAAGGTCCTTATCGCTGGAAGCATAGAAAAAACTGACATGGGAAATATCCTATGCCAGTTTTATGTATTCGTATGTGTTGCCGAGAGTAGCGAGATAGGTCTCGAAGGCTTTACGGGTGATGACTACCGTGCCGCGGCAGTCGTTGGGGTGGAAGGACAGGGTGGTGGCATCGAGGAGTGCGGAGTCGAGGAAGAGGTGGACATGGTGTTCCTGGTCGTTGATGAGTCCGAAGGGAGATACGCTGCCAGGTTCGAGCCCGAGATAGCGCATCATTCTCTCCGGGGATGCGAAGGAGAGTTTCCCTGGTGCCGTCTTGCCCTGACTGACGAGAGCCTCTTTCAGACGGTGCTCAAGGTCGTGGATGTCGAGGTCGTGGTCGCAGTGGAAACAGACGAGGTAGTGCTGGTTGCCTTTGTGGTTGCGGAGGAAGATGTTCTTGCAGTGGATGCTTCCGTCGTCCTTCCACCAGCGTTTGGCTTCCTCAATGGTCTTGCCTTCGGGGTGGTGATAGACGGAGTAGGGGATGGCGTGGGTGTCAAGATAGTCTAATACGATTTGTTCTCGTGTCATAGTGGTTTGGTTAATGAAGAGAGCGGCGTTGTGCCGCTCTCTTGGTTTATTGTATGTGTGAAGGATTGAATCAGTATGTCCATTCCGGTTTCTCGAGATACCAGTTATCTGTTTGCATGAGTTTGTTGAAGATATCCTGATTGAATCCTCGTGCAAGTGTCTCTGGTGTGACATCTTCCTTGTAAGGGTTGTAGCGGACATCGCGTGATGCAATCTTGTTGGCAAGCCATGACGTGCCGTCGAATCCCGTGTCGTTGCGGTGGTTGGCTATGCGGACGAGGTCGGTGAAGCGGTAGCCTTCGAATGCGAGTTCGAGCGCGAGCTCATCTACGAGTGCCTCTTCTATTCCGAGTATTGCTTCATTGATGTCTGACGGGTCGTAACCATAGTTGCGGATGATGTTGGAGTAGTCGTAGGAGATACTGTCGTTGTAGCCCATGATATTGGTGCGGACAGTGATTTCTGATGACTGTGCCCATGTACCGAATCCACATCCACGTGCGTGGACTCCGTAGTTGCCGTTCCATGCATCGTCCTGGAAGTCGAACTGAGCATTGAAGGCATCGAGCTGGTCAGCATCGACATAGTACATTGCTCCGACGCTGTTGAGCTTGAGGTACGGGATGGTGTCGGTCACGAGGACGAACTCACCTGAGTCGTTGCGGAGAGTATCGCCTACTTCATTGATGACGTAATGGGTGTCGTAGCGGATGGCATGGGTCGGCAGGTTCTCGGCTGAGATTCCGTCCTTGAGGATGGCGAATGCCATCTGTGGATAGCCTGCACGATTGACTGCCTCTGCAAATCGAAGCCATACGAGGGCAGTACGATAGACAGGGATGGTGTAGTAGAACGTTGCTCCGCGTGATGCCTTTGAACAGAGGAGGTAGGCCTGGCTTTCGTAGGTTGCCTGTTCCGTGCTGTTTCCGTAACGGGCATCTCCGCTCTCGTATTCCATGCGTGTCGGTACGGTGGTGGAGTTGTCGTAGTAGATGTAGGACTGCTTCTTGTTGAGGGTGTAGTATGCCCCTGAAGGAGTAGTCTGGCTCTTGTGGTTACGGCTTACGGTGATGGAACCGGATGTACTGGTCTCTGCCGTGCCTTCCACCTCATCGCCTGATGTATATGAGTTCTGGCTTGATGTAGGGGTGTAGCCGTAGATGTCGGCTACGCGTGTGAGCATAGTGCCGAACTGCTTATTTGACGAACTCGGAATGAATGTGATGACATCGTCAGTAGCGGAGAAGGCGTACTTGCTTGCCCACTGTCCCCATGTCTCGCCGCCGATGGCAGATGCGGAATAGGCGTATTCCTCATCATCTGTCCCCTGACTGATGCGTGTACGGGTGGCAGAGCAATAGAGTGCAGGAAGTACCGGGTTGTTGAACTTGAGGTATTCATAGTAGTACTTGGCTGCCTGGAGATAGTCATCCTGCGACTGTCCGCGAAGCAGGTACATGTCGGCAAGGACGAGACGGATAGGAAACATCATCTTGCGTGATGCAATATTGACTGCTCCGTTGTCGAATGTCTCGTACTGAGGGTACTCGGTGTCGAGGAACTGTGTGATGCCCGTATCGAGTATCCTGTTGATGAGATCCTCGCGTGTGACCTGATTGTTCTCGTAATCGAAGTTCTTGACTACGTCGAGGGACGAAATCGGGTCGGTGATGAATGGCACGCTTCCGTAGTTCTGCACGAGCTGGAGATAGGTCCAGGCACGGATGGCCTGTACCTGTGCGTACTCTGGAATCATGTACTTGATGTTGCTCTTGACAGCTGACGTATCAGCATTTGCAATGTAGAGGTTGCAGTTGTTGATGATGTTGTAGTAGTCGCTGATGTTGAGGAGAGAGCAACTGCCATCCTGAGGGTCGTCGAAATTGGATATTGCATGGAGTGTGTCGGTCACCTGAGTCGTTGTTGACACGAGGTCGCCTCGCAGCTCTCCAAGGAGTACCTGACGCTCTGCTACGTCCTGTACGCATTTCAGGATACCGAGATAGGAGTAGAGTGTGTCGTTTGCATTGGTGTAAAGCTTGTCGCCCGAGTCGACGGTAAGCATGTCAGAACATGAGGATGCCCCAATCAGCAGTGCACAGCTTGCAATCAATGTCTTTGCTCCGTTAGCTATGTTGAATATATTCTTTTTCATATAAATATCCTTTCTTTTTTACAGATTGAACTTTACTCCGAGGTTGAAGCTGCGATTAGCAGGGAGAAGTCCTGCGTCGATACCCTGATAGAGTACGCTGTTGTTGCAGGATGTCTCTGGGTCGTTGCCAGTATAGCGGCTTACTACGAAGAGGTTGTTTGCCTCGCCCCAGACAGTGATTCCCTGAATCCAGCTGAGTGATAGAGGCAATGCATATGACAGACGGACTTTCTTGAGCTTCAGGAAACTGCCGTCTTCAATCCAGCGGTCAGAGAAGCGCTCGTTGTTGACCCAGTCCTCGCTTGTGGATGAGCAGACACGTGGCACGTCGGTAACCTGTCCTTCGCATGTCCAGCGGTTGAGGGTTGCCTGACTCTGGTTGTAGAAGTTGTTGACGCTCTCGAGCTGACGACGGTTGTAGTTGTAGATGTCGTTTCCGAGTGAGTACTTGAATGTGAAGTCGAGCGTCCAGTGCTTGTAGGAGAAGTTGGTGAAGATATTTCCGTAGATGTCAGGGTTAGGGTCGCCGATGGTTGTCTTGTCGGATTCGTTAATGACTCCATCATTGTTCATGTCGACGAAGTGAACGTCGCCTGCACGGAAGTTGTTGTAAGGGTTGTTCTTCAATCCTGTAGGGTACTTGAGGTAGCCGAGTGTACCTGCTGTGCTTGCCTCCTTGTCGGACGAGAATACGCCTGCTGTCTTGTAACCATAGAAGAGTCCTACTGGGTTGTCAATGCTGGTAAGCACTTCACCTCCGTAAATCTTGGTTGTGTAGTCGTCTTCAGGAAGTGATGTGATGCGGTTCTTGTAGTGTCCGAGTGTTGCACCGAGCTGCCACTTGAAGTCGCGTGAGTTGACGATAAGGGCATTTACATTTACTTCTGCACCAATGTTACGGAGTGATCCGTCGTTGCACCAGAAGTGGTTGAGTCCTGTCATGTAGTTGATGGACTTCATGGTAAGGAGATTGTCGGTGTTGCTGACATAGAAGTCGATACCAGCCTGAATTCTGTTGTTGACAAATGAACCGTTGAGTGCGAAATTCCATCTGTGAGTAGTTTCCCACTGGATTTCAGGATTCTCGATGTTCATGAGCTGGAGTCCGATTGCTGTCTTGAGGAACGGAGTTGCCTGGAAGTATGTACGGCTTGCAGAATAGTTGACATTGTCGTTTCCGCTGATGTCGTAGCCTGCCGTGAACTTGAGGTAGTCGACGCCGCGTACCTTGTTGAACCATGATTCGTTGGTGATTACCCATCCTGCCTGAAGTGAAGGGAAGAGACCCCATTTCACACCGAACATCTTGAGACCTCCGGATGTTTCCTTACCGAAGCGTGAAGATGCGTCGGCTGAGATGGAACCCTGTACGAAGTATGTGTTGCGGAATGAGTAGTTGGCCTGTGCATAGTAGGAGAGGTTGCGCCATGAGTCGTTGGTACCCTGAACACTGCGGAACTTATCGGATGTCTTGTTGTCTGGCATCTTGTCGTTTCCACCATTGTAACCTGTCATGTAGCTGTCGGTAAATGAATTGGAAGTGAAACGGAATCCTCCGAATGCGGAGATGTCGTGCTGTCCGTAGTTGTTGCTCCAGTTGATGCGGAAGTCTTCGTAGAGTGATGTCTCCTTGTCGAAGAGGCTCTTCTTGACGCTTGTAACGTCGCCCATGCCTTCGAGGTTGTAGGTTGGTGTACCTGCCTCAGGAAGGTAGTACTTCTCGCTTGCACGGTTGAGCTGGTATGCGAAGCGGTTAGTGAGGTAGAGGTGCTTGTTGATGTCCCAGCGTGGCATTACATTCAGGTTGAACTGAGTGACCTCCTGATGATTCTTGTTGACTCCGTCACCATTCTCAAGAATCCAGTAAGGATTTGAGAGGGCTGAGTTGGTGACGTATTTTGAAGCAAAGGCAAACGGATAATTCTGGTCGTCTATGTTCTTGCCTGAATAAACCTGTGAGAGATGCAGTTTCGCGTCATCGCCAGTATAGTAGTTGTATTTGCTGATGAACGGTGCCTGGATAAGTCCGAGCACGTTAGGAGAGGTGATGTTGCTCTCACTGTAGCTCTCGGCCCATCCGTTGTCGCGAAGGTCATAGTTCGTACGGCTGTATGCAACGTCGAGCTGAGTGCTGATGTTGCGCACGAGATTGATGTCGGTGTTGAAACGGATGTTCAGACGGTCGAACTGGTTGCCCTTGGCTGTTGACTCGGAATTGGCATAGCCGAGAGAGAGGCTGTACATGGCGATATCGTCACCACCCTGTACGTTGACCTTGTAGTTCTGAGTGAACGCAGTGCGATACAGTCCATCCGACCAGTCGGTGTTGTTGTGATAGAGTGGATACCAGTAATAGTCAGGATTGTCGTTGAGGAACGGGATGGAAGCACTTGCCGTGGCGTTATCCTGACCGTAGGTGGTCGTTCCGATAAGCTCGCTGACGTAGTTCCTGTACTGGCCACCATCAAGAACCTTCATGGTTTTTGGTGCAGTCTCAATACCTGCAAATGCAGATACGTTGATCTTGGTTGCCATGCTGTGACCACGTTTGGTGTTGATGAGGATGACTCCGTTACCACCGCGTGAACCATAGAGGGATGTGGCATTCTTCATGACTTCAACGCTTTCAATGTCTTCTGGGTCGATGGCAGAGAGAACATTATTGAAGAATCCATCATGGATGCTTGTACGGTCAAGCTGCATGTCCATCATGATTCCATCAAGGATGATGAGCGGCTGGGAGTTGATGTTGATGGAGTTGAGTCCTCTGAGGAACATGGCAACTCCTTGTCCTGGTACACCGGTACGGGAAATGGTGTGGATGTCACCACCTAACCTGTTCTCTATTTCGCTGTCAATGGACAATGCGCTTGAATTGACAATGTTGATGACCTTGCCTGATGTCACCTGTGTCTGTGGTGAATAGAAGGAGTTGAACTTATTGCTGTAAAGCAGTACCTTTCCTACTGATTCCCCACCGATTGCTACTTGTACATCGTTGTATTCAGGAGATGTGACATAGAGTGAAGTGGCAAATACAGGGACCTTGATAGTGAAGGTACCGTCTTCCTCTGTCATGGTGGAATAGCGATTCAGTCCATAAGCCTGGATTCGAGCACCAGAGACAGGAGCGTTGCTGGCTGCGTCGAAAACTGTTCCACTGATGGATTTCATTTCATAAACAGGGGCTGGCTTTGTGGTGCGCACAGGTGCTTTTACTTCTTCAGGTGCGGATTCTTCCTCCTGTGCGTAGGATGAGACACCGAAGAAAGGTGTTGCCATCAGCATGAGCATCAAAGCCGATTTCCCAATGTGCAAATTTGTCATTGCGTAGACTTTATTGTTATTGTTCTTTTTCATAAATCAGTCCTCCTTATTCTTGAATGTCCTCATTTTCCTTTGCTACGAAAATAATCTTGTCAATCCACATCTCTCGAGAATAAGTGGCAGTTTCCTTAGATGTGACGTTGGATGCAATCTTGAGAGTGACATATGCCTTGTCCATCTTGTAGTATGAAATCGGCAACAAGAAATCTTTTGCCAACGGAATGGTATCAACATACTGCAGGTAACCCTTCTCGTCGATATAAGGAGGGCGAGTGACGAAGATGTTCGAACCGCCCTTGTGAATCGTGTCGTTATCAAGAGGCTTGAATGTCGCAGTCGTAGATGTGGCCTTTCTTCCATCGTGGTATGCCAGAGTTGCCTTGAACTTTGCAGGTTTATCGGCATTGGTGTTGTGTGCCATGAGAATGTAGATGTCGTACTTGCATGACAGCGTGTTAGGAATCTTGAATGTCACTTCCGGATTTGCAGAAGAACTGGATTGTACGGTACGAACCACGGTGTACTTGATAATAGAGTCGTTTCTCTCAAATGTACCTGTGTAGTTTGAAAGGGTACAGCGTGTGTTGCTTTCTACATTGCGTGTCATCTCTGCCTCAAGAACCTTCTTCGCTGCCCATGTGTCTGCCGAGCGGAAGTTGAAATGATCAACGAGATAGACATAGCCGTTACTTGCGATGGCAGGGGTCTTGTTGCCGTCGAACAATGGTTCAATGAATGGAGCCTTGAACTTGTTGTAGCTTGTGCTGACAATGGAGTCGCAGTCCCAAGGAAGGTATGGATTGAAAGCCTTCACCTGGTATCTTGCGTTGAACACGAGGTTGTCGCAGATAGCACTCTTAGCATACAGGTTGAGCATGGAATCCAGTTCAGCATCGGTGTATGTCGTGGTTACCTGTTCCGACTTCTCGTCACCTTCAATATCAACTGTAGTGACTGTCTGGGTGTAGGTCGGCATGAAATTGTAATAAGTCTTCGTCATCTTGAGTATATCCTTCCATGCGTCGTTCTTAGGTACAATCATGGCGTAGAGACTGTCCTCGCGATTAAGGTAGGCTCCCATTGAATAGAAGTACTCGTTAGTGAGATTTGTCACGGAGTCAACCCATGTGATGCTACCATTGACGGTAGGACCCTGTGTGCTGGCATATTCGTTGAACTCAAACTTCTCATATCCCTGGATGAAGTTGTAGATGGAGTCGATTCCATTGAGCTGGCCGAGCAACTCGTAGATGTTCGGCAGATATGGTACAGATCCGTCGGTGATATGGATAATACCGTTTGAACATGCGATGTTTGCAGTCGTGATGTTGTTGGAAGCCAATGTCTTGCTTGTCCTATCAAACACTACAGTCTTGTCATTAAACAAATCCAGTGTGTCTACTCCCGCTCCTGACAGTGGGTGAGAATAGCGGACCATGTTGTTGCGAATAAGTTCCTTTTCCACACGATAATGGGCTGTGATGCTGTTCTCTTCAAGCATTGCCTTGAATTTCTCAAAGTCGAAGGAACCATTCTTCGGTGCCCATACGGTGAATGTCTGATCGCAACTGAGCAGGTCTGCGTATGTCTGAGACGTGGTTGACGTCTCAGACTTTGAATAGTATGTGTTGCTGAGAATGTAGGCAAATTCTGACAAGTCAGGGTTGGACTTTATATTCTCCCAGATAGTCTGTCTGCCTTCTACGTTGGGATTGACGTCAAAATGCTCGTCCTTACATGAAGCAAACATGATAAGTGATGCAAATGCGGTCAACAGTAGTTTGCTGCTTGCCCTTAACGTGCATACCTTATTTAATATATATACCTTTTTCATATTGTTTCTAATTACGAGTTACGAAATACAGATTATTGATTTCGGATTTATTTATTACCATTTGTCCTCTGGTTCATCACCGTTGTAGATAATCTTAGGAACAAATTCCAGATAGTCGTAGAAGAACTGTGTAGAAGTACTCTGAAGAACCGACTTGAATCGGACATAATATGTAGCGCCTTCTTCGAGCTGACCGCGGAAGATGATGCGTCGTGTACAATTCTGACAGTCACGTCCGGAATTTCCGGATGCAGGATAGAAGTACTTAGGTCCCTTCATGTAGTCTACGTTGCGCATAGCCTTGTCATTTGCCTCTATGGCATCAGTCGTTCCAAGGTCTGAATCAGACTTCCATCCGATGGCAGGATTATTTCCACGAACGCGGAGGTCAATAGGAATACCTACTGCAGGAAGGTTATTCGGATTTGTACCGATATAGATCTGGGCCATACCACGGTTGTCGTTTGCATTCACACCATAACGGATTTCGTATGTTCCGGTATAAGGTACAGGAGGCAGCTTCATTACGAAATCGTAGGAACCACGAATGTTCCATTCATCGCACTGGAAATTAGTCCATGAAGATGTGCTGCCATAATTCTGTATGTTGGTAAGATATGCCAACTTGGTTTCCTTTGATACATTGATTATAGAGCCTGAACCACCATTGTGGGTGTCGAAATAGTCTGATGGGAAGTACCATGCCTGGTGTTCGGCATCACCCGAACGACGACAGTTGTTTGTCATGAGTTCAGGAATAAGAGCACATATATCATAGCGCATACGTTCGTTGAGCACCTTCAGAGGTACATCCTTTGACCATAGGAGGATGTCGTCGATAGGGTAGTACCAACCGTTCATGGCATTATTATCATACTTGTCATTGTTTGAGCGGATGTTCACTCCCTGAATATCGACAGATCCGTCTTTTTCCTTGTATGTTGACAAGTTATAAATGCCGTGTCGGTTGATTCGCTTGCCATTACGGATACCTGTAATCTTCAGTGAACGACGGTGAGGATCCATGGTTTCGTAGTATTCCCATACATTGACCTGAAAACTTTTGCCGTCGTTAGGACTGGCGTTGCTGAACCCCTTTTCGTTGCTGTAGATGACAAGTTTGTTCCAGATGAGTAATTCAGGAAGGATGTGGTATGCCACGAACTGGTTGATTGGATTCTCAGGGTCTTCGTAGTTGGATGTTGCACCTGCTGCCTTGTCCCAGTCATAATAAGCGTTTTCCTTAAGATATTGGTTCAGCTTAGGTTCAAGTTCATCAATAGATGTGATGCCTAACTTCTCCATAAATACGGAGTCTGTCTCTGTAAATATGGTGTAACCGATATAGCGGTGTTCTGGATAGTATCCAGGCCATCCTTCTCCATTGATAAGGTCTGAAGGACCGATACTGCCAGCGATGTCGCGGTCGTCGTACTCTTCATCCTTGTAGTGGTTAATCTTCTTGTCCCATCCTGTGATTTCAAGAAGGTGTCCGAAGAAGGTGAGGTTAGGTGTGCTTTCAATGAGGTCGGCAACCGTGGCTGTGGATGGTGAGAGTACTTTGTTGATGGCGTGGATGTAGCCATTCTCTACTTCAATGTCCTTTTCTATTACCATTGAATTGGTATTGACATAGATGAGCGTGGTACCGACGGAATCGTTGCCGAAGTCGATGCTGACGTATCTGTCGTTCATGTTCGTTCTGCTGAGGGCACCGCTGATGAAGTCGGTGGACGCATATGCGATTGAGTTCTGACAGTCGATAATCGAGTTGAACACGATTGGCTCGGCAACTGAGTCTGGAACCTGACTAAGTTCTGTAGATTTCAGTTCACCTATCTGGTAGAGTGAGTCAAGGTAGAACCGGATAGCATCGTTGGTAGGAGCAAAGCATGTATAGTTTCCACGTGCGCTCAGGAGCTGCCTCATTGTTGATGCTGACTTCTTGCTGGGCTTTACCTGACCAAGGAGCTGGAGATAGTCACTGAATCTTACAGAGTCCTGCTGCAGATAGTCAGTAATCATCTGCCCCGTGAAGGTATAGAGATTGGAATCATCAATGTCTTCCTTACAACTTGTTATGCTCAGTGAGAAAACCACTGAAAGCATGATTGCGAATATATTTAACTTTTTCATAGATCGTCAGTTTTTGAAGATGATTCATGATTTATCCATGCACTGTTCTGGTGCAGGAGCGGATTAGCCTTGAGCTGCTTGTCATAGACAGGCGAGAACAGTGAGTTGATTGTAGATAGCTTGGCGGATATTGCTTTGCGGTTTTCGCTATACTTGCGTCCAAGGTATTTGTTCAGCATGTCTGTTGTGCTGCCCCTGCGCTGTGCATAGCGTACGAGATCGAACCAACGCTTGCCTTCTCCGAAGAACTCGCGCTGACGTTCGGTCATGACCAGTGCTTCGAGATTTGGCTGAGTGTTGAAGTTGTCGAATACGAGTGAGTCGTTCTTTGCTGTCATGTTGTTTGTTGCATAGGCGTATGGATTGGAACGTCTGAAGATATGACGACAGAGAAGGAATGCTTCCTTGAGATGTTCTTCGTCGGAATATAGCTGGCTCATTGCTTCTGCCTTCATGAGCATGATGTCACTCAGACGGTAGAAAATCCAGTTGCAGCTGTTGGAAGAAGAAGTACGTACTGTGTATTCGCACTTGAATGTCGTTGCGAAGTTGTCCTGAAGGATGGAATTGCCTGTGTTAACACCATTGTACTGAGTCACGTTGGTTGCGGAGTACTTGAATACAGGGAAGGCAATCTGATCGGCTTTCTCATAATGAAGCGTTTCCCAGCGGCGGCAGTCAGTCTTTGTGAAGACACTGACTGGTGAGATGTCGTTAGGAGTGCTGTTCACACTGTTAAACAATGCTTCGCTACTTACGAGTGAACCTACAGTGTTGTTACCTAGATTCCAGAAACTGCCGTTCACGGCATTGGTGTTGTTGGTTCCGTCAATCTGGAGCTCAAAGATTCCTTCCATAGAGTTCCCGGAACCGAAGATATGCTGGAATGCCCCAATCTCAGAGTCGGAGATATACTTGTTGTTGGCAGAGCGCTCGTTAGGGATGAGAAGGTCTTCGATGGTAAGGTCGTCGGTTGTGACACCACCGAGCACCTTGCCTTCCTTGTTGAGTTTCTCGACACGTTCTGTCTTCATCTGGTTGATTACCCAGTCGCAGCATTCAACGCATTTCTTGTAATCCTCTTCGGACTGATTGCCATAGATTGCAACGGAGTCGGCTGAGGCATTCTTGCTCGCACGCCAGAGATATACGTCTGCAAGGAGTGTATAGACGGTCTTCTGAGTCACACGCCCCTTGTTCCATACTTCCTTGCCGTAGTCCTTCATTGCCTTGTCCTTTACGCTCTCGAGGTCGAGGATGATGCTGTCGAGCACCTGCTCCTGAGTGCACTGAGGCAGAAGGAAATTCTGACCGTCATTGTTGTAGTCTACAGTTACGTATGGCACTTCGCCCCACACTCTTACGAGATAGAAATGTGCGAGGGCGCGGAGAGTCCTGGCTTCTGCCATGATTGGCTCCCAGTCTCCTGTAGAGAAACTTTCGTCAACGGCCACTACTTCGGGACCATGACTGAGTACCTTGTTGCAGAAATTGATTTCGTTGTAAAGTGATGTCCAGTCGAATGTCGCATAGGTAGGGATGAGGTTTGCGTTCATCACGTTCCTCACCTGAGTGGAACCGTTTCCGTTAGCGAGAGAAATGTTGTCGCTTCTTAATTCACCCCAGTCGATGAATTGTGACATCATGTTCACCAGACGCTTATAGCATGCAGACACTGCATTCTCAAGGTCGTTCCTGTCTTTCCAGAAATCTTCCTCGACAATCTGGTTGGATGGTGTGATTGTCAAAAAGTCATCACAACTTATTGTGCTCAGCGATAAAATGGCTGAAAGCAGAGTAATGAATATATATTTAGCTTTTTTCATACTGATATCCTCCATATTAGAATCCAACATTAACACTGAATGTGAATGACTTTGCACGTGGTGTCTTGCTGTTGTCGTAGCATACGCCCCAAGTGCCATAGCTTACCTCAGGATCTACACCGGTGTACTTCGTGAGACAGAAGATATTCTGTGCGGAGAGTGACAGGCGGAGACTTCTAAGTCCGATTGGCTTCAGCTTCTTGGCAGGGACGTTGTAGTTGAGCTGCATGTACTGCAGACGGAGATAATCGCCATCTTCTACATAGCGGTCGCTTCCGAGGGAATTGTAGGAAGATACACCGACGCTGTTGTTCATGGCGCGTGGAATCCATGTGTCGTCGCCGTTCTTTCTCCATCGCCACGCTGTTGCCTTGCTCTGGTTCGTGTTGCCAAGCATGCATTCGTTGTTCAGACGAGCCATGTTGACAATCTGGTTTCCTGCACGGAAGTTGAAACTGAGCTTGAGAGACCATGCATCGTAGTTGAATGTGAGTCCGAAACCACCGTTAATCTTAGGGTTTGAGTTGCCGAGATAGACGATATCGAGTTCGTTGATCTGTCCATCGTGGTTGATGTCCTCATAGATGGCATCACCACCCTTGAATTCATAGTTGGTATTGCCATAGTCGAAGTACATGTGGAGCGGGTTGCCCTTACCGTCGAAGAGAATGTTGCCGTCGGCATCGCGTGCTACAGGGCAAGTTGCATTGTCGCCTCTTTCTGCGGCAGCCTTTGCGGTGTTGCTTCCGTAAGTGTTGAATGACTGGTCGGTGTAACCGCTGTGTTCATAGTCGTAGGCATACACGCCTTTGTACTTGAAGCCATAGATGGAACCGACTGCATTGCCAATCTGGATTCTCTGCAGGTAGGTCTTGTTGCTGTAGCCGTACTCTGGGTTCATTGACTGCAGGACTGTAGGATCCATCTCGAGAATAGTGTTGATGTTCTGTGCGAAGTTGACGTATGCGTCCATGGAGAACTTACCTGCCTTGATGAGTCGGCGGGTGTTGATGTAGAGTTCCCAGCCTTCGTTCTTCAGCTCTCCTACATTCTTCCAAGGAAGACTGCCGAAACCGGTAGAGCCAGGGATTGCCACACCACCCATGAGAAGGTCTTTCTTGTGGCGGTTGTAATAGTCGAATGCGAATGACAACTTGTCGTCGAAGAAACCGAGGTTACCTCCGAAGTTCCACTCTTCGAGAGTTTCCCACTGGATATCGGTGAGTCGGAGGTTGTCAGGTGCGATGGCTGCCATGAACTGACCGTTTGCACCATAGGTGCCAAAATCAGCGTATCTATTATACATAAGGTATTCACTGCCTGGAGCGCTACCTGTACGTCCCCATCCTGGACGGAATGAGAGGAGAGAGATAGGCTTTGTCCATTTTGCGTTCCTGAAGAATGGTTCGTCGCTTATGTTCCAGCGTGCGGAGATTCCAGGGAATGTTCCCCATTTCTTTCCGGCACCGAACTTAGTGGAACCGTCTCTGCGGACTGCAATGTCAAAAGCATATCGGCTGTCGAAAAGACCGACGTGATATTGGAACAGGAATGCAGCGCTCTTGCGCTCGCTTGAACTTGTTGCACCACCATTCTGGAGATATCCGTCTGCGATAGGAGAGTCAAGGCCAGTAGGAACGTGTGTCTTTGTGTAGTTCTGACTGCTTCCGTCACCAGTGGTGAACTCAAACCTGCCGAGCATCTGCATGAAGATGTCACGATTGTTGAAATGAGGGGTGAAGATCAATGTCTCCTTGTTTGTGAAACCAAGGCTCTTGTATTCACTGTTGTAGACACTGTTGACCTTGTCGTTTGTCCACTTCTCAGTAGTAAGTGCGGCAGGATAGTTTGCTTCAACTGATTCATTGTAGATATCCATGTAGACTTCTGCATTGAGGTCGAGCTGATGTCCTTCGTCATCTTTGCTCAGGAGCTTGTAGCGGAGGTTGAACTGAGGTGTGATACGGTATGTACTCTGGTTGTTGTGTGCCAGGTTTGCAATGGCAACAGGGTTACCGTTGTTCTTCATGTCGCTGAGATAGTATGAAGAATATCCGTCAGGAACCATACCTGCACTTCCGTAAGTTGGCAACATATTGTAGTAACCGCCTGTCAGTTGTCCTCTCTCGTCGTATTCGTAGATACTCATGTTTGGCATTGCATTGTATGCCTTTGAGAGAATGGATGAAGTACTTCCGCCGTCCCAGTTACGATGGTTGTCTGTGTATGTCAGGGAGAAGTTTGTTGAGAATCGGATTCGGTCGGATACGTCATAGTCGAGAACCACACGTGTGGAGAATCTGTCCATCTCCTGCTTGATTATGGTACCTGTCTGATGGTCGTAACCTCCGGAAATACGGAACTTTGCCTTCTCACCACCACCAGTAAGGGTGAGGTAGTAGTTGTGGGTCTGTCCGAACTGGTTGACTGCGTCTACCCAGTCTGTGTTCTTGTTGAAGTTGTAGTAGTACATCGGACGGCTCTGGTCGTAGTTGAGCTCGACCATGTTGGATGTCTCGCTGCTCTGCTTAGGATTGAAGTAGGCTTCCTTGAGCATCATGGTGTAGCCGTCACCATCGAGCATGTTAAGTCCTTCCGGTGCCCATGAACCAGTGAATCGGTATGAGAAGTCGATTCTTGTCTTGCCGGTCGTACCACGCTTGGTTGTGATTTCAAGCACACCGTTGGCACCTCTTGCTCCCCAGATGGCTGATGCTGTAGCATCCTTGAGTACCTTGATTTCCTTGATGTCTTCAGGGTTGACGGAGAGAAGTGTGGCAAACTGTTCCTCATTGTCGAGGTCGTTGAAGTCCACCTGGCTTACGTCGTCAGGGAGGTCGAAGATGTTACCGTCCACTACGATAAGTGGTTCTGCACTTCCGTTGATGGAACTGACACCTCTCAATCGCATACTGGTACCAGCTCCGAGGTTTCCTGAGTTGGAGATGATGTCGAGTCCGGCAATCTTACCCTGGAGGGCTTCGTCGACCGAGGCGAAGGAAAGTCCTTCGACTTCTTCCATACTCATGGTCTGGGTGGCTACGGAGATTTCCTTTACAGGGATAGTCAGACCTGTACTCTGTGATGCCATCTTCTTTGCCTTGATTTCCACGGGTGCAATCTGGGTGGCACTCTTCATCTTGATTTTATATACTTTCCTGTCGATAGGGAGAGTCACTGTCTGGAGTCCGACATAGGATATCTGAATCTTGTTCTTAGGATTCTTACATGTGAACGAGAAGTTACCGTTCATATCAGTTACTGCATGAGCAACGATACGCTTGTTGGCATCGATTTCAATTACGTTCGCTGAAATTATTACGTCGATGTCATCTGATACGTTACCACTGATAACGTCGCCTGGTTTTACCTGTGCGAATAAGCTTGAGCTGATAGCGAAAGCCAATGTTAAAATCAATATTCTTTTCATAATCTTTCTTTTTAGCTTATTCTACAATACGATATTTTGCTAAGTATTTCTTTGCCGCAGATACTGTGGCCCAGTCACTGTCGTAGCGTCCGTCAGCATAGCTCTTGTAGTCGAGTACGCCGTCAATTCCGTGTACTACAGCACTTGAGGATGCGTCAATCTTTGTTGGATTTGATGCTGCGTTGAGCACATAGTCGCGGGTGATGATGTTGTTGGTACCAGTGACATTGCGCTTGTGTCCGAGAACGTCAGTGACGTAGAGAGTGTTCTGTCCTTCGTCGGAAGAGACTGTCACCTTGGCATAGACTGAAGGGTTACCCTCTTCGTCAAGTTGGAGAGTCTGTGTCTCGTATTTTGTAGGCTCCATATATGGGAGGTCAACAAAACAGGAGTTGTCCTGGAAGTGGTTCTTGATGAAGTTCACAAGGCATGTTACCATTGCCAGTCCCTTTGCCTTTATTGCATCTTCCTCTTCTTCAGTCCATTCAGGACGCTCCTCTGGATCAACGTCCAGATAGAGGAGGTCGCGGATCTGCTGCCATGTCGGGAGTCCCTTGCTGATTGCTTCACGGATTGCATCGTTGGTCGGAACCCATACAGTATAGCGGTAGTTGTTGAAGTATTTCACGTTTGTGGCTGTTGCTACCTGAGAACCATCTGCCTTGTCGTAAGCAGGTAGTCCGTTGTTGCTGATGAACACTGTATAGCGCTTCTGCTCTGCGGTAGTTGTGATGCCTACTGCGCTCAGCACTTCCACATCTGTCTGGCAGAGGTCGAAGAATTCTCCGAAATTGTCCTTGTCGTTGTACATCACACTGTACACACTTTCGATGGTAGGGGTCATCGGTTTGTCTATTTCGTAGGCAAAGCCGTTTCCGTTTCCGTTTGTCTCGCGAGTCTTGTCGTCGAAGCGGATTACCTTGCACGCATCATTGTGGTCAAGCTGCCATCCGCCCTGTACCATACATGGGTTGCTGCTGGCACGTCCTGTTGCGTTGCTTACATAGATAGGGGCTCCGTTCTTCGAGATGAAGTAATGCTTGTCGCATTCGATACCGGTCTTCGATTCGTTGATGTGATTGATTGTGCTGT
Source organism: uncultured Prevotellaceae bacterium (assembly GCA_937902455.1). Classification (GTDB taxonomy): domain Bacteria; phylum Bacteroidota; class Bacteroidia; order Bacteroidales; family Bacteroidaceae; genus Colivivens. Next base: position 16,346 of record CALELI010000107.1, on the reverse strand, counting down.
CGTCGGAGTGAACGATAGTGTGGGTTTCCAGCATGTCGCGGAGGCGGTTCTTCCATTCCGTTGCGGAGATGGTCACGCTTGCGAGCTTGTTGCCGATGGTTCCCTCGCCAGTGGTGAAGTCGTAATCATACTGATATGGGGTACATGTCGGGGCACCGTTCTTCTCGTTCCATTCAAAGAGAAATGCTCTCTGCTTTCCTTTTTCCAGGGCGAAGGAAACTGGGTCGATGTACCAGAATGCAGTGTCCTGCGGTACGAAGAAACTGAATCGTGCGCTCATGGCAAGCAGGTAGGCATAGAAGTTGCAGTCGATGTCCAGAGTCTTCTCGTTGACTGCATAGTTGAATATCTTCATGTCCTGTGCAACGTATGCTGGTGCACTGACAGCTGCATATTTGGCTGGTGTCAGCACTTCATCCATGATGTATACAGCACCGTTGTTTGCCAGTTTCACATCCTCGATCTTGTCAATGTGGGTCTCGTCGAGCATTGGATCCTGAGCGTCGTCCTTTATGGTCTCGAACTTGCTTGGGACACTATTGTTGAACGATATCTTCATCAGGTTGTTGGTGAGAGCCTGAATGACATTGAGAGGGATCTGGTCAATAGTGTTGTAGATGTTTGCATAGTCAGTATGTCCTTGAACGTTCTTCTGCTGTTCCGGTGCGTATGCGTCAATGAGGAACTTACCACCGCCATTGAAGAAGTAGTTGTAGAGTACTTCGTCTGTCGGTGCGAAGATCACACCCATGTCTCTCTCCTTTGCAGTCTGGTTGTCGGTTCTGTACTGATTCCATCCCGGGTCGAAGTTCAGACCGTATTTCACTGCGTTTCCTACAGGATTATTCTTCGGGTCGGTGCCTCTGTCGTTGTTGAGCTCGAATCCTTCCTGGAGGGAGAAGTAGCGCTTCTGGTATACGCTGTCCTCACTGCCCTCATGGAGAAGTCTGTATCTGTCGGTCAGTTCCTGACTGTAGAATGGTGCAGAGAAACGGTCAATCATGTGGCTGAAGATGTTTGTCCTGCCATTCGTGCGCAGCAGTTCTGCCATGTTGGATGGAGTGAGCAGTACCTTGTCCAGACGGTTGATGTAACCATTCTGGCATGTGATGTCCTGCTCCAGAACACGGCTGTCATATATGAAAGCGTCGTTCTTGTCTCTTTCTGTGCCGACAATGATCTGGAAGTCACCATCAGTAATGCCATTCTGACTCATCTGGCCTGGAAGGAAGTGAGTCATCATCGGGTTTGTTCCGTCCATGGCAATATAGATACCACCTTTTGATTCGTCTCGGAACGGAGCCCAGTAGTCCTTGTCGTCCAGATTGTAGGAAGTAGGAAGCTCTGCTGCTGTAAGGAAGGTGATGGAGTCGGTCACGTCAGCGGCGGTCTCTCTTCTCAGACACTCGCCCTTGATAGGACCTTCCGTGCTCGACATCATTTCCAGCAGGTAAGCATTGTTTATCATTGCGGAATTCAGCAACAACTTCTTCTGTGCCAAAGAGAGGGATGCGTAATCTTTCACTCCCCAGCTGTTGCTCTGGTAGAACTTGGCAAAGGCATCATCGTCGGCGACGAATAATGTCTTGCTACCAGTCTTACCCAATACTTCCGCATAACCCAGATCGTCAATGATCTTGACGAAATTCGTGTAAGTGCCTCGTGTCTTCAGCTCCTCGTAGATGCTCTGACCAAGGAACGACGGATCCTCGTCGTCAAACTTGTAGTCGTCTTTACATCCAGTCGCAGCAAGGCACATAGAGGCGAAACAGAATGCATAAAGCTTTCTGAATCGTGCGTTACAGATGCGATTGTTCATAATAGGTTTGATTTTAAATTATTTAATATTAATATGTTGTGTATTCTTACATTCTTCTGCTGCTCTTTCAACTGTTAATGTCAGTCGTCATTCATCCCTTTGTAAAGTCATGTTAACACGTGCAAATTTACAATTTTTAATCATTATTACAAAATTTTTACATAAAAAAATACGCGCATACGTGTATATACCCTTCGGTGCAGATTTGTAATAAATAGGCAGGAGCAGTGCTGTTAAGTTGTTTTTTACAGGTACAGATACATTGGTGTTATAATCATTTTTTTGCAAATAGATGTCTGCAGAGATAAAATAGATGAAAAATGAATAATATACAAAGTGTGACTTGCAGAAAATAAGTGTGATATGATTTTGTTAAGAACAGAAAAGGTGCATGCTTACTTGCACCTTTTCTGTGAGTTATTGTACGACGTTAAACCATCGGTTTCTTACGGTTAGTTTATTTCTTCAACATCTTCTTTCCACCAGTGATAACGATACCCTTGTAATCGTTGCCAACTCTTTGTCCTGCGAGGTTGAAGAGACCGTTCTGAACTCTTTCCTCAACAGCCTTGAGCTCTTCGATTTCAGTGTAAACTGGGCTCCAGCCTGTGTTGTCACCAGGAGTGAGGAGTGTGAGTGTGAAGTTGTCGGCAGATACCCATGTTCCTGTGAATGGAGCGCAGTCTACGCCGTCGAGATCCTTATATCCTGCAGTGAATGTAGAGTCAGTTGTAACACCGAATGTAATTGCATGGTTGGTTACATCGATCTGAATAGTCTTGTACTGCCATCCACGACCGAGATTACCGTTAGCAGACATTACGAGGAAATCGTGCTGGAGTTCTTCTGGAACTTCTGTCACGTCAGCAGCATACTTCTCGCTGATCTGTTCTGCGATGCTGTATGGAGTTCCGTCATCGAGAGTGATTGGCTTGTTGATGCCTGTTGCTGCCATGAGTTCGTCCATTGCTGCTTCCCAGATACTTCCGTGCTGGTCAGTTACAATTGCGATTGAGTCACCGCCTGTCTCTGCTACTGCGAGTGGGTCCATGTACTTAGTGTAGTTGAATGATTCGCGAGTGACATGAGCGAACTGAGGTGTTGCTTCTGCACCATCGTTGCCGAAGAGATAGTAACCTTCGTCGCTTGATGTACGTACCATTGCCTTTACTTCGTATGTACCGTTAGGGATGTTTGTGACAGTCTGCTGTGCAGTGTAGAGAAGGAGACCTGCTGTTGGGTTCCAAGAGTCCATGTAGTAACCGCTTCCGCCGTCATATTCCTGTCCGGTCTTTGCGTTTGCATCACCGTTTGTGCGTGTTACTGTCCAGCCTGTTGCGTTAGAGTCGTCAACAGTAGGATGTGCAATTGCGAATGTGTAGTCATCACCTGCGTTGATGCCGTTCTTGTGGATACGTTCAGCAGCGTCGCATACAGAGAGTGCTTCGTTGAGCTGATTTACGTATACAGCGAGTTCGTCTGTAGTAGGGAAGTCTGTGATTGCGAGAAGTGCATCTACAACGCTCTGGATTGTCTCAGTCATTGCCTTCTGAGCACTTTCGTCCTCGTATACGCGACCTTCACACTCCTGAAGAACTGGGAGAAGGTTGTCGCGGTAGTAGCGGAGGATTGGAGTCTTGAGAGTAGAGTAAACGTATGAAGCTGTGTCGCTTTCGAGGTACTGAGTCTCAATGTCTACAATCTTCTGGGCTACGAGCTTAGTCTGCTCTGGATAAGTTTCTGCGATGTTTGTCTTGAGGTCATTGTATGTTCCTGCAAGCACACCGTTGTATTCGCTCTGAGATTTCTGTGCAGTTGCGTATGCATCGTTGAGAACTGCGAGAGCGCTCTGGATTTCGTTGTAGTCAGTAAGACCTGAATTAGCCTTTACTACATCCTCGAATGCCTTCTTGTCGGCCTTGAATCCCATGCCTTCTGCATAAGCTGTGAAGTCATTGATGCGGTCATTGTAGAGCTTTACAACATCTTCTTCTGTAGCCTTGCCGTAGTAGTTGAGAACGAAGTGAGTTACGCAGAACCATCCTGCTGCAGCTTCGCCTGAGAGGTTACCCAAAGCACCGATAGTGAGCTTGCCGTCACTTACGATGACCTTCTCTGTTGTGAGGAAATCCCATTCACCGGTATTGTCGTCTGCCCATGTGTCCTTTGAGAGAACCGGAGAGTTTCCGCTCTGGATTGTTCCGTTTGCGAATACGTGCTGGTCAGTGATGTAACCTGCCTGGGTAATCATGTATGCAGATACTGAGTATACTCCGTTTGGAAGTCCTTCGAGATCCTGGCTGATAGATATTGGAGCAATAGCATCTGATCTCCATGCGTTCCAGCAAACACGGCCCTGTACATAGTTGAGTCGCTGGTCACCGCCGCCTTCACCTGTATACCATCCTGTAGAGACTGCATCTGCAGGTGCGCTACCTGCTGTGTAGCTGTCTACGTTTGGATAAGTTGCATTGCCGAGTTCATCGTATGTAGGTTCTGCCTCTGCTGTGATGAATTCAGGGTTCTGGATGAGGAATGTGTAGTCTGCAGGATTGTCTGGAGTAGCTTCCTGTGAGAACTTATAGTCGTTGATTGCCTGCTTGAGGGCTTCTGTCTGCTGTGCAAGGAATTCTGCAGCTGTGAGGTCGCCTTCAGGAGTGAAACCACCGTCGATATAGTCATTGCATGCATCAAATTTCTCCATGAATGCATCGATTCCTGGATAAGGATTTCCTTCAGTCTTTGTGATAAGTGCTTCTGCACTTGAGAGTAATGCCTTGAAGTCTTCGATCTTTGCAAGGTAACCGTTAACGTCGCCAAGATAAGCCTGAATGTTCAGCATTGCAGCCTTCATTTCTTCTACGTCATTTCCATCAAGAGCCTCCTGGAATTCCATTGCCTTGTCGCTGAGTTCGTTAGCAAAACCTTCATAGTCTGCAAACTCTGCTTCGATGAGGTAGTTGAGTGAGTCGATGTACTCGCTGAGGTCTGCCTTGAGAAGTTCCTCTGCGTCAGCTTCGCCAATCTTGTAAAGGCGGATACCGTCGATGAAGAGGAATGGGTTGTTGTTTGAACTACCGTCAGAGGTGAAACCGAACTGGATAGTGAAGTTTGCAGTTGGGGTGAACTCGATAGAGTGCTTTTCCCAAGTCTGTGCTGCAAAGCCCAGTGAATCCTCGAACACGTCCTTACGGCAGGTAACCTTACAGAGGTTCTTTACCTTTGTGTTGCCCTTACTGTTGTTGTAGTTGTCATTGTAAACCCAGTAGTCAAGACGGTACTGAGCACAAGGAAGGTCTACGACCTGCTTGTAAGCTGCGCTTCCGCCCCAGCCTGCACGGAGGTAAACGGCAGCCTTGTTGTCGTCACCGTTGTCACCTTCTGGTTTTGTTGCAGGTACTCTGAGGAATGAACCGTTGTTGTCGTCAGCGATAGGTACTGCTGTAGGACCGAGGTCATAAGGGAGTGTTCCGAAGTACACCCATTCTGGAGATGAAGCCTTGTAAGGTGCAGAAGTCGACTTGTTACTTTCAAGTGTCCAGCCTGATACCTGTCCGATGAATCCGTTCCATGAGAAATCTGTGTCGGTACGTTTCCAGTTTCCGTTGCCGGAGATTAATGTACTACAGTAGACAGAGTTGTCTGCTGCAACCCAAGCCTGGCTTCGATTGGAGAGGTTCTCACTCTTGTCAACGATTTCCTTTGTCGAACCGTCGGCATTCCAAGTGACATCCTCGTCAAAGCCTGCGTTCTTGATGTAACTGGTTACATCTTCTTCCATTTCCTGTGCATAGGCACTCATTCCAAGGAGTGCTGCTGCCATTAATGTAAAGATTTTTTTCATAAGCGTTAATAAATTAAGAGGTTTGTACTGATTTTGATTATCTTATTATAATCTTTTCTGACTGTGTTCCCCTTCTGACAATGTAGATGCCCGGATTCTGAGGGGCGTTGGTTGCTACCTTCTTGCCGCTGAGGGTGTAGAGGCTGAATGCTGTTCCGTCAGCGAGACTGACTGTGCGGCCTCTGACGATAGGATGAAGCTGTCCGTGGGCTTGTCCGCTTCCGCCGGCATTGATATCCTTGATTCCTACTATTTCAGAGACTGCGGATATACATATCCATCCCACGTTGTCGGCTGTGGCCTTTGAGTCCTTCACTGAGGTCGGGGCGCTCCCGTCCTTGCAGCGTTTGAGATATACTCCGTACTGGCTCTGGTCGGCCTCGTCAATCATGTCTCTCGTCTTGCGGAGGATGGCTCCCGTTTCCATGTTATAGGTCTGGAGTGCTCCAAATATATAAGGTGATGTGAGTCGTAGGGTGTCTGCGTCCTCTGCATGAGTTCCGTCTGGGTTGCACATGACGAATGTCTCGGCGCGACCTACGGTGCTGTATAATGGTGTCTCACCGATTCCTGCACTTATGAGCATTCCCTTCTCGTCGTTGCTGCTGGTGAGGACTCCCTGACCAGGAGTGACTGCAAGGTAGTTGAGTGTCTGTATCACTTTTATCGGTGCATTGTAACCTACCTCATACATTGCTGTGGCCTTGAATCCTGTATTGGTGACGTCCCAGATACGGTACATCATAGGATTCGTCTTCAGTGAAGGCTTGAGTTCTGCAATGACAACTGGTACAACACCTTCCGGGAATGGTTTCACGAAAGTGACTTCTGTTGTGTCGCTCTTCACCTTTGCCGTTCCGACTTCCATATCCATTATTCTGTTGTCGGAAGGATTGAGTGTATAGTTGCCTTCCATGATGGCCATGAACGGTATGTATTCTGGTTCGTTGAGTGTCTGCTCGCCTGACTGTTTCCAGGGAAGCATGGTATAGGTGAAGCCTTTCTTGTTGATCGTACCGACCATGTTGCTTGGATACATCTTCGTATTCTTGTTGGTAGGGATTCCCATGAACACTTTCGGGAGTTCTGCGAATTCGGTGTCGAAGTCTACGCTGATTTCGTCGAGGTTGCCGACTGTGAGTGTGCCATACTGGATGAGGTCGTTACCTGTCGCACTGCCGATAGTGACGATTGCCTCGCCTGTGTATTTTGGCTTGCTGCTGCCGATAGGGTAGGCTCCTGCACGGAAGAAGTAGGTCCCGCCTGCGTCGAGTGTGTCGGTATAGGTATATGATACGCTCTTGCCGTTAAGGTCTTTCAATGCCATGCGGGCAATCTGTGTGTAGCTGCTGCTTCCTGGCAGTTTGCACTCCACTACCATTGAGTCGAGCATATCGCCGTTCTTGTCTGACCATGTGAGGATGAGCGTCTTCTTTGTCTTGTTGTATGTGCCCTTCATGTCGTAAGGTGCCTTGAACACCACTTTCGGGATGAATTCGTTGCTCTTCCTGAAACCGATTCCCGGATCCATCTTGGCGTAGTATTCTCCGAGTTTCGTCAGTTTGCCGTTGAGGTATATCTTCGAGCAGTTCCGCTCGCTGTTCCAGAAGGCATAGCGCTCTACTCGTGGATTGGAGTTGAGGACATCGAGGATTGGCTTTGTGCCGTTGTAGTTCTTCTGTTGTGTCGTGGATGAGTTGTCGTCGCGGTTTGACACGGCTCCGAATATTCCGTTGTTGTTCCATGATGCTCCCCAGAGCCATTCTGAAATCCATATCGGACGACCGTTCCCGTAGTTGTCGCTGTACCAGGTGAGGTTGTTGAACTGTCCGCTGTCCCAGTAGCAGTGAAGGTCTACTATGTCGCATCTCCATCCATTTGCGTCAACTGAGTCACAGAATGCCTGGAGGTGGTTCATCGAACCGTCGTGTGAGGTCTCCGAGCAGAGTCGCAGACCTGTTCTCATGAGGTTCTGCCAGTTTGCGAGCACTGTGGCCACGTCCTGCGGATGGTCGTCGGAGGAGTTGCCCGGCTCGTTGTTGGTCTTCATGTGGCAGGAGTAGTTCACGCCGCCACAGGATGCAGGTGATGGCCAGTCTTCGTATATGTGGTTAGGCACGCACTCCGTGTCGGGAAGGCGGTTAGTGCCTGTTCCCCAGTCGTAGCACCATGAGGCGTTTGTGGCGCCTGTCGCTTCTGCACGTGTGTCGCTGGCAAGTCCGCTCTTCTTGGCGTCGTACCACTTGAAGAGTCGGTATGAGGAAATCCTCGCGTCCATGTTGGCTGGCATCTGGGCTATTTCGAGGTCTTCGGTGTCGGCAATGAAACAGCGGCTGTACCCCCATCCTCCGCTTCCGAGGGCGAAGGTCACCATGTATCCTCTCTTCAGCTTGAACGAGCGGATGGCATTGTTAAGCTTGGCAGCAGAGAGTGTGTTCATGAAACCGCCTGAATTCTCAAGTCCGAAACTATTGACTGCCTCACCTCCGAAGTTCGGTTCGGAATAGACGGTCAATGGTTTTATGTCGCTTGCGTAAGGCATCACAATGGCTCCGTTGGAGTACATCTTCACCTGACAGTTGACGTCATTTTTAGCAGGCACACCTTTTATATATATAAAGGACAGGTATGACTTGATGACTTTGCTTGGCTTGATGCTCTTGAAAATGAGTACGGCATGATCCGTGTTGGTAATGTCCACACTTCCCGTTATGGCAAATGGGTTGTCGGCATCCTTGATGACGTAGTCCACGTCGTCGCTGAGCGTGACGGCTTCTGTCACTTGCTGCACGTTCGTGACCTTGTTTGCTGCAAGGATGGTGACTGTTGTCAGCATCATCATACAGGTTAATATGAAGAGACGCTTGTTGATTTTCATCTTTCAATCTTCATTTTTCATTTTTCATTCTTCATTCTTCCTTCAGAACTTCACTTCCTCGTCCTTGCCTGCGAAGGAACTGAACCATGCCGTTGCGTTCTTGAAGTAGTAGACGATTGTATTGTCGTCGTTCTCATTGTACATGCTTCTGAGTTCAGGATAGGCATCGAGCATGGACTTCTTGGCTGGGACTCTCTCGTCGGGGATGAGTTCTCCACATACACGTACCCACTTGCTACCGTCGAAACAGCACAGCTCGGCCTTTGGATTGGCAGCCAGCTGCTTGGCTGTACGCTTCTTCTTGCCTGTCTGGATGTAGAGTTTGCCTTCGAACAGATGGATTGTGCCGAAAGGACGTACGCGAGGCTGGTCGCCTTCTACTGTTGCGATGTAATAGGTCTTGCAGGCCTTGATGAAGTTATACACTTTTTCCATATCTTGTTTGTTGCTTTCTTGGTTCTGTGCATTGCAGATTGGTGCCCACATTGCGAGGCATAAGACTAAAATAATGGTGTTGACAGACTTCATAATGTTGTTAGTTTTGTTTCCTTGTATGATAGAAATTATATTTTCGTTCCAAAGTTAATAAAATTTATTTTATCCGACAAATTTTCGCATAAAATAAATGGAAAAACTATACGATGGCACCGGGGCACAACCATTTTGCCGAATAGTTCGGGTCACGTTCAAAAACCTGTGGCTTGCCGTATTGGCGCACTTGCCAGATTGGTGTCTGGCTCCCACATGAACGGAGAGTATCTACCACCAGAACTGACAGACACTCGCGTTTGAATGGATACGCACTCGCGTTTGAACGGACATGCACTCGTAGTTGAACGGAGACACACTCGTCAGGATAACTTATATCCACTCGTTAAGATAACTTATCTTCAATCATTAAGATAACTTATCTTTAATGTGTAAGATAACTTATCTTCACGTGTTAAGATAACTTATCTTCACGTGTTAAGATAACTTATCTTCACGATATGACATAACTTATCTTCACGAGTGCATCTCAGCTCAACCCCGAGACCGTCTCAGCTCGCCTGCGACATCATCTCCGTTCGAGGACGAGTCAGTTTCCGTTCGAATATATGCCAGGCTGCACATGGCTACAAGGCCTACTGCGTAATGGCACTCGCGCAAGTTCTTGGATGAACCAAGCGATTCCGAGAATCGAATTCTCTCGCTCGGAAATATCGTGCAAACCGAGTGCAGAACTAAGTTTACTTAAGTTATGCTGAGGTGTAGCCGATATTGCAGGTACTGAAATAAAAATAAAAGTTTTCAACTATATATTTTGTATTTCGCTCGCTTATTCGTAACTTTGCAATCAGATTTTATTAAATTGGCATATTATGGACTTTCAGGCTCAACAGATAGCTCAGTTAATCGGAGGTACGGTAGAAGGTAATCCTGAGGCAGTTGTGAATTCTTTCGCGAAGATTGAAGAAGGCAAGCCCGGTGCGATTTCCTTCCTCGCAAACTCCCATTACGAGCACTTCATATACGAAACGAAATCTTCCGTAGTGCTGGTCAGCAATGCTTTCAAGCCTGCTCATCCAGTCAGCGCAACTCTTATACGTGTGGAAAACCCATACGAGAGTGTTGCCCGTCTGCTGCAGATTTATGAATCCATGAAACCCAAAAGGGTGGGGATTGACCCTCTCGCATATATAGCTCCTACGGCAAAGGTCGGCAAGGATGTCTATCTTGCGCCATTTGTTGCAATAGGCGACAACGCCGAGATAGGCGATGGTGCAGTCCTTCATCCTCATGCTACTGTGGGCGCCCGTGCAAAGGTGGGCAGGAATACTGAAATGTATAGCAATTCAGTGGTCTACCACGATTGTGTGGTCGGCGATAACTGTGTCCTTCATGCTGGCTGTGTGATAGGCGCTGACGGTTTCGGATTCGCTCCTACACCTGACGGATATGAGAAGATTCCTCAGATTGGAAATGTCGTCATTGAGGACAACGTTGAAATCGGTGCAAATACCTGCGTGGACCGTTCTACGATGGGCAGCACAATCGTTCATAAAGGCGCGAAACTGGATAATCTCATTCAGGTTGCCCATAATGTCGAGGTCGGTGCAAACACGGTAATGTCGGCTCAGACAGGTGTTGCCGGAAGTGCAAAGATTGGAGAATGGTGCATGCTTGGCGGACAGGTTGGTGTTGCTGGTCACATCAAGGTTGGGGACAGGACTAACGTCGGTGCCCAGTCGGGTATTACTGGAGGACGCCTCATCGCGCGTGGTAACGTGACCGTAATGGGCTATCCTGCCATCGAACATAAGAACTTCGCCCGCAGTGCTGCTGCATATAAGAACCTGCCGGAACTCGTGAAACAGGTCAGCGAACTCCAGAAAAAGATAGATGAATTAATGAAAAATGAATGCTGAAAAATGAATAATGAAAATAAACAGATTACATTAAAGTCTTCATTCAAGATAGAAAGCGTAGGCCTTCATACTGGCCGTTACATACATGCAGAGTTTTGTCCTGCTCCAGAGAATCATGGCTATAAGATTCAGAGAGTTGACCTCGAGGGCCAGCCAGTCATTGACTGTCTTGCAGAGAATGTAGTCGAGACTCAGCGTGGAACAGTCATCGCAAACGGCGACGCTAAGGTCAGTACCATCGAACACGCAATGGCGGCTCTCTATGCCAGTGGTATAGACAATGTGCTTATCAAGCTCGACGGCCCTGAAATGCCTATCATGGACGGAAGCGCGTTGTTCTTCGTCAAGAATATTCGCGATGTCGGCCTTGAGGAACAGAACGCAGAGAAGAACTACCTTGTGATTCCTGAACGCAGGATAGAGGTGAAAGGCCCTAATGGTGAACTGCTTATTGCCATTCCAGACGACAAGATGACTTGTCATGTCATGATTACGTTCGATTCTAAGTGGCTGGCAAGTCAGGAAGCAGAACTCAGCAGCCTGGACGACTTTGTCGGCGATGTGGCTCCTGCACGTACTTTCGTGTTTGTACGCGAGTTGCTTCCTCTCGTTGAGGCTGGACTTATCAAGGGCGGCGACCTCGACAATGCTATCGTCATCTATGAGAACGAACTCCCTCAGGAAAAGTACGATATGCTTGCCGACAAGATGGGCGTTCCTCATCAGGACGCAAAGAAACTGGGCTATCTCAATCATCGTCCTCTTGTATGGAAGAACGAACCTGCACGCCACAAACTGCTCGACATCATCGGTGACCTTGCCCTTGTGGGCCGTCCTATCAAGGGACGCATCATCGCGGTGAAACCTGGTCACACCATTAATAATGTACTCGCAAGAAAACTTAGGGAATGACGACTCTCATCGTACTCCTTGGTCCTACGGCAGTTGGAAAGACAGAGCTTAGCATCAAACTTGCTAAGCTCTTAAATTGCGATATCATCTCTGCTGATTCGCGTCAGATGTACAGGAGGATGGATATCGGGACAGCCAAGCCCACTCAGTACGAACTCTCCCAGGTACGGCATCATTTCATAGATACTCTCGACATCACGGACTATTACAGTGCCGCTCAGTACGAGGAGGATGTACTTCGCCTGATAGCGTCGCAGGATGCAGATCCGTCCAGGCCCGATGTTCACCTCATGGTCGGAGGCAGCATGATGTACATCGATGCTGTCTGCAATGGCATCGACGATATTCCTACTGTTGATGAAGAAACGCGTCAGCTCATGAAGGACAAACTCCAGACGGAGGGTCTCGGACATCTGTGTGAAGAACTGCGCCTGCTTGATCCAGAATATTATGAGATTGTCGACCACAAGAACACTCAGCGAGTTGTCCATGCACTCGAAATCTGTTACATGACGGGAAAGACGTACACCTCTTTTCGCAAGAACAAGAAGAAAGAACGTCCTTTCCGGGTCATAAAGGTCGGACTCCGTAGGGAACGTGAGGAGTTGTTCTCACGAATCAACTCGCGTGTAGAACAGATGATGCAGGATGGTTTTCTCGATGAGGTGAGAGGTCTTTATGAAGAATATCTTCCTGACGAAAACCATGTGCTCCCTAATGCGCTCAATACTGTTGGCTACAAGGAGATGATTCAGGTGATAAAAGGTGAGTGGACAGAAGAATTCGCCGTTGCTCGAATGCAGAAAAACACAAGAGTATATGCAAAAAAACAAATGACCTGGTTCCAGAAAGACCAAGCCATTCATTGGTTCGACTGCAATCAAGTATCTCCTCAGAAGATACTTGATTTAGTTAACAGTTATCAGTTAACAGTTAACAATGAATGAAAAGTTAACAATGAATTATAAGTTATCAGTTATTTTGGGATGATTGATTCTATTTATTCCTAAATTGTTTTGCAATATCCTTTTGAAACTGGACTGTTTTGTTTATGGATGCCAGAAGTTTTAGGATTTCATTGCAATCGGTTAACAGTGATTCAGCTTGAGCTTCTGTGATGTATTCTGCTTTCAATAACAAATTAATCCAGTATTTGCTTTCTGCACATTCTTTATAGGCAATTCCCATTTTTGAATGGAATTCCTCTTTACTAAATGCGCATTCAGCCTCAGTGATATTAGCGCCAATGCTTGTTCCACTGCGAAGGAGTTGCTTGGATAATACAAATTCCTGTTTATGCTCTTTCAAATAATTATATAATCTGATTATCCTTAGGGCAAAATCATCTGCCTTATCCTGTACAGTATTACCTGATATCATAATTGGCTAATTATCAACCGATAATTTATTACAAATTGTTAACTTATAATTCATTGTTAACTGTTAACTGATAACTGTTAACTAATCATAAGGGTTTCCGTCGCTGATATCGAGGTCTTCGAGGTCGATGTCGTCTATACCGTCACCATAGAGGTCATCCTCATCGTCGTCGAATATGTCATCGTCAAGTCCGACAGGGTTCTTTGCCATCAGTTCGTCGAAGTCAAGGGTCTGCTGAGGTGCCTCGCCATGCTTCCTTGTCACCTTTGGTTCTGAAAGGTTCTTCCTGGTGATGATTTCAGCCAGTTCAATGAAGAAAATCCTGTCAGCCAGTGGGTCGAAAGTATAGAGCAGATGCTGCTTCTCGTCCTCAAGGAATTCGCTGAGTTTGGTCTCGCTCATGACATAAGTGTCTTCGGAAGCATCCTTGCCCATGTCTTCAAGAGTGATTTCCTCCGCCTTCTCCCATCCGTTCTCACACATAGTGAATGATGTCATCTGCCCGTCTTCATATCCACATGAATCCTGTATGGCCTTGTGGAAATCAAGGAATGTAGCGTCACTGTCAATCTGAATCTCTCTCATGAAGTCATCGACCTCGTCAGAGATAATTATAAATCTAAAAATCATTGTCTTTAATTATTCACTGTTATCTATTATTATCTCACGATTCCTCTCTTTGAATTGCTTACGAAGTTGATGATGTACTCAATTTCCTTGCTCATAGGGATTGTCTCCCTTATCTTCTCTACTGCCTCGGCAACGGTGAAGGCACTGCTGTAGATGATTCTGTAGGCATCGTGGATGTTGGAAATCATCTCTGGCGTATATCCCCTGCGTCGGAGTCCTACGAGGTTGACACCACAGTAGGTGATAGGTTCACGTGCTGCTATAATATAAGGAGGAATGTCCATACTGGTCCTGCTACCTCCCTGAATCATACATCCGCTTCCGATGTGGCAGAACTGGTGAACCAGCACTACGGCGCTGATGACTGCACCGTCGTCCACAATCACTTCTCCTGCCAGTTTTGTGGAGTTACCCATTATGATGTTGCTCCCGAATACACAGTCGTGGGCTATGTGTGCGTTCTCCATGATGAGGTTGTTACTTCCTACGATGGTCGTTCCCTTGCTGGCCGTACCTCTGTGGATGGTCACATTCTCACGTATGCGGTTGTTATCACCTATCTGTACTGTTGATTCTTCACCCTTGAATTTCAGGTCCTGCGGGATTGCGCCGAGGACTGCACCTGGGAATACGAGATTGTTCTTACCCATAGTGGTGTTACGGAGAACAGTCACGCTGTTCATCAATTCCGTACCGTCACCGATTTCCACATCCTTGTCGACAAAGCAGAACGGCCCAATCTTCACGTTTTCACCTAATTTAGCACCCGGGTCTACGAATGCCAACGGACTGATATTACTCATATGATTTCGTATTTTTGTTAGTTTCCATTTGCAAATATATAAAATATCATTTAAACAGCAAAGTTTTCTTTCAAGTTTTCGTTTTCGTTGTCATCGTCATCGTTATCGTCATCGTTCAGACAGAGAAATTCAGGACTGGTCGTTCCATATCTCCCAGGCGTGCTGGGCCTGGAGGTGGAGCATTTCGAGTCCGCCTACTGTGATGGCGCCCTGGGCAGCACCCTTGCGGAGAAAGAGGGTCTCGGTTGGGTTGTAGACACAGTCGAAGAGGAGGTTCTGCTCGGTGAGGAGGTGGTATGGTATGTCGGGACAGGAGTCGGTGTCGGGGTACATGCCGAGTGGGGTGCAGTTGACTATGATCGGTGGATTCTGGGTGAGAACCCTTTGCCAGCCTTCGCCTGAGGGCAGGATCTTGAAGAGCTCGCGCAGGTCGTCGTAGGTGATGCAGCCGAGTTTCTTGTGGCGTGACACGAAGGTGTACTTCATTCCCGCCTGTCTGAATGCGTAGGCTACGGCTTTGGAGACGCCTCCCGTGCCGAGGATGAAGGCGTGCTGATGGCAGGGGAGTATGTGAGGGGCTATCGACTCGTCGAACCCGGTCACGTCGGTGTTGTAGCCAGTCAGTTCGTGAGTCTCGGGGTCAATCTTCACCACATTGACAGCTCCGATTGCCTTTGCCTCTGCAGAGATGGCGCTGAGGTAGGGGATTATCTCGGTCTTGTAGGGAATGGTGACATTGAACCCGCGGAGTGACGGATTTGCCTCAATGAGTTCCGGCAGACAGGATATGGACGGTATCTCGAAGTTGAGATACTGCGCGTCAATACCTTCCTTACGGAATTTGTCCGTGAACCACTCCTTCGACCACGAGTGTCCCAGCACCTTGCCTATAAGTCCGTAAGTTCTCATCGCACGTAATCCCCACTAACTGTTAACTCCTTTAATTCCTGTGTAGAGATAGCACATTCCGAACTGCAATGCCCTATAGTTGACATTCTGGAAACCAGCCTGCTCGAACAGTCGGGCCATGTCCTTGCCTGACGGGACCACCTTCATGGTGTCATTGAGATACGATGCCGCCTCCTTGTCGCCTATGAACCGTCGGCTTACGAGCGGCATGATGAATTTCTGATAGATGGCAAAGAGCTGTTTCATCGGGAAATGCTTCGGGTTGCAGAGGTCGATGACGGCAATGGTCCCTCCCGGTTCGAGTACTCGGTACATCTCGTTCAGGCATTGTTGCAGGTCCTCGAAATTACGCAGGGCAAAGGCCGAGACGACAGCATCGAACGACTTGTCCGCGAAACTCATGTGGGCACAGTCCTCGTTCTGGAACTTGATGGCGTCACCGAGACCGGCTGCCTCCACTTTCTCGCGGCCGATTTTCATCATCTCTTCCGAGATGTCGATGCCGATGACGCTCCTCACGCCGCGGGAAAGATAATAGGGGAAGAGAATCCCCGTGCCGCAGGCCACGTCCAGCACGTCGCAGCCGGGGCCCACGTTCGCATTGTCGAGGATCTCGGAGATCACCTCGTCATCATGCACAACGGACCGATCCCATGCCTCGGCTCTGGCATCAAAAAATTCGATGACTTCTTTCTTATCCATGGATATAACTTCCTTACTTCGGATATCTTTGCGGAATGAGGTTTGCTTTCATCAGTGCAAA
>CALELI010000106.1 GCA_937902455.1 uncultured Prevotellaceae bacterium | reverse complement strand
GCCTGCATCTGCTCCATTGTGTTGAAGTTGAAAGCTGGGATTGCATAACCGCCAGCAACGGCTCTCTTAAACATATCGCGTGTGTTTACGAGACCAAGTTCTTTGTAATTTACCATAATAACTAATACTATTATATATAATAATGTGTATGCTTTATCTTTCTGCTATATCTTTTCAAACTGCAAAGTTACAAAATATTTATGAATAATGAGTTAAGATATTTGATTTTATTTCATCTCAGCCTTTGTTTCGAGCAGTCGCTTGACTGGGATGAGGTATTCCTTGAACTCGTCGTAGGTCATGTCTTTCAGATAAATGACCCCGAAGGCTCTCTTCATCATCATTGACTCGGAATTGTAGAAGAAATCATCCCCGAATAGCTTGCAGATGTCGTTATGCTGTTCTACCCAGCCCTTCTGGGCCAGTTCGCTGAACGGACCGTCGTATTCATAACTTGGGAAGTCGGCCGATTTCTGACTGAGGTAACAGGTGTCGAACATGCTCTTCAGTACTGCGAAGGAGTTCATGGAGATTGGTATGACAGTGTTCACCTCGCTCACGTGGTATTTCGACCACACGTTCCTGTATCCCCAGATATGGAGGTCCACCTCTGGGTGGTTCTTCTTGTATTCGTCTATTGCGGCTGCCAGTGCGAGGAGGGTCTTGAAGTGGGTGTCAGGACCGCTGCCTTCCGGGTCGAGCGCAAGACTGACGATGGTTGGTCTCACTCTCTCCAGGAGGGTCAGTATTGGTTTCACGTCATGCTCGAACTCTGGATAGTGAGGGAAGATGTCATCGCTGTAGAATGGGAGTCTGAGATGACTCACGTAGTCGTTGCCGAGTCCGAAGTGGGCCCATACGAGTTCTGCCTCGAACTCTCTCAGCCATCCCTTGGCCTTGTGGAATTCTTCTGGCTCTTTCCTTCCTGTGTCGAATGTGCTGAGGATGTCAAGCTGACTGTCCACGAAGTCTCTCAGTTGGTATATGTTATTGTATTTGTTTTCCTCGACCCATTTTCTTGCAAGTCGCCTTGCCACGGCGAAGTTCTGCTTCGACCTGTCTTGCTGCGCCACACCTCTCAGGTACAGGGTGATGTCGTCCTGATAGGATGTAGAGAACAGAGTTTCCACTTCTTCGTCTCTCAGGGCTGCGATGTGCGGGTTGACTCTCTCGATGATATGTACGTAACAGGTCTTGAGGTAGTCGCAGGTTACTGATGTGTATCCGCTTGTGCAGTATGCGAAGTGGTTCTGCACACTCTTTGCCCTTACGAGGTGGTGCAGGTATGGGAAGTAGGCCAGCTCGATGTCGTCGTGGTGAGGACCTGTATGGAGGATTACTTCGTTTTCCTTCACTTTCAGTCCTTTCTCGATTTTCTTCTTTATAGATTCCGCTACTTCAGCAAGTAGGGTAGGGATGCCCTTTCCTGTCAGCTCACTCACGAATGTCAGCTCGTCGTCTGTGTAGTTCTCGTCTATGAGTGTCTGTATGGTCTTTCCTGTCTTGAGCACATCTTCCACCACGAGTTTCTCTACGAATGCCTCTGGTGTGGATGACACAGGATACTGTGCCTTGATGTATTTGTGCGACTGAGGCAGGTTGACTGCCGATGCTGCCGTGATGAAGAACCGGGCGTTGCTGAGTTTCTGGAGTGATGTGGCAGGGAAGTCCTGTGTCGGCTCGTTCAGTACTGATCCGGCTACTACCTTTGCCTTCGACTGTCCGGCGGCGATGATTACTGCCACACAGTCGGGATTGTATGTGATGGTCTCCAGTCCCATGGTGATGACGGCCTTCTTCCTCACGAGGTTGATACCTCCGAGGTCTCCTGCTGCGGCTGCCTGTGTCTCGTAGTTGATGCCTGTGAGTCGTGTGTGGGAATAAGGACTTGAACCTCTTACGTTGAAGGCGATATGTCCGTCAGGACCGATTCCTCCGAGGAAGAAACCGATGCCGCCCAGTTCGCGGATTTTGTTCTCGTAACGCGTGCAGAAGTCGTCGTACATCTTGATGGCACGCTGCTGGAACTTCTCTTCCTTGTTGGCTGCCGTACGGATACGCAGCGACAGGTCTACCTTCCCGTCTACAAACACCTCTCCGAGGTTCTTCACTCCTCCGAGCATCTCCTGCTCTTCTTCGTTGAGGAAGTAGGTGTTGATGAGGTGGGTCTTCTCTGGGTCGAAGCCCATGACGTCGATGTAGTATTTCTTCACGAAATACCTGAACGACCGCTCGTGCTCCGGGTTGATAGGGAAGAACTCGTCCAGCTGGAAGAAATGAAGGGAATGGAAATCTGGTTTCTTCAGTCCTAACTGCCCCACCAGCCCGTGCTTTGATTCCTCCTCCCAGTTGTCGACGTAGTACTGCATCCATTTGATGAAGAACTCAGGAGTCTTTCCTGTTGGCAGTGCCACTACTCCGCTAGGGTTGAGGCCAACCCACTCAATGAATCTCAGAGCTGTCAGCTGGCCCAGGACTATATAGTTGTCAACAGTCAGAGTCTCTGTCTTGCAACACGATTTGTTGTCTTCGAATGACTTGTCAAATTGCTGGAAGTATGCTTCCACTTTGCTTTCCGTATTATACTTCATGGCTAAAATGATTTTAGATGTTATTGTTTCTCGAATTGCAAATATAGCAATTTTCCACAATTCCAGCAAAAAAATATCAACTCCCTTCCAGAAATTGATATTTTTTAACTAAAATCCTTCACACATTGTACAGATGTATGAATTCAGAAATCTTCTTCAACTGAATATTATTGTCTTGTTGTACTAATTCCTGCGGAAAGCTAAAGCCATCCGGATTATTTTCTTGAATT
>CALELI010000105.1 GCA_937902455.1 uncultured Prevotellaceae bacterium | reverse complement strand
ATTATATGTCTGATTAATGTTTTAATTAATGTCTGATTAATGTTAAAAATCAAATGTTTATGCAAATGCTAAAGTTAAGTAGGTTAAAGTTTATGGTTAAAGGTTTATGGTTAAAGGTTAAGGCTAATGGCCAATGGCTAACGGCTGTATTGTTACTTTTCACTTTTCACTTTTCACTTTTCACTCTGGCGCAGCCAATCTATCTTGATAAGAACGCGCCGCTTGAGGCTCGGGTGAAGGATGCACTTTCGCGTATGACTGTGCATGAGAAGGTACAGATGCTCCATGCCACCGGTAAGTTCACGTCGCTGGGCGTACCTCGTCTTGGCATTAAGGAACTCCATCATAGTGATGGTCCTCATGGTGTGAGGGCAGAGGTGGACTGGAATACATGGAATGTAGCTCATTGGAACAATGACTCTATCGTGGCATTCCCTTCACTGACCTGCCTTGCAGCCACATGGGACAGGGAACTCTCTGCCCGGTATGGAAAGGCCATAGGCGAGGAGTTTGCGTTCCGCGACAAGCACCTCCTCCTCGGACCTGGCACGACAATCGCACGTATGCCTCTGAATGGACGTAGTTTCGAGTACATGGGCGAAGACCCTTGCCTTGCCGGTGAGATGGTGGTTCCTTACATCCAGAATGTACAGGCTCAGGGAGTTGCCTGCTGCCTTAAACATTTCTTCCTCAATAATCAGGAGACGAACCGCAATATGGTGAACGTCAATGTGAGCGAGCGGGCAGTCAACGAAATCTATCTTCCTGCATTCAAGAAGGCTGTCCAGAAAGGTGGCGTGTGGACCATGATGGGTTCTTACAACAGGTGGCTCAACGTGTATTGTTGCCAGAACGACTCTCTGCTCAATGGCATCGTGAAGCGCGGATGGGGCTTTGACGGCGCAATCGTGAGCGACTGGGGTGGCGCCAATGACGACTGGCAGGCAGCCACAGGTGGCCTTGACATAGAGATGGGTACTGACACCAATGGCAAGACTCTTGACAACAGTAAGGGCTATAACACGTACCACCTTGCAGACCACTTCGAACAGTACATCAATGAAGGCAAGATTCCTATGAGCGTGCTTGATGACAAGGCTTCACGAGTCCTGCGCACTATCTTCCGTACGGCCATGAATCCGGACAGGGTTTATGGAAGCCAGTGTTCCGAGGAACACTATGATGTGTGCCAAGCCGTAGGTGAGGGTGGAATTGTGCTGATGAAGAATGACAAGGTGAAGAAACAGACACTCCTTCCTCTGGATGTTTCAAAGTACAGGCATATCCTTGTCGTCGGTGAGAATGCCACCCGGAGCCTTACAGAGGGCGGCGGTTCTTCCGAGTTGAAGTCGAAGTTCGACATTGCTCCTCTCGACGCACTCACTAAGACCATCCATGAGGCCAATCCTTCGGCTGAAGTGGAGTATGCACAGGGATACTATTCCGGACGTCCACTCTATGCTTCTCAGGAACGTCTTGACGAGGCGCGTCAGGCTCAGCTGAGGGCTGAGGCTCTCGAGAAGGCCAAGTCGGCAGACCTTATTATTTATATAGGAGGACTCAACAAGAACGGATTCCAGGACTGTGAGGCAACTGACCGTAGGGAATATCAGCTTTCATTCGGCCAGCCGGAACTGATCAGCTCGCTTGCTGACATCCAGCCGAACGTCGTGGTCGTGACATTCGGTGGAAATCCTTTCGACACATCATGGCTGAAGAAAGTCCCTGCATTCGTACATTGCTGGTATCTTGGCAGTATGTCGGGCACATCACTTGCCAATGTCCTCACAGGCAAGGTCAATCCAAGTGGCAAGCTGGCTCAGACTTGGGCAGTGGCAAAAGACGACTACCCATGTTTCAAGTATGGACAGGAAGGCTATCCGGGCGTAAGGGGACAGGTTTACTATAACGAGGGAATCTATGTAGGTTATCGTTACTTCGACACCAACAAGGTGACTCCTGCATTCCCATTCGGACATGGACTTTCATACACCACTTTCTCTTACGGGAAACCGACAGTCACTCTGAATGAGGCAGACAACAGCGGTGAAATCACAATCCCTGTCACCAACTCAGGGAAGGTCGAGGGCAAGGAAATCGTGCAGCTCTACATAGGCAAGAAGGACAGCAAGGTTGACCGTCCCGCAAAGGAACTGAAGAACTTCGTCAAACTCTCCCTCGTGCCAGGTGAGACAAAGACGGCGAAAGTCACTTTCACTGCCGACGACCTTAAGTACTTCGACGAAAGTGTCCACGACTGGGTTCTCGAACCAGGCCGCTACACGGCATATCTCTGTGCTTCGGAGACAGATGTCCGACAGAAGATAGAGTTTACGGTAAAATGAACAATGATAAATGAATAATGAACGATGAAAAAGGTTATGGATTATAAGTTAAGGGGTGAAAGTGTAAAGTTAATGGCTTTATTGATACTTTTTACTTTTCACTCATCGTTTTTCACTTTGAGCTTTGCTCAGTTTGGTTTCTTCTTCGGTCCGCAGACCATAAAGCTGTGGCCTGACGGCAATCCGGAGAAAGAGTATGTGGCTCGTCCGAATGACTATCAGAAGAACCTGAAGGAAGATGTACAGAAGGATCTGGCAGAGGCAACGATGATTGTCTACAAGGCTCAGCGACCAAACGGCATCTGCATTCTCGAATGTCCTGGTGGTGGCTATACTGTACGTTCTGATTCCCATGAGGGAAAGAACATGGCTGACTGGTTCAATTCTCTAGGCATCACTTACTGTGTGCTGGAGTACAGAATGCCTTTCGGTTTCTGGCAGGTACCTCTCAACGATGCAGAAAAGGGCATGAAGATCATCCGCGAACATGCCTCGGAGTGGGGTGTGAAGAAGGTAGGAGTGATGGGCTGTTCGGCTGGTGGACACTTGGCTTCCACCCTTGCAACTCACTACTCTTCAGAAGAGACCCGTCCTGACTTCC
>CALELI010000104.1 GCA_937902455.1 uncultured Prevotellaceae bacterium | reverse complement strand
GCCAGTCAGGAGGGAACGTCGTCCTATGTAGAAACAGACCTTAATGTTGACCAGGTGGGTCTAATCGTTGCCTGGCGTACCTTCATCAAGAACCTGCCTGTCGAGGAAACAGGCGTGGCACAGCGACTGAACCAGATAGAACCGAAACTTATTGGTGACAGCGAATTCGAGGTGGTGGCCGAAAATCCAAATATAGAGGATATTCTTCATTCGCTTGTTCAGAGGATAGTGAAGTTCATGCAGGTTCAGCTTAATTGTCCTGCACTGAAAATGACTATTCGTCTGCGTGAGTTATCAGACAAACCTCGTGTGCTGTCAAAGCCAGAACAAATTGCTGAAATGAAACGCCAAAATCCGGCTTTGGGCATGCTCTTGAAGGAATTTGACTTGACATTGTAATTTTTTTTGAAAAAATCAACTCGCAAATGTTCAAGTAAACTAAACTTTTACTATCTTTGCAACATGAAATTTAATATCTGGCATCTGATCCTGCAATATAAGTATGTTCTTGCTCTCATAATCTTTGTCTTCATGATAGGATTTGTGGGTGAGCATAGTCTTGTGAACCGTATTGCACAGAAGAATAAGATTGCTCAGCTTGAAAGAGAAATAGATATTCAAATCGAACAATTTCAAAGTGATAAAGAGAAACTAAACAAACTTAAGAATGATCCGGAAGCTGTGAAGCAGGTAGCTCATGAAATGTATTATATGAAGACTGCCGATGAGGATGTGTTCGTGATAGAAGATGAAGAATAGACTGATAATGTATCTGGCCAATCTGGGAGAGATTCTGGTCATCATTGGCGCAGCCGTCTGGATTACAGGCTGGGGTGGTGCTGCCTATGTCTTTGCAGCAGGAACGGTGATGTTCGCTGCTGGAAGACTGCTGGAAAGACACCCTGAAACCCAAAATGTCGTCTTGCGTCGATTGTACAGACAGCAGGCAATAGGTGTCATTATGCTTATGGTGGCAGCAGGAGTGATGCTGTTCTACACACCCTCGCGTACTGCATGGCTTATCCCATTCATCATCTTTACTGTCGTAGAATTGTATACGGCATTCAGGATTCCATCTGAACTTAAAAAAGAAAACTAACCACATATATTTAGGATATTAAACAATTAACTTAAAAACACATTATGAACGAGAATGAAAAGTGGCAGCAAAATCCTGGTGAAGGTGAACAGCAGCCAAGACGTCAGCGCGTACGATTTCAGCGCGTAGAAAGAACCTATTCAAGTAACGGTACCACAAACGAACACGCTTTCCGTCCACAGGGCTTTGATGCTCAAGGCGGCTATAACAACAATCGTCAAGGCGGTTACTCTAATCGTAATTATAATAATCAGGCTGGTGGCCGTCCTGGTCGTCAGGAATCGTATGGCAATCGTGGAACTCAGGGCGGTTACGGAAACCGTCAGGGTGGGGGCTACAATAAATATGGCAACCAAGGTGGATATTCCGGCCAGGGTGGTTACGGAAACCGTCAGGGTGGTGGATATGGCAGCCGTCCTTCACAGGGTGGGGGCTACAGCAAATATGGTAATCAGGGTGGAGGCTACGGAAATCGTCCCGGAGGTCATTCACAGAAACCACGCCATACAGGTAACTACAACCCTAACGCAAAATATAGCCTGAAGAAGCAGATAGAATATCAGGAATATAATGTTGACCCTAATGCACCAGTACGTCTGAACAAATTCCTTGCCAATGCAGGAGTCTGCTCGCGTCGTGAAGCTGATGATTTTATCCAGGCAGGAGTCGTGACTGTAAACGGTCAGGTGATTACAGAACTCGGAACTAAGGTCATGCGTACAGACGAGGTACACTTCCATGATCAGCTGGTCACTATGGAGAAGAAGGTGTACGTGCTTCTCAACAAACCGAAGGACTATGTAACAACGGCCGATGATCCTCAGGCCCGTAAGACTGTCCTCTCTCTCGTGAAGGATTGCTGCAAGGAGAGAATCTACCCTGTGGGACGTCTCGACCGTAATACTACGGGAGTCCTGCTCTTTACCAACGATGGTGAGCTGGCATCAAAGCTCTCTCATCCGAAGTACCTCAAGAAGAAGGTCTATCATGTATATCTCGATAAGAACTGTACGATTAATGACATGAAGCAACTTGCAGAAGGTATCCAGCTTGAGGATGGTGAGATTCATGCTGACGAAATCAGTTATGCATCTGATACAGACAGAAAGCAGGTCGGAATAGAAATCCATTCAGGCAAGAACCGCATCGTTCGCCGTATGTTCGAGGCTCTGGGATACAGAGTCCTGAAACTCGACCGTGTGATGTTTGCTGGTCTCACAAAGAAGGGACTCAAGCGTGGTGATTGGCGATTCCTTACAGAACAGGAAGTTGCCATGCTCCACATTAATGCAGGAGAATAACAATGAAAAATGAACAATGAAATAGAATAATGAAATGAAAAGAACAAAGATAATCGATGTGCTGCAGCGAACTGACTATGGTGCAGATGTAAATGTCAGAGGTTGGGTACGTACCAAGCGTGGCAGCAAGGCCGTAAGTTTCATCGCACTCAATGATGGTTCCACTATCAAGAACGTCCAGATTGTTGCCGACAATGAGCGTTTCGATGATGAGATGATGAAGCAGATTACCACTGGCGCCTGTCTGAGTGTCAATGGAGAACTGGTTCAGAGTATCGGTTCTGGTCAGAATGTGGAAATCCAGGCTAAGGAGATAGAAGTATTGGGCACTTGTCCTGCTGACTATCCTATGCAGAAGAAGGGCCAGACGTTCGAGTATATGCGTCAGTATGCTCACCTTCGTATTCGTACTAATACTTTTGGTGCAGTGTTCCGTATCCGCCACAACATGGCTATGGCTATACATCAGTTCTTCCACGAGAAGGGTTTCTTCTACTTCCACACTCCACTCATCACGGCCAGTGACTGTGAAGGTGCAGGCGAGATGTTCCAGGTCACTACAAAGAACCTGTATGATCTCAAGAAGGACGAGAACGGACAGATTATCTATTCCGATGACTTCTTCGGCAAGATGACTTCGCTCACTGTCTCAGGACAGCTCGAGGGCGAACTTGGAGCCACTGGTCTTGGACAGATTTATACATTCGGACCTACATTCCGTGCAGAAAATTCCAATACTCCTCGCCATCTTGCAGAGTTCTGGATGATAGAGCCTGAGGTTTGTTTCATAGACCTTCCTGAACTCATGGATCTTGAGGAAGAGTTCATCAAGTACTGTGTGAAGTGGGCTCTCGACAACTGTCGTGATGACCTTGAATTCCTTAACAAGATGATTGACAAGGGACTTATCGAACGTCTCGAATCAGTTGTTAATACAGATTTCGTTCGCCTTCCTTACACAGAGGGTATCAAGATTCTCGAGCAGGCAGTAGCTGACGGACATAAGTTCGAATTCCCTATATCATGGGGTTGTGACCTTGCTTCCGAGCACGAGCGTTACCTCGTAGAGGAGCATTTCCAGAAGCCTGTCATCATGATTGACTATCCAAAGGAGATAAAGGCATTCTACATGAAGCAGAACGAGGACGGCAAGACTGTCCAGGGTACTGATGTACTTTTCCCTCAGATTGGTGAGATAATCGGCGGTAGCATCCGTGAAGCCAGCTACGAGAAACTGACACAGCGTATCGAGGAACTCAGCATTCCGATGAAGGACATGTGGTGGTATCTTGATACTCGCAAATACGGAAGTTGTCCTCACGGAGGATTTGGTCTCGGATTCGAGCGTCTCATCCTGTTCGTTACGGGAATGCAGAACATTCGCGACGTCATTCCGTTCCCAAGAACACCAAAAACAGCCGAATTTTAACAAAAAACGCGTCTGAAGTACTAAAAAGTGTTGAAAGATTCTTAACGAATTTTAAAACATTTGCAAAACTGATTTCTTCATTGTATTTTTGTAACCGATTTATGCGGGAACGGGAATAGAATGAAGAAATTGTTTTATATTATCCTATTTTCCCTCTTCTTGGTGTCGTGTGCCGAGAAGAGTTATTTCATTGACGGCAATTCTTCCCAGTTTGCTCTCAATGGAGGAAGTATGGCCTATATCCGCGACTTCTCCTCGGCAACTATCCGTTCCATTGATTCCTGCGAGGTCCTTCATGGACATTTCCAGATGAGTGGTCCGCTCGACTCAGTCATGTTCGTGTCGCTCTTCATGGGCAACGATAATTTCATTCCTATCGTTCTCGAGAATGGCGATATCAACATCAACATTGCCAACACTACTGTGAAAATCGAAGGTACGCCTCTCAACGACCGTCTCTATTCTTTCCTTGAGTCCCGTGACTCGCTGGTGTATCTTCTCAACGACCTGCCTCGCAGCCAGGCCTATCTGTTCCTTCAGGGATATTCTCCATTTGGCATCCAGAGGGCTCTGTTCGCT
The DNA here is from genome assembly GCA_937902455.1 of uncultured Prevotellaceae bacterium. Lineage (GTDB taxonomy): Bacteria > Bacteroidota > Bacteroidia > Bacteroidales > Bacteroidaceae > Colivivens. Next base: position 2,577 of record CALELI010000104.1, on the reverse strand, counting down.
AAGGAGGCGGAATATAAAAAAGCCCTTGAAGAACTGGAAACCAGATTCATCAAGGACAATTATGATAATGTGCTGGGAGTCTCGTGGTTCATGGAACTGTGCTACCGCAATCAGGATCTCTATGGAATCCCTATCCTTACCCCTCAGCTTCAGCAGATTTATAAGGATGCACCTCGCAGGTTCCGTAAGAACTACAAGGTGTCATCCTTCATGAATACTATCCGTTCATACTGAGCAGGAATTCCTCGTTGTTCTTTGTCTTTTCCATGTTGTCCATCACGACGTTCATTGATTCAATCACGTTCATGTCGCTGATGTACTTCCTGAGTATCCACATTCTGCGGCGTGTCATGTCGTCCTGAAGCAGTTCGTCACGACGCGTGCTTGAAGCCACGAGATTGACAGATGGGAAGATTCGCTTGTTCGAGAGTGAACGGTCGAGTTGCAGTTCCATGTTGCCGGTTCCCTTGAATTCCTCGAAGATTACTTCGTCCATCTTGCTGCCTGTATCGATGAGGGCTGTGGCGATTATGGTGAGTGAGCCTCCGCCTTCAATGTTTCTTGCAGCACCGAAGAATCTCTTTGGCTTCTGCAGTGCATTGGCATCCACACCACCGGTAAGCACCTTTCCTGATGCTGGGCTGACCGTGTTGTATGCACGGGCCAGACGTGTTATGCTGTCAAGGAATATCACTACATCGTGTCCACATTCAACCATTCTCTTGGCCTTCTCCAGTACAAGGTTCGCAATTTTCACGTGGTTGTCTGCAGGAGCATCGAAGGTTGATGCAATCACTTCTGCGTTTACCGTGCGTGCCATGTCAGTCACTTCTTCTGGTCGCTCGTCTATGAGCAGCATCATTAGGTAAGCCTCAGGATGGTTCTTTGCAATACTGTTCGCAATGTCCTTCATCAATAATGTCTTACCTGTCTTCGGCTGTGCTACGATCAGGGCTCTCTGGCCTTTTCCGATTGGGGTGAAGAGGTCGACGATTCTTGAGGAGTAACTGTCGTTGTTTCCGCTACAGAGAGTGAACTTCTCGTCAGGGAACAGAGGAGTGAGATATTCGAATGGTACTCGGTCCCTTACTACAGAAGGGTCGCAGCCGTTGATTTTCGTCACGTTGACCATTGTGAAATATTTCTCGCTCTCCTTTGGAGGACGTACCGGACCTTCTACCACGTCACCAGTTTTAAGGGCGAAATGTTTCATCAGTGATGGATTGACGAAAATATCGTCAGGAGACCCCAGGTAGTTGTAGTCGGAACTTCTAAGGAATCCGTATCCGTCCATTGCCTCCAGTACTCCCGAAGCTGTCAGGATGTTGCTGAAGTCATAGTCAGTCGTCTTCTGAGCTGGTTGCTGACGGATTTCTATGAGTTTGTTCGTCTCAAGTTCATCGTTCTGACGTTCCTGGCTATTATTGCCTGTTATGGTATCATGACGGAAACTGACCGGTTCTTCCTGAAAGTCTTCAGGATCGTCAGGGCCAAAGTCTTCTTCGGTTGTGTTGCCCTGATGGGTGTTAGCGAGTACACTTGGCAAGAAGTCATTTGCCTCTGGAAGCGGCGGGATGTCCTGGATGATGATGAAATCCTTTCCGTCGTCCAGCTTATCCTTGTGATTGCTTTCGTTCATTTCCTGTACTGCTGGAACTGTTTCTTTTTCCTCGGTCAAGACCTCTGCGTTTCCCTTTGGACTTTCATCTTTCGTCTCGGGACTCTCATCCTTCACTTTCTTAGGTCTGCCACGCTTTTTCTTGGCAGGAGCCTCTACGACGGCTTCTGTGGCTGGCTTCTCTTCTTTTTCCGGAACTTGGGCTTCTGTCGCACTCTTGTCTTCTACGACAAGGTCTTCCTTTGTCGTCTCTTCATCGTCATCGAAGTTGATTTCGGCGAGCATGGCTGCTGCCGCTGCCGCTTCCTGTTCGAGAGTCTTCTTGTTCTTGGTTCCTGGTTTGCGTCCGCGTTTCTTAGGTGCAGGAGTCTCTTCGGTCTTTGGACTGTCAGCTTTCAGCTCTGAGTTCTCGTCTTTCGTCTTTGAGTTCTCAGTTCGCAACTCGGAACTATCTTCTTTTGTTTCCTCCTTGCGCTTGCCTGCAAGGGAAGAGAAAAGGTCATTACCTACATCTATTGCAACATTCTTTACATTAGAGACCTTTGTTGCATCTCCCTGAGTGGCGCTATACACATGGTCGACAGTCTTCATCCTTGTGCGTTTTCTTGATGGCTTTTCTGTTGCGGAGGCAGCATTGTTTATTGCCTCCTGATCAATAATCGCGTACATCAAGTCTGTTTCATCCATCTTTGCCGGTTTGATACCAAGCCCGACTGCGATATCTTTCAATTCTTCAAGGCTTTTGCCTGAGAGCAATTCTTTTGTAAATTTCATAAAATAAGGGATTTTGTGTTGGATACGATCATATCCGACTGCAAAGTTAGTGAAAGTTGAGCGAAATACAAAATAAAAGTTGAAAAAATTTTATTTCAGGGGCGTTCTATTAATTACATTTTAGGTGATTTTGAGATTTTTCTTTAGCAGATTGGTGTCCTAAATGGGAGCCTTCAGCCCTAAGA
>CALELI010000103.1 GCA_937902455.1 uncultured Prevotellaceae bacterium | reverse complement strand
CAGGACTCCGAGCTTGCTCGCCTGAACTTGTGAAGAAACAATGAATTATAAGTTAACAATTATGAATTATGAATTGTGAATTATGAATTATTAATTAAATATAGCATTATGAAAAAATCAATCTTATTTGCCAGTATTCTGGCGCTTACATTCTCCACAGCTCACGCTCAGTTCGGCGGGTTCGGAGGATTCCAGATGCCTAAGGTTGAACTGCAGACATCTGAAGAGTTTAAGGACGTAAACTATGCCGGTGACGACAAGGCTTACCACACAATGGACATCTATCTTCCAAAGTCAGATGCAAAGACCTTCCCTGTAGTAGTTCACATCTACGGCAGTGCATGGTCATCCAACAGCAGCAAGGGTGCTGCAGACCTCGGCACTATCGTCAGCGCATTGCTCAAGGCAGGATATGCTGTAGTATGTCCTAACCACCGTGCCATAGCTGATGCTCAGTGGCCGGCACAGATTAACGACATTAAGGCTGTCATCCGCTTCATCCGTGGTAATGCAGCCAAGTATAAGTTCGACACCAGTTTCATTGCAACCTCAGGTTTCTCATCAGGCGGACACCTCTCTTCATGCTGTGCCACTACAAACGGCCTGAAGGTGACTAAGGTCGGGACAGAGACCCTTGACCTCGAAGGCAATGTAGGTAACTTCACCAACGAGAGCAGCAATGTCAATGCAGCATGCGACTGGAGCGGTCCTGTAGACCTCACGGCAATGGACTGTGGCGAACACATGTCGTTCGGAGCAATGTCACCAGAGGCAAACCTTCTCGGTGGAGCAAAACTTTCAGAGCAGCCCGACAAGTTCCGTTCACTCAGCGCTACATACTATGTCAACAAGAACACCGTTCCTCTCATCGTCTTCCATGGCATGAAGGACAATGTCGTTCCTTGCTGTCAGGGTCAGAAACTCTATGATCTCCTCAAGGGCGCAGGTGTCAAGACAGAACTCACCCTCGAACCAGAAGGTGGTCACGGCATGGGCATGTACTCGGAAGCCAACCTCCAGAAGATGGTCAACTTCCTCAACGAGGTAAGAAACGGAGGCTCATCTGCTCTCAAGTCACAGGTTGTGGAAGAAGGTGGTACAGGAGCCTACAAGGCCATCATGAAGGAAGAGGCAAGCCTGAAGGAACATACAATCTTCGTGCCTCAGGACCTCTCGAAGTTCGATGCCAAGCACCCACTTCCAGTACTCGTATGGGGCAACGGAGCATGTACCAACTCACCTTGGGAACATTATAAGTTCCTCAATGAGATTGCATCTCACGGCTATCTCGTACTCGCTACGGGATTCATTCCAATCGACGGCAAGTCCTATCGCGGACCTCAGTCAAGAAGCGAGCAGCAGATAGAGTCAATCGACTGGGCTTTCGCTCAGAACGCCGACAAGAACAGCCCTCTCTACGGCAAGATTGACCTCAAGCACATCGCAATAGCAGGTATGTCATGTGGTGGACTCCAGACACTCTTCAACTGTGCCGACAAGCGAATCAGCACCATCATGATCTGCAACAGCGGACTCTTCACCAGCGATGGCCAGAGCCGTGCAATGCCAGGAATGCCGATGCCTCCAAAGTCAAAGCTCAAGGAAATCAAGGTGCCAATCATCTACATCCTCGGAGGTGAGACCGACATAGCCTACGGAAACGGAATGGACGACTTCCACCGCATCGACCATGTTCCTGCATTTGCAGCCAACTTCCCTGTAGGCCACGGCGGCACATACTCACAGCCTCATGGAGGTGAGTTCTCAGTAGTGGCTACAGCATGGCTCCAGTGGCAATGCCGTGCCGACAAGGAAGCAGCAAAGATGTTCCTTGGCAATCCTTGCCAGCTCTCACAGCGCAAGGACTGGACTATCGAGAAGAACAAGCTCATAGACAAGAAATAATAAAGACCCCTCTAAATCTTCAATGGTCTTTACACCCCCCTTCGGTTCCCCCGTCATCGGGGGACAGAAACCTCTTAAGGGGAGACTTCCAAACTACAGGCTCAGGGGGCTTGTCCAATGGCTATTAAAGGTCAAAGTCAATCACGGCTTTGACCTTTTTTAGTTGTTCAAGATACAATGAACGTCCAGACTTCCGAAAGGGAAAATGGAACACATCGTAAAGGATAACAATTTCCATAAGACCAGTCATCTGCCTGCACTTAGGCGCAGTCGAGGTCGCAGTCGAGCGGATGTGAAGTCGCAGTCGAGCGCAGACACACTCGAGGTTGAGCGGAGACACACTCGTGAAGATAACTTATCTTTAATCGTGAAGATAACTTATGTTCAATCATTAAGATAACTTATCTTCAATCTGTAAGATAACTTATCTTCACGTGTTAAGATAACTTATCTTCACGAGTGATGATAACTTATGTCTACGTGTTAAGATAACCTTTCTCAACGAGTGCGCCTCCGTTCAACCTTGACATCATATCCGTTCAACCACGAGTCAGTCTCAGTACAACCCTGACTTCATCACAGTACAACCTTGAGTACGACTCTGTTCGCCATTGACTTACCAAGTGCAGAGTATACTATCCGACTCGGCCAGCGGTGCATTCATTTTGGAAAATTTGCATATATCAAAAAGATGTCTTATCTTTGTGAATCAATATTACGCATCAAGATTAATATATGGTTAAAGGTTATAGTGAATAAATTAGAGGTTATAAGTATTATCTTTTATTTTTTTTGTACCTTTGCAGAAGTATCATAATTTTACATCGCAATGAAAAGAATCTCCATTATCGTTTTGACATTTTTCATGGGACTCGCCATGTCGGCGCAGAGGACAGAAAGTGTAGTATCTCCCGACGGGCAGATTAAGGTAAGCGTGACAGTAAGCGACAGAATCTACTATTCCGTGACAAGCCACGGAGAGACCCTCCTGAAGGACAGCAGGCTCTCAATGACGCTCAGAGACCGCACTCTCGGCGAAGAGCCGAAACTGAGGTCGAGTAAGGTGGTCAGCGTAAGTAACACTGTGAATCCCCTGTTCGCCTTCAAGTTCAGTACCGTCGAGGACAACTACAACCTGCTCACACTGACGTTTGCGGGAGGCTATAAAATAGAATGGCGCGTGTATGACGATGGCGTTGCCTACCGTTTCATCACGGACATCAAGGGAGACATCGAGGTGATGAGCGAGGAAGCCACGCTGGCGCTCACATCGGATTCCGAACTGGTCCTCCAGCAGCCAGGTGGTTTCAAGACCAGCCACGAGGAGAAATACACCAAGGCAAAGAGCGGCTCATGGAAAGCTGACGACAAGATGAGCGAGCTGCCGATAGTCATCACGGCTGGCAGCCACAAGGTGCTGTTCACCGAATATGACCTCTTCGACTATCCGGGAATGTTCATCCACGGCAATGCCGACAACACACTCTCGTCCATACATCCCAAGACTCCGCTCGAATATGAGGACAAAGGTGACAGAAGCCAGAATATCCTGAAGGAAGCCGACTACATAGCCAAGACCACAGGCCGGAGGTCGTTCCCGTGGAGGTACATGCTCATCACTCAGGACGACCGTCACCTGGCAGAGAACGTAATGCCAATGCGCCTTGCTCCGAAGAACTCTATCGGAGACACAAGCTGGGTGAAGCCGGGACTGACCTGCTGGGACTGGCTGAATGGCATCCCTTATGGTCAGGACGTTGACTTCAGGGCTGGAATCAACTACGAGACGATAGCATATTTCATCGACTTCGCTGCTGAATACGGCATAAGATACATGCTCATGGACGAAGGCTGGGCACTCAGCACCAGGAATCCGTTCGAGACGAACCCGAAAGTAGATCTCCCTAAACTCATCAGGTATGGCGAGAGCAAAGGCGTGGGCATCATTCTATGGCTGCCATGGCTCACGGTTGAACATAACATGAACCTCTTCGAGGTGTTCGAGCAGTGGGGTATCAAGGGTGTGAAGATAGACTTCATGGATCGCCAGGATCAGTGGATGGTGAACTTCTACGAGAGGGTGGCCAAGGAAGCCGCAAAGCACCACATCATGGTTGATTTCCACGGTGCGTACCATCCAAGCGGAATGGAATACAAATACCCAAACGTACTCACCTTCGAGGGTGTGCGCGGTCTTGAGATGAACGGGAGCTGCACTCCTGAGAACACCGTCTATCTGCCTTTCATCCGCAACTCAGTAGGACCTATGGATTTCACTCCGGGCGCCATGATTGCCTATCAGCCGAAAGCCCACAAGGGCGGACGACCTATCTGCACGGTGGTCGGCACTAAGTGCTATTCACTCGCACACTTCGTACTCTTCGAGACCAACCTCCAGATGCTCGCCGACAACCCGGTACGCTACCGTCAGTGGCCTGACTGCACCAAGTTCATCACCGGCGTTCCTGTGAACTGGGATGAGACGAGGGTGCTCTTCGGTGAATTAGGGGAGTACATCATCGTAGCGAAAAGAAACGGCAAGAAATGGTGGATTGGTGGCATCACCAACGGTACACCAAGAGAATGCGAAGTAAGCCTCGACTTCCTCGATCAGGACAGGACCTACAAGATGACCGCATTCCAGGACGGAATCAATGCCGACCTCATAGCTATGGACTACAAGCGAATAGAGAAGACCGTATCCTCGCGTGACAAATACACGGTCAAGATGGTGATGAACGGAGGATTCGCGGCGATAATCGAATAGACAAAGGTGGGGGACGGACAACTCCCCAGAAAGATAAGACAAAAAGGCAAGGACATGAACAAACTATTAAGAACCAGCATCTGCCTGGCATTACTTTTTCACTTTTCACTTTTCACTTTTCACTCACGAAGCTTCAGCGAGTGTCAGGCCCAGAACACCAAGTACGCCAATTTCGCGCGTTACGCCAAGGCGAACACGGAATTGGGTCAGCCTGAGAAGGGAGAGAAAAGGGTCGTACTCTTAGGCAACAGTATCACAGACAACTGGGCGAAACTCCGCAAGGACTTCTTCAAGAACAACGCCCTCATCGGACGTGGCATATCAGGTCAGACAAGCGACCAGTTTCTGCTCCGTTTCCGTGAGGACGTCATCAATCTCAAACCTTACATCGTGGTGATCAATAGTGGTACGAACGACATTGCAGAGAACAGCAACACGGTGCCGTACAACGAAGACTTGCTTTTCGGAAATATCGTAAGCATAGTGGAACTTGCCCGTTACAACAAGATCAAGGTCATACTCACCTCATGCCTGCCAGCTGAGGGCTTCAGATGGAACATGAAAATCACTAATGCCATGGACAAGATTCGTCACTATAACGAACGTCTTAAAGCCTACGCGAAAGCCAACAAGATACCGTTCGTGGATTACTTCTCCGCCCTCGTGAACGAAGAAGGCACTGCCATGAAAGCCGAGTTAGGTCAGGAGATGCCTACCGTCCATCCTAACGAAGCCGGCTACGAAATCATGGAAAAGCTACTGCTTCCTGTCATAGAAAAGATGAGATGAAATAGAGTTGACCCTACCTGCCATCCGGCTAATTGCTAATGGCTACCACGGTATATGCAATGAATACATAGCGGAGTGTCTTGCCGAGGAAGGTGGACAGGAAGGTAATCCATGGATTGGCGCGGAGGAGTCCGAGGGCGAGGGCTATGGCCGTGCCGAGGATGGGGATGAAGGTAAGGGCTCCCATCCAGGCTCCGTATTTCATGACATAATCCTGTGCCTTGTCCATTCGGTCCTGACGAATCCTGAACCAGCGGGCTACCATCTCCTTGGTGCCAATGCGTCCGATGCAGTAGTTCACCATTGAGCCTGCCACATTGCCGATGGTGGCACTTACGACTGTGAGAACAGGACTCATGCCTGTGGTGGCAAGGAGGGTCGCCATGACGGCCTCGCTGCTGAACGGGAAGAAGGTCCCGGCAATGAACGCTGCCATTCCCATGCCCCAATATCCGTATGTAACCCAGAACTCGCTCATATTAATTAATAATGAAGAATGAAGAATTGTTAACTAATAATTCATTGTTAACTGTTAACTAATAACTAAATTAACCGGCTTATAAGTAAGGTTGTAGGGATGATGGCAATGAAATAGAGCATCAGGAATCCTGGCGTCACAATATCCTTTCCCATGGAGAGGACAAGGATGAAGAGCATGATGAAGGTGGCTAACCCAAAGAACATTATTACCTGATAGACCACACGGGTATGAGATTTATCAAAGTACATCTTGCGGTAGAAATGCCATACACCTATTATATATATGGCAAGGAGTACTATTGATGCCCAGAGGGGGGAGAAGGACGGGGCGACGGAACCACGGAAATCGGGAATGGAGAAAATCTGCAGGCCATCCAGCCCCCATTTCCACGCCCAGGGCACGAGTATGCCTAATCCTGCTGCCAGGATGGACTTTGGTGTGAGTGTGCGAAGCATTACCTGAGAGCACAGATATACAGGAATGAACCAGAAGAGCATGGGCAGGAACAGGGTGGCAATGCCTAGCATCATGAATGTAATGAATGAATTGACTGACTCTGACAATGTAGTCGGACAATATGAATTACCTTCGGAGAAGAGTGCGAAGAATGACAGTATGAAGAGTAACTGGCATAGATGAATCATCTCACCACAATGATCTCCGAAACTGACGGGAAAGGCAAGCCTGGCAAGGATATATAATACGGCAAAGATATACGCACTCAGGCTGGAGTTGCGCATCTCCGTCGTGCTGTGGGCCAGTCTGGCAATTACGGCAGCTGATATTATGGCAATGAGATAATTCATGAGCGAAAAATGAATTGTGAATCTATTTCAGGAAGTCTTCAAAATAGCGCACTATGTGTTCCTGGAGGTGACGTACGTCTGTGGCGGTGCGCATGTTGTGGCCATCACCTGGATAGATGAAGAGGTCGGGATGCTTGCCTGCATCTATGCACTTACGGAGGAAGGAGAGGGTATGCTGTGGCACACAGGTTGGGTCATTGCCTCCATAGATGAGGAGCAGACGGCCCTTGAGGTTCTGTGCCTTGCCAAGCAGGGAGGTTCTGGAATAGCCGTCAGGATTGGTCTGAGGAGTATCCATATAGCGTTCTCCGTACATCACTTCGTAGTATTTCCAGTCGATTACAGGTCCACCTGCCACTCCTGCCTTGAAGACATCGGGATAGGTGGTCATGAGACTCGTGGTCATGAACCCGCCGAAACTCCAGCCGTGAACACCCATACGGTCAGCATCGACGTAAGGGAGCGACTTGAGGAACTCAACGCCCTTCATCTGGTCCTTCATCTCCTCGACTCCGAGCTGGCGGAAGGTGACTTGTTCGAATTCCAGTCCACGGTGCTCGCTGCCTCTGTTGTCGAGACAGAACATGACATAGCCCTTGCGTGCCATCTCGAGGTCAAGGTTCCTCATTCCGTAATATCTGGAGTTGCTGATCATGTGGGCATGAGGACCTCCGTACACATAGACTACGGTAGGGTATTTCTTTGCAGGATCGAATCCTACAGGGAGTACCAGACGATAATAGAGGTCTGTCACTCCGTCAGCAGCCTTTATGGTGCCGACCTTTATCTGAGGAAAGTCGGAACTATCAGTAATTGGTCGGGATTCTACGGTGAGAATCTTACCTGCAGCAACGTCAATGCTGTCAATCTGACGATAGATGGTCGGGGATGACCAATCATCGGTTATTGTCTGTCCGTCCTTGCTCAGTGTTGGGTTGTGCCAGCCATCCTTATTGCCTATAAGCCTGCGCTTGCCTTTCAGGTCAACGGAATAGATATTACATCCTATCGTGTTCTCCTCATTGCTCGTAAAGAGTACCTGCTTCTTCTTTGGATAGAAACCAAGAATGTCCATCACCTCGAACTGCCCCTTTGTAAGCTGGCTGAGCTGCTTGCCTGTCACATCGTAGAGATAGATGTGGAGATATCCGTCCTTGCGGGTGAGATAGATGAACTTGCTGTCGTCCCAGGGAAGGAACTGAATGGGGTGCATAGGCTCCACGTACTTTTCATGTCTCTCCTCGAAGAGGACTTTCTTGCGGGCACCGGTAGTGGCATCGTAGCAGACGAGCTGTGCGTGGTTCTGGTCGCGGTTGAGTTCAATCATGTAGATTTCAGTCTCATCGGGACTCCATGCAATGTTCGTGAAGTAACGGTCGGTAGGGTCTCCTGCCTGGAGATAGATGGTCCTGGAGGTGTTCACATCATAGATTCCGACTGTCACCTTGTGACTTGTCTCTCCTGCCATAGGGTATTTGTCGGGAACAAGTACGGCGCATCGGGAAGAGCTGGTTTCGTCAGGTGACACATTCACCTGAGGATATGTCGACACCATGCTCTGGTCCATGCGATAGAAAGCAAGCAGATTGCCCTTAGGACTCCAGAATGTACCTTTCTCGATGCCAAATTCATCACGGTGCACACTCTCGCCATAAACTATGTCTATACTGCCATCCTTGCTGACCTGAACTTCCTGTCCACCCTTCTCCACGTAGAGGTTATGTCCCTTCACACGAGCAATGTTGCCATTCGAGGCAATGTCAGACTGAGCAAAGCTCAGAGTGAAAAGTGAATAGTGAATAGTGAAAAGTAGTGCAAGGCGAATGCAGTGC
>CALELI010000102.1 GCA_937902455.1 uncultured Prevotellaceae bacterium | reverse complement strand
ACAGGACTCCGAGCTTGCTCGCCTGAACTTGTGAAGAAACAATGAATTATAAGTTATCAATTGTCTGGTTAAGGATTATGGTTAAGGGTTATAGGTATTTTTCATTCTTCATTGTTCATTGCTCAGTTCCTGCAAAAAAGGCTGCACCTCAGCAATGCTTAAATAAATTTATCATTGCATTCGGTTTGCTCTTTTTTTCATTGTTCATTGTTACTCTGCTTGCTCCGACGCGGTCGGCAGGGCAGGAACTGAACTGTACCGTAAAGCTCATCCATTCCCAGATTCAGGGAACGAATACAAGTGTGTTCGAGACGCTTGAGACTGCCATCCGTGAGTTCATGAACAACCGCGAATGGACTGACTTGCAGTTTGGCAGGGAGGAGAAGATTGACTGCACGATGACTCTTACCCTTTCCAAATATGTCCCTAACGAGAACTCGTTTTCGGGAGAGTTGCTGGTGCAGTGCTCGCGTCCTGTATTCAATTCGATGTACAACAGCGTGGTGTTCACGACCCGCGACCAGCACGTCAACTTCACATACAAGGAATATGACCCGCTCGAATTCAACGAGACGAGTATGGACAACAACCTGACGGCCATCCTTGCCTACTATGCATATCTCTTCATAGGCATGGACCTTGATACCTTCTCCAAGAAGGGCGGAACGGATGTGCTTCACAGGGTGGAGACTATCGTGAACAATGCACAGACTTTCTCCGACCCGGGCTGGAAGGCATTCGATGACAGCAAGAACCGGCATGCCATCATCAACGACTATATGGACTCCCAGATGGAACCATTCCGCGAGATGATGTACGTCTATCATCGTCAGGGACTGGACGAGATGGCGAACAACGTGGACAGAGGACGCGGAAACGTGACTGATGCAATACAGTTGCTCAAGACTGCTGCTGGCAACAAGCCAATGAGTTCGCTGCCGCAGATCTTCACGGACTACAAGCGTGACGAGATAGTAGGAATCTATCAGGGTCATGGCACAGAGAAGGAGAAGACTTCGGTATGTGAGACCCTGACCAACCTCAATGCGGCACAGAGCAGCGAGTGGAACAAGATAAAGAAATAGGCATAAGATGATCAGGAACCTACATATAGAGAACTACGCACTGATTGACCAGCTCGACATTGACCTGCAACCAGGTTTCTCCGTCATAACGGGTGAGACCGGTGCGGGAAAGAGTATCATCCTTGGTGCCATAGGACTGCTCATGGGCCAGAGGGTCAGTGGTGTCAGTCAGCGTGACGACAGGAAGACTGTCATAGAGGCGTCGTTCGATGTAGGCAGATATAATCTCGGTGAGTTCTTCGACGAGAACGACCTTGACTTCGACGGGACGGAATGTGTAATCCGCAGGGAAATCACCTCGGCAGGAAAGAGCCGTGCCTTCATCAACGACACACCAGCATCCCTCGTGCAGCTGAAGGAACTGGGCGACAAGTTGCTGGACGTACACTCGCAGCATCAGAATCTCTTGCTCAACAAGGAGAACTTCCAGATTAACATACTTGATATCCTTGCAGGAAACGAACAGCGTCTGAAGGACTATGAGGTATGTTTCCATGAATATAAGGACATCTGCAAGGCACTTGCAGAGGCAACAGACCTTGCCGAAAAGGCCAAGGCTGACGAGGATTACATCCGTTTCCAGGTGGAACAGCTCCTCGATGCCAACCTCGGTAAGGTCAATCAGGAGGAACTTGAACAGGAAGCGGAAATACTCAGCCATGCCGAGGAGATAAAGGGCCATCTGTATGATGCCCTGCAACTGTTGAGTTCCGACAGGAGCCGAGATACCCTTCAGTGTGTAAGGGAGTGTTCGCAGATAATGCAGCGAGTCGGCAACGTCTTTCCTGCTGCCGAGGAACTTGCAGGCAGGCTGGACAGCTGCTACATAGAGCTCAAGGACATTGCGGATGAGATAGAGGGCAAGGCGGATGACGTGGAATGTAATCCCAAGCGTCTTGAAATAGTCAACGACAGGCTGAATACCATCTATTCCCTTCAGCAGAAACATCATGTAAGCAGCATAGAGGAGTTACTTGAGTTCCAGCACGAAATGGAGGAGAAACTGTACGCCATAGATAATGGTGACGAGAAGATAGAGGCATTGCGTCACGAGATGGAGGTGAGGAGGAACAAGGTGAATGAGGATGCCATGACACTGAGCCAATGCCGCCAGAAGGCTGCCAGGGAAATGGAGAAACAGATGGTGGAGCGCCTCTTGTCGCTTGGAATGCCGAACGTGAACTTCAGGGTGGAGTTTGACAGGAAGGAGGAACCGGATGCATCGGGGTGCGACAAGGTGACATTCATGTTCTCTGCAAACAAGAACATGCCACTGCAGAATATGTCGCAGGTTGCATCAGGCGGTGAGATTGCACGTGTAATGCTCTCGCTGAAGGCAATGATTGCCGGTGCAGTGAAGATGCCTACAATCATCTTTGACGAGATAGATACTGGTGTGTCGGGCAGTATGGCAGAGAAGATGGCAAGGATAATGCGCGAGATGGGGGACAACGAGCGTCAGGTCATCACCATCACCCATCTCCCACAGATTGCTGCCAGTGGACAGTTCCACTATAAGGTATACAAGGAGGACTCGAAGGAGAAGACGACCACGCACATCGTGGAACTCGACAAATCCCAGAGGATAGAGGAGATTGCACATATGCTGAGTGGCGAGGTAATCAGTCAGGCAGCTCTCGACAACGCAAGGGAGTTGATGGGAGAGGGTTTTAAAGTTTAGAGTGGAGAGTTTAGAGTTTAGAGTCAGTTTGAAAAGTTTAGAGTTTTTTTAGAGTTTATAGATTATAGAATTATAGGTTTATGGTTAAAGGTTATAGTTTAAAGGTTAAAGGTTATAGCACGCTTCGCTGTAGGTTAAAGGTTCTGTTTGTACTATTCACTATTCACTATTCACTATTCACTCCGACGCAGTCGGTAGCTCAGTCTGAACAGGAGGTCCGTGCTCCAAAATGGGTGGGCAAGGTGCAGAAAAGCAGTATCGTGTCGGTCATTACATACGACAAGGACAAGAACATGATGCAGTCAGGCACTGGTTTCTATGTTGACGAAAGCGGTGTGGCCATTTCTGACTATAGGTTGTTCAAGGGTGCATACAGTGCCACCGTCATCGATATGTCGGGCAAGAAATACGATGTGAGCAAGATACTTGGTGCTGACGGAATGTATTCGCTGGTGAGGTTTCAGGTGGACGTCAAGAAGAGTGTTCCCGTGAAGACTGCGAACAGTGCCGTCATCGGTACCGAAGCCTATGCTGTCAGCTTTGCAGAACGAGCATCGGCAACCTGTCCCCAGACAGCCGTCTCGGAGATTTCCCCGCTCGACAGCGGATGTGTGTACTACACTCTTCGTGACAGCATTGCAGAGAAGTATGTCGGTTCACCACTCTTCAATACAGAAGGAGAGGTGATAGGTGTCCTCCAGCCGTCGATTGCCACAAACGGCTATGCCATCGGCATAAAATACATCGAGAACCTGACCATCCAGGCCATAACTACAAAGTCGAATTCACTGGCACTGAATAATATCAACATACCTAAGGGACTTCCGGAAACAATGGAAGAGGCATTGGTGTACCTTTATTTCAAGTCGAGGACTGCCGGCAATGAGGAGTATATGGCAATGCTCAACGAATTTGTCAGTACATATCCTCAGAATGCGGAAGGTTACTTCAAGCGTGCAACTCCGCTCACCGACCTTCACCGGTTTGACGAGGCCGACAAGGACCTGCAGACTTATCTCAGCCTGTCGGAAGACAAGGCAAAGGCTCATGCCGGCATAGCCGACATCATGTTCACCAAACTGCGTTTCATGCCAGAACCGGCATACGAGAAATGGACTTACGAATCAGTGCTCGAACATGTGAACAAGGCTCTGGAAATCGCTCCCGAGAAGCTGGACTATAAACTGCAGAAGGGTCAGGTGCTGATGAACATGAAGGACTATAAGTCAGCCGTAGAACTCTACGATGCCATCAATGCGAGTGCGGATAAGTCACCGGCTACATTCTATGCATCCAGTCTTGCCCACGAAGGCCTGGGAGATTCCGTCAGCGTACAGATAGAAATGCTCGACAGCGCCCTCGTGATGTATGGCGACACCCTGCCGGCCTCTGCATCGACCCTCGTGATGCGCCGTGCAAGACTCTGTGAGTCAATCGGCAAGTATCGCGAAGCAGTGCGTGACTACAACACATACAGCAGTATGATTGGCAATCAGGTGAACGACAAGTTCTACTACGACCGTTCACAGCTGGAACTCAAGGGCAGAATGTACCAGCAGTGCCTTGACGACCTGACGAAGGCAATTGAAATGAATCCGAAGGAAGCCCTCTATCATGTGGAGAAGAGCGCTGTGCATCTGCGTGTAAACCAGCTGGACGAGTGCATCGAAGAGGCTAACAAGTGTATTGCTCTCGACGATAAGCTGTTTGATGCATTCAGGATACTCGGTTATGCACAGATACAGAAGGGTGACAGGATAAACGGACAAAAGAATCTTGAGAAGGCAGTGAGCCTTGGCGATGCTTCCGCTCAGGAACTAATTGATACATATTTGAAATGAAACTCATAGCAAAGACATTTGCCGGACTTGAGGAAGTATTGGCAAAGGAACTCTCAGAACTGGGAGCAGAAGGAATAGAGCCAGGCAGACGAATGGTGACATTCCGTGGAGACAAAGAGATGATGTACAAGGCAAACTTCTGCCTTCGTACGGCAGTGAAGATTCTGAAGCCAATCAGCCAGTTCAAGGCGAGCGACGCCGATGATATATATGATCAGGTAAAGAAAATTCCATGGGATAAATATATGGACAACGACTGGACTTTCCTCGTTGACGCAGTGGTATTCTCAGAGAACTTCCGTCATTCGAAGTTTGCCGCCTACAGGGTGAAGGATGCCATTGCTGACTATTTCCGTGAGACTACCGGTAAGCGTCCGAATGTAGGAATGTCAAATCCAGACCTCCGCATCAATATTCACATTGCCGACAATGACGTGACTATCTCACTCGATAGTTCCGGCGAGAGCCTGCACCATCGTGGCTACAGGGTAGGTTCCGTCACAGCGCCTCTAAATGAGGTACTTGCAGCCGGCATGATAAAGCTCACGGGATGGGACGGCGAGTGTGACTTCATCGATCCTATGTGCGGTTCGGGAACCATCCTCATCGAGGCAGCACTGATTGCCAGGAACATCTATCCGGGAGTATTCCGCAAGGAGTTTGCCTTCGAGAGATGGAAGGACTTCGACAGCGAATTGTTTGACGAAATCTATAACGATGACTCAAAGGAAAGGGAGTTTGAGCATAAGATTTATGGTTACGACATAAACCGTCAGGCAGTCTCTATTTCTCAGGAAAATGTGAAGTCAGCCGGTGTGAGTGACATCGTAGAAGTTGTTCAGAATGATTTCCGCAATTTCCAGCAGCCGCAAGAGAAGTCCATCATCATCACCAACCCACCTTATGGCGAGCGTATTACGACTGATGACATACTGGGACTTTACGAGGATATAGGCAGTACACTCAAACATAGTTTCGTAGGAGGTGATGCGTGGATTCTCAGTTACCACGAGGAGTGTTTCGCACGTCTCGGTTTCCGTCCTTCAACCAAGTTCGCCCTTTACAACGGACCACTGCCTTGCGAATTCCGCAAGTACCAGGTGTTCGAGGGCCGTCTTCGTGAACGCCGTCAGGAGGGAATGGATATCAAGACCAGCGAGGAACGTGAGCGCAACAAGAGTTTCAAGGGAAACAAGGCCCTCAAGAGTCGCGAGAACAAGGAAGCAACTCAGGAACTCTCACGCCACAACTTCAAATGGGGTGATAGAAGAAAGAAGGAAGATCTGGGGGAATAGAGTTGAGAGTGGAGAGTTTAGAGTTTAGAGTCAGTTTTATAGTTTAGAGTTTAAAAGAAGGCTAATGGCTAACTGCTAATGGCATTAAGGATTATGGTTAAGGGTTATAGGTTAAAGGTTATAGGTTATAGCACGCTTCGCTGTAGGTTAAAGGTTCTGTTTGTACTATTCGGTTCCCGCAAAGTAGGCTGCGGCTCAGCATTGTCCAAGCAAGCTTGGCACTGCATTCGCCTTGCACTACTTTTCACTATTCACTATTCACTTTTCACTCTG
>CALELI010000101.1 GCA_937902455.1 uncultured Prevotellaceae bacterium | reverse complement strand
TTGTTTTAACCTCATTTCGTTTGCGGTTGGCCGCAATGGGGACTCAGTAACATTTTCGGGGCGTATCTGAACAAAATATCCGTTCCACCCGTTCAAAGAGTCTACCCTGAGGCCACTCGAAGGGTGGTCAGAAAGGAGAACACGAATCTCCCGACTCAGCCGAATATCAGTTGACTTCCCAACCATTCGTTCATTCGTGCCAAGGATGTAGCCAAAAAAAGTGGAGGCTATGAGGCCTCCACCTTGATGTATGTGTCAAGTATGCAGTGTTACTTGCGGAGCTGCTTGTGACCGTTAGAGATTACGATGCCACGGAAGTCATCGGATACTCGCTGGCCGGCAAGGTTGAACAGCTGGTCGCCATTTACAGGCTGAGCGTTGCTGATTGTCTCGATGGCAGTAGGAACTTCGAGGCTGATGCACTCAAGACGGAAGTTGTCAATCTTGAACCATCCGAAGGATGCCTGTTCGCGGTTCTCGCCTGTAGCAGGGTCGATGCGGTCTGTGCGGAAACCAATCTTGACTGGCTCGTTGCCCTCAGTTCCGAAGATTACGGATGTAGTGTAAGGGATACTTGAAAGTCCGTAGTTTGTGTCCTTGTAGTTGCCCGCGAATGTGAGGTACTTCACTTCCTGCTCGCCCTTCCACTCGTCATACTGCTTGGCTGCCTGAGCGTCTTCTGGGAGATAGGTTGCATAGTAGTCTTCGTTACCGTACATAGTCACGAAGTCGTCGGCAAAGAGTCGCTGAGTAGAGAGGTTGAAGCCTGCCCAGTCATTCTGAACTACGATGTCGGCAGAGAGCTTGTAAGTACCAGCAGGGAGAGATACCATCTGTGAGAGTTCGACTACTGGAACTGCGCTGCTCCAAATTCCCCAGAGGTGTTCGCCGTCGGTGTACTGGTGGAACCATTCGTTACCTTCCTCGTCGAATTCGTCGATGTTGTCACCACGGTTGATAGCGCACCAGTTGCCGATGTGTGCCAGGACGTCTGCCTGAGTGAGGCACTGAACTCCGTTGAGAGAGAGATTCCAGCCCGTTGGAGGAGCCTCGACACCGCCGCTGTTGTCGTTTGATCCCTGAGAAGTGTAGTCCTCGAAGCTTGGGTTCTTCAGACGGTTTGTGATGTCCATGCCTGGTTCTACGACATTAGAGTCGATGCAAGCCTGCTTAGCCTCTTCGAGACGTGCAAGTGCTTCCTTGCAGCCTTCAGTCGTGAGAACTCCGTCGATGTAGTCGCTTTCGACTTCTGAAATCACATCACCATATTCAGGTGCGCCTGGATATTCCTGGAATTCGTCGAGAGTAGCCCATGCATTCATGATGGCCTCGCCGAGAGCAGTGTATGCATCGATGTTTGCAGATACCTCTGTCACGAGTTCTCTTACCTGGAAGATGGCCTTGTTGATAGTCTCGATGTCAGTGTCAGTAGAGAATCCTGCATATTCCTCGAGTCTTGCGTCAAGCTTTTCCTTGAGGTCAGCATTCATGAATTCTGCACCTTCGTATACCTCTGTGAGGTTTGCGAGGAAGTGGTTGAAGATATCGAGTGCATCCTCTGGGATGTAACCGAGATACTGGAGGTGGAAGTTGTCGACCTTGAACCATCCGTCGCCACCGGCACCGTTGTTTGAGTCACGCCAAGTGGCCTTGCAGTTACCGTCTGTACGGATACCGAGAGTCAGGGTTCCGTCGTAGACATAGCCGAGAACCTGCATAGGGAAGAGATAACGGTCAGTACTGAAGTTCTGGTCGTTGCCCTGGAATCCGTAGACTTCGCTCTTGTCGAGCAGTTCTGGGTTGTAGTCTTCCTCGTTGCCGAAGTAAGTCGAGTTGAGGTTAGCGAACAGACGCTGGGTAGTCATACGGCTGGTTCCGTTAGCACCTGCCATAAGTCCTGCAGTGACGATATAGGTACCGTTCTCCAGGCCTTCAATCTTCTGGCTGAGTTCGTACTTAGGAATGCTTCCGTTCCAGATACCGAATGCATAGCTTCCGTCCATTGCCTCGCCCTCGGCATCGTTGTTGATTCCGTGCCATGCGTTGATGCCCTGAGACTTCACTTCGTCGGCAGTTACGACCTGAGTGCCGTTGATGTAGACATTCCATCCTGTAGGTGCACCTTCAGTGCCTGAAGTCTGGACACCACCCTGAGATGAGAGGTCTTCGAAACTTGGGTTCTGGATGAGAGCAGTGAGGTCGCCTGTTCCTTCCTTGTAGTTCTTGAGTGCTGCAGCGAGGGCCTTAAGGGCAGATTCTGTTCCTGCGAGGTCGGATACTTCGCTGAATGCCTTCCTGGCAGTTTCTGTTGCTGCGCTGAGGACTGCATCGCCATCTGTGTTTGACTTGATGGCATCAAGGATAGTGTTGTAGAGTGTGACCTTTGTGTTCACGAGGGAGAGGATTGTGGTGTTGTCGAGAGAATAGTCGTACTCCTCGCTCTCATAGATGGCAACGATAGCATCGAGTGTTCCTGCAAAACCAGCATGGTACTCCTCGTCAATGTTTCCATTGTTCACGAAATCCCTTTCGAAGTTAAGGATAGTGGTGTAGGCAGAGGCCTTACCCATATAGTCCTTGTAGTTCTCCACATTCACAAAGTTCCAGTCGCAAGTGGTTGAGTCGGCAAGGAAATAGTTGCCTTCGTCGTCCATGAGGCGCGCACCAGTATCAGGATCCGTGAGGAATCCGTGATAGATGTCTGCATTTTCATAGACGCTATTGCCAGGGAATGTACAGATTGGGTATGTGTTGCCTGCGTTCATGAGAACGTTGAAGCCAACTGCATCAGACCAGTTTCCTATACTTGCAATAATGCGATAAGTACCTTCTGCAACCTGGACAACCTTGAATTCAGGAATCCTCTCCTGATTCAGTTCAGCAAGGGTCTTGCAGAAGAGGTTCACAGAATTAGGCAGCACCATGTACTTAGGGTCGCCTTCCACATTCTGTTCGATGAATGCCCAGTCGCCACTCTCCTGCTTTACAGCCTTGAAGGTAACGAATTTGTCGGCAGTACCGAATTCGTAGCAAAGCGCACCATCCCAACTGGTGTGCCCGAGCCACAGACTGCGATTGTTCACGTTCTGCAGCAGATAAGTTGCGCCATCCACCAGCTTGTCGTCCACCATCACTGCCAGATGCGTCTCCTCGTCAGGATAGCTGTACTTATAGAAAGTAGTAGCCACCACGTCCGAGGCATCGCCATAGCCGACGTCGGTCACCACCTGGGTGAAGAGCGTATGAATGCCAAGATCGAGCTTGCTGATGTCGATGTCAAAATACTGGCTTCCCACCGAAGCGGTATCTGCATCGTCTATCCAATACAGATACCTGTCTGGCAACGACAGATCCGGGCGTGTAGGATGGTCGCCAAACTGCTCACCGGCAGACGTTTTCTTGTATGCGAACGTCACCACGCCGTTTTTTTCTTCGATATTGTCAATGGCCCAGTCGAAAGAATCCCAGTTCTGGGGATTATCCACGTCTGGAAACCAATGTCCGTTGCAATTTGTGTGCGATGTACTCGTCAGCTGATAAGAACCCGCAGGGAACAGCTGACCTGACAAGTATTTATTCTCTTTACTAAAACTTTTGTTGGCAGGAATATAGGACATCAGCTGAAGATCAGCAACGATATTGACTTTATTAACGGACCAATTTTGATCATACGT
>CALELI010000100.1 GCA_937902455.1 uncultured Prevotellaceae bacterium | reverse complement strand
TAAGTTTACTTAATCTCTGCTGAGGTGAGGCTGAAAATGCAGGAACTGAATTTTCCCAGACTATGGGCTTATGCATCAGGCTCTATCCGAGTTGTTCATAATTGTTCATCTCAATTAAATTCAGTTTAGAGTCCAGAGTCTTACAAGCAAGGGGCCGTCGGGAATTGCCGCTTTAGTGACATTCGGTCACTAAGATTATTTGGAGCGTCATTTTGTATTAATTCTTATTTCCATGACGGGGGCAATGTCGTTTACCTTTGTTCCAGGCAGAGTGACAGTCAGTCCGTTGTCGTCCTGGGTGAATGGAATCTTGCCATATCCGAGTAGCCTTACCTTCTTCACCTTCCCGCTGTAATTAGTAGCGGATGTTGAGAACGCCTTGAATGTGAAGGTCTTCTCATCAGGCCATGCCATTATGGTGGCATAGACAACCTTGCCTTTCTGCACATATCTCACGTCCTTTGAAGAGTACTTGGTTCCTTCGTTGAATCCCTGAGCATTGATAGGATTTACAGCCTCTGCAAGAGGACCCTCGCCGAAAGTCTTCCATACGCGCGTACCATATATACTTTCACTGTTCTGGTCCATCCATGCCTTGATGCCAGCCAGTATGGCCTCCTCCTTGTCGTCAATCGTTCCGTCAGCCTTCACTGGTACGCTCAGCAGCATGTTGCCATTCTTGCTCACGATGTCTACCAGCATACGGATCACTGTAGATGCCTTCTTATATGAATTGTTGTTGTAGACACTCTGACTGTAGTGCCAGTCACCCAGACAGGTGCAAGTCTGCCAGTATTCATCCTGAGGACGGTCTGGAATTCCGCGTTCAACATCCCAGAGCATGTATTTCTTGTTGTCGGAATCAAGAATCTTACCTTCCACTACCACCTGAGCCACTCCGTCGTGTTTTGCTGCGCTCGTGTTGTAGAAATGTGAGAGGATGTTCTTGCCCACACTCTCGTCAAACTGATAGAAAGGCAGCACCGTGTCGTCGAAGTAGAGCAGTTGCGGATCATAGTCGTTGATGCACTGCAGCACCCTGTTCTGGAATTTCTTTACGTAAGCCTCGTCGGGAATGCTTGCGCCGTTGCCCCAGTTCCACTGGCTGTGGATAGTACCCGATTCGTCCCATCCCGTGCTGTGGTCGTGCCGCTGTGCATAGAGCTCCTGAGGGTCATATCCTTCCCACCATTTCCCCGCACCGTCAGCCTTCGTGAGATTGCCGTCGAACTCCTGCGACGGTTCCAGCCAGGTCCACGAATGACTGCCATGCATGCTCACGCCCAGAGGAAGGTCGTATTTCTTGCACGCATCACTCCATTCCTTCACTATGTCCCTCTTCGGACCGATATTCACCGAGTTCCACTCCTGATAAGTACTGTTCCAGAGGTCGAAGTTGTCGTGGTGCTGACCTAATGTCATGAAATAGCGAGCGCCCACACTCTTGTAGAGAGCAATGAGTTTCTCTGGGTCCCACTTCTCTGCCTTCCAGGCATTGCACAGGTCCTTCAGCCCGAATTCTTCCGGGTCACCGAAGTGATTCAGGTGCCAGTTGAACTGACTGGTGTTTTCATAATACATGAACCTGCCGTACCAGTCACCATCCTCAGCCTGGCACTGAGGTCCCCAGTGCGCCCATATTCCGAACTTCGCATCCTTGAACCACTCTGGGCACTCCCATTTACCAAGACTGTTCCAGTCAGGAGAATAAGGACCGGTTTTCACCTCAACGTCCTGTGCGCTTACATTCACGGCCATGACAGAACTTACTGCAAGTAATGTGACCGAGCACTTGATTTTTTTCAGAAAATCTTTCATAAGGTAATATTTATAAAGTTATAAATTGACGTGGCAAAGATATATAATAAAAAAATGAAAGGATAGGATTTTTGTAATATTTTATAGAACTTTATGTCTGAGTGTATGAAAAATGTTATTCAAAAGGATATTTTCGTACTATAATTTGCATATTTTCCTTAAATTTGACTTGTAATAATAGGATAATTGTTATATTTGCAAAAAAAACAACCATCAACTTCGCAACTGACTTAAACCTCTCAACTCAAAATTCCGCATCATGGATATAGCCCTTGATAAGCTCAATTATCTGACTCTCCACGTCGGATTGGCCCGCCACAATGGCGACTGGAATTGGCAGAATGTACGTTCGCCGTTTACTCGCATCTTCCTCGTTACAGAGGGACAGGCCAACGTCCACATGAATGGTAAGGCATACCAGCTAACCCCTGGCCATCTTTACATGATACCATCCAACACCACTCATAACTGTCATTGCGACGGAATATTTACCCACTATTATCTCCATGTCTATGAAGAAAGGGAGTACGAGACATCAATATTCGAGAAGTACGACTTTCCGGTGGAAGTCCCATCTGTGGACACTGATCTGAGACTCATGAACAGACTTCTCGAGCTCAACCCCGATATGGCTCTGCCTGGCTCCGATCCTCAGCTCTATGATAATCAGCCGTCCATCCTTGAGAATATGTGGAAACTAAAGCAGCATGACTTGGCCAACCGAATAGAATCCAGAGGAATAAATCTCATTTTCTTTTCCAGATTCTTCCGACAGGCTATTGAACGTAAGTGTCTGGAAGACCCACGTATGGTTGAGATTGTTGAATTCATCCACAAGAATCTCTCTTCCGACATATCTATATGCCATCTTGCAGAGATAGCTTGTTTGTCAAGAGGACATTTCGTTAATCTCTTTACACAAAATCTTGGTCTGCCCCCGTTGCACTACATCAACAAACTCAAGATAGGTAAGGCACAACTCATGCTCATCACAACCAATCGTCAGGTTAAGGACATAGCCTTTGCACTAGGCTATACTGACCCCTCATATTTCATTCGGTTCTTCCGCAGTCATACAGGCTTCACCCCTCAGGAATATCGCACCAAGAACATGGTATAGTCACTTCACCCTCAACTGACCCTAAACTCTTCCTTCGACCAGCTCAGGAACCAACTATCAACTCTAAACTTTTTCATTCTTCATTCTTCATTTTTCATTCTTCATTTTTCATTATGCTCATTCGCCCAACCACACAGAACGACATACCCCGACTTATGGAGATATTCGCCATAGCCAGGCAGTTCATGCAGCAGACAGGCAATCCCACCCAGTGGGGTGACGACTATCCCAGCTCTTCACTCCTTCTCGACGACATAGCCCGCGGCGACAGTTTCGTCTGTGAGGAATCCGGCCATATCCTTGCTACCTTCGTCCTCCGTGGAGGCAACGACCCGACCTACGACCACATCTATTCAGGGGCGTGGACAAACGACAATCCTTATGCCACCATTCACCGGATAGCCAGCAGCGGCGAGAAACCCGGAATGTTCGCAGCCGCAGTACGCTATGCTCTCCAGACCTATGCCACCCTCAGGATTGACACCCACGAAGACAACAAGGTCATGCAGCGTCTCATCATCAAAAACGGTTTTCGCTACTGCGGCATCATCCACTGCTGGAACGGTTCGCCGCGACTTGCATATCAATACGACTGAATAAATAGAATCATTTTTTGTCGTTTGGCGGAATTTTGTTAAATTTGCAAGAATTATTAACGTACTTAATCATGTCGTATCTTAGAACATTTCAGGTTTCGGTATTCGTACTTCATTTTTCATTCTTCATCTTTCATCTTTCGTCAGGCTATGCCGGCAATGTCGGTTCGTACAACTTCATTAACCTGCCTGCCACTCAGTCGATGACCATACAATCTATTGTTCAGTCCGAAGATGGTAACATGTGGTTTTCCTCAGGCAAGACACTCTATGAATTTGACGGGGAGAGCATCCTGACCGTTTCTTCACCAACACTCGACAATACTGGAGTCATAAACTGTCTGCATGTTAATGATGGCAAGATGCTGATAGGGTGTGAGCACGGACTGGTAGAGATGAAGATGGAGGGCAGGCGATTTGAGGCTGTCTCGTCATTAGACAGTCATGTCGTCAGGTGTATTATCGATGATGCCGGATGTGAGTGGATTGGTACGGATAAAGGTCTGTACAGGAACCGGACACTTGTGGTGCCGGATATTGATATTCTCTCACTGACAGTCATTGGCGATGATATCCTCATAGGAAGCATGAGTGGAATGAAGATCTACGATGTGGGCAAAAGGCAATTGACGGCTGTTCCTGGAGGTGAAGAACTTCTTGCAACCTGTTTTGCTTATGTGGGAAAGAAAGAACAGTCACGCATGGCTGCTGGCCTGGTCAACGGTATCGCAGAACTATCTTTGGAGGGTGACATGCCGAAAGTAGTGTGGGTGAAGCCTCTGCCAGTGGTAAAGTGTCTGGTTGCTGATGCTGACGGACGGATAGTCACGGGCTGTGAAGGCGGGCTATACGAGATGGCGGATTCCGTAAGGCTCATCTCCCATGATTCAAGGGATATAAGGTCGTTGAGCGGAAATGTGGTATGGTGCATGACAAAGGACCGGAACGGCAACTTGTGGGTTGGAACAGACAATGGAATATCTGTGCTCGCACATAGTCAGAATTTCACTATCTTCCCTCTCTCGTCGGTAACCGATAGCGGTAAGGGCAACCAGATATACTGTATGCTCCACGACAGCAGGAACAGACTATGGCTGGGCGGAACCAATGGCATTGTGTGTATCAGGAACTGGATGAAGGCATCGCAGACACATCTGTGGTACTCAATGACTGATACACTTCACGGCATTCCACATAACAGGATTCGCACCTTGTACGAAGACCCTCTTCATGGAGTATGGGCATGCACGGACGGTGGTCTGCTGCGTTATGATGATGAGGATGAAGAGTGGGAAGTACACAGGATAGATGAAGATGAACGGAACTGGGTATACAACGTAGAACGTCAGGCTGATGCCCTTGTGGTCACTACGTTCCACGGAGTCTATAGGTGTAACATTGACCGTTCGACTCATGAGATTACGAAGGTCAGAAGGATAGATGCCACTCCGGACATCAGGAACAGGTATGTCACGGCTACAATCGGCGACGATAAGTGGACGGTCACGCCTGAAGGAATGCAGGTCAGTGGATCTCGTGGAACTGATGACAACACCATAGACTTGCCTGAGAAGTTCGTCTCGATATATTACAATGCGTCAGACAATCTTGTGTACTTGGGAGGTTCCGACCAGTTTGCTGTCATGGTTCCCGATGCCTATACCAGTCAGGAATCAACCGAGATCTGGTTTGACCCCGAGGCTCGCATTGTTACTGAAGATGGCAGGAATACAGGCATTATAGTCCTGATAGGCATTATCACAGTCATACTCATTGCCATGCTCATCCTGTATTTCGTCCAGCAGAGACGAATTCGTAAGGAGCGTGCACGTCGTAAGGCCTTGCTGAGAGGTGCGAGGGCTAAGGCGTTGTTGCTGGAAATCAGTCTGGACGATTTGCAGCAGAAATTCAAGACGAGTCAGATAATGGCGTTGGGTAATACCGATGACATTGATGATACTGATAACTCCGATTCTGAATTCATTCTTCGGGTAACCCACATGATTGACGACAATATTGATGACGCTGGGCTCTCGGTTGCAACACTGAGCAATCTGATGCATACAAGTTCGAAGCAGCTATACAGGAAAATCAAACAGGCCACAGGACTCACGGCAGTAGAGTATATCCGTAAGTTCCGTATGCAAAAGGCTGCCGCATTGCTGATAAAGGGAAATTTCACGGTCAATGAGGTAATGTACATGGTAGGCTTCAATAATCCTTCCTATTTCTCTCGTGCGTTTACGGCAGAATACGGAATGCCGCCTACGGAGTACAGGAATCAGGGAACAAGGAAATCATGAAATTAGTGACTTTGGAAGTCAGAAAGAACTCAGGCAGTCGTTTCCGGCTGCCTGAGTTCTTTTATCTGTCCCTCCCCTTTGGAGGGGAGGTTAGGTGGGGTCATTTATTTCACGAAGACCTTCTTTCCGTTAACGATATTGATACCCTTCTGGAGAGTATTGATTCTCTGACCTGCGAGGTTGTAGATACCCACTGGAGTAACTGCCTCGATGGCATCGATTGATTCAATACCTACAGGAGCTGCTGTACCAATATAGAAGAGCTGGAAGTTGTCGAATATTGACCAGTCAGCCTCAATTCCTACAGTCTTCTTCACACCGATACGGAGAATTCCGCCTTCACCTACTTCTGTAACGATGCTTGGCTTGTTGTACATGCCAGCCTCGAACCAGTATACAGCAGATTCCATTGTGTTAGGAACGACCTTGTCACTTCCGAAGGCAATTGTTCCGCCGCCGAAACCAACTTCGTCTGCACCGTCAGCAATTGGCTGGATAGTGGTAGAGTCTGTTGTTGCAAGTCCGTACTGAGAGAATGAAGTAGTGTAGAAGAATGCGTTGAGAGCTGAATCAGGATATTCGCTTGTAGCAATTGCATAGTCGTTTTCTGCGCTACCACGACGATAGAATCCCTGAACACTTGCTACGTAGTAGCCTGCAGGAAGACCCTTGATGTCCTGATAAGTGTCATACACCTTATTATAATGCTCTGCACAAGTAGATGTAGTACCACCGGCACCGAATGTAGTTCCGCTCCATCCGTGGAAGTCACCGATTGTGTCGAATGTTCCGTTTACGATAAGTGAAGAGAAGTCAACAGGGTTGTCCTCAGTTGCATCCTGATATCCCTTTGGCATCATGAGTGCTGTGATGGCATCGTTTACTTCATTAATCACTTCTGCAATTTGTTCGTTAGTGTATTCACCTGATGCGTATGCTCCCTCAATCTTGTCAAGAAGTGCTACGGCTGCGTCAAGTGCTGCTTCCCCTGCAGTTTCCTCGTAAGTGCTCAGTGCTTCAGTGAGAGTTGCGCTGGCAGCGGCGAGGTTCTTGTAAGATTCGATAGAAGCCTTTGCTGCTTCCATAGCGCCTGCGAGGACTCCGAGCTGGGCAGAGAGTGTCTCAACAGTCTTTGCATCTTCTACAGCTGTGATAGCCTGTGTGAGTGCTTCCTTTTCTGTTGCACCGAATACGTTCTCAAGAAGAGCCTTTGCCTGTTCTACGTATGAGTTACGGATAACATCAAGAGCGTCAGCGTCATTGCCTACGTATGTGAGGGTGAAGTTTGACCAGAGACACCATGCACGTCTTGTAGTAGTGGCTGCTGTCTTACGGAAACCGAGACGCATCTTACCGCCTGTAACGAATCCGTAAACTTCCTGCTGGTAGCGGTTGTTCTGGAAGAATGCAACTGTTGCACCGACCATGTCGTTTGGAATCCAGCCTGTAACTTCATCATAACGAGTTACCTGAACGTCTGCAGTGTAATCCTGGTTTTCGCTCATGTCAGTCATGATGTGCTGTACTGGTGTAGAGAACTGGTTGAAGTAGAGTTCAACGTCGCTTGTCTCAGTACCGTCAAATGCACCGTTGTCGGCTGGACGATAGAATGCGTTGAGGGAGAGTTTGTAGACACCATCCTGGAGGTCTGTGAGTTCCTGCCAGATGTCGAATGTGAATCCACCGACAATGGCATCCCATCCTGCATAGACTTCTGCACATGCATATTCCTTGCCGTCGATAGTGTAGACACCACCATGAGGGTTGAAGTCGGCCACTGTGACGTTCTTCTCGAGATCCCAGTTCCATCCTGCACCGCCGGCATCTGTAAACTTAGGGTTCTTGAGCATGTCTGTACAGTCAGAACCTGGAGCGATACCACTCTTGACTGCCTCCTGAAGCATCGTGTTGACGAATTCTGTCTCAGCTGTTATTTCTTCTGTTGTCAGAGGACATTCGCTGATGATATAGAGATAGCATCCGTTAGGATAAACATCGTCTGGTCCGTCTTCTCCCATGAGATAGTCCACGAGTTTGTCTGTTGCTTCGCTCACGAGCTGGTGAGTTGAGAGGTATGTGTCAGCATAGGTTGCTGCTGCCACGTATGCATCGTATGCGCTGATATTGGCGAGCAATGCCTGTGCTGCTGGTCCGATCTGAGGAATTGCAGCACGGATTGCAGCCTTGTCAGTTGCATTTGACAGGGTTTCGAATGCCTGCTGATATTCATCTGCATAAGACTGCTTGTACAGTTTCTCCTCAGTTTCTACCTCAGGAGTTGTAGCGAGCACCTGTTCTGCCCAGTACTTGTAAGCTGCATCTGAGTTGCCGTAGAACTCGAGGCTGAAGTTATCGAAGATAGCCCAGTCTGTAGAGAGGTGAGTTGACTTCTTCACGCCGATTGTGAGCACTCCGTCTTCACCAACTTCGCAGAATACGTAGTTGTGGTAGAGGTCGGCAACGTTGAAGTATGAGTCAGCGTCAAGCATTGAGTTAGGAATATACTTAGTTGTTCCGTCTGCTGCTACGATAGTAGTAGTCTCGCCTGCGAGAGGTGCATCCTGAGCACATGCAGAGATGTGTACGATTCCCACTTCTGCAGTTACGTCGCCTTCACCTGTAGGGTTGCTTGTTGCATACAGTTTTGCATGGCGTGTAGCCATATCGTTTGACTTGTAGCTGGTTGCGTCAGCGTCAATACCACCGGCACGGTAGAATGCCTGTACGCCTACGCGGTAGATACCTGCTGGCAGGCCTTCGATCTTCTGGTATGTGTCGAAGTCCTTGTCATAGTGCTCAGCACCGTCGGCTGCTGTACCTCCACGTCCGAAGGCTGTTCCGCTCCATCCTCCGAGGTTTGCATTCGTGAAGTCTGGGTTGACGATGAATGCAGTTGCATCTGATGGATTCTCAGGTGATGCTGCATTGATGATTGCCTGGTTGAGCTCGTTATATGCAGCCTGAAGGGCCTCAAGTGTAGAACTTGTGTCTCCATATACAGCCTTTGCAGCTGATGCGTCAATACCGAGGTTTTCTGCTTTTACGATGACGTCAGCGAGTTTTACTGCTGCATTATATACAGCCAGTTTCTCCTGATATACCTGATATGCCTCTGGTGTGACGAATGCCCAGTCTACTGCCACCATTGATGGATCTTCTGCATTCACTGCATCAAGAAGACCGTTAATGACGGTTGCAGGAGCTGTTGAGAGGTCGTAACCGAAGTAGCAGTCTGGATAAGTCTCTGGATTGAATGTGCCGTTCATCATGCTGCCAGTAAGGCGGAATGAACCGTCGTCTGCAACGATGATGTTCCAGAAATAGTCAGGCTGTGAACCTCTGTCGACGAAGCAACTTACCAATGTACCGTTGTCATTGTCGAAGAACACGTTCTTCCATGCCTTCTTAGATACGGATGAGTCGTTGAAGAGGAAAGTCTGTCCGTCCCATTCCCCGCCTTCTTCGATGTACTGGGAGAAATAGACCTTGAGTCCTGTTGAAGCGACACTGGCCTGTGTACCCCATGCATTGCCTTCTGTGAAGAAAAGGCCTGCCTCCTTGTTGTACATGTAAGCACTGTTTTCGGCGCTGCCCTGATAGAAACCAGTGGTTTCAGGAACAGGCTTTGTCCACTGTGCAAATGCACCGATGCTTAAGAACAAGGAAGCCAAAAGAAGTAAATTTCTTTTCATAAAGCTTTTGCTGTTTAAAAGGTTAATAATAATTTTGATAAAAAAGAATTTAAATTTTTGCAAATTTAATATATAATAATGTATGACGTTGACATATTTCGGACAAATTGTTGCATAAAATGGACCAAGTCCATAAAATGACACCTTCAGGCCCTTCAAGGCAACTTCATGCAGAAGTAAAATCATATCTTTGCAGTGTAATCAGGTGCAAACCTAAAATGACTGACAAAATATAATATCTAAGAGTTTTAAATTTGATTTGATTTGTTTATTGGTAAATTGCACCAATGTTAATAAGTTAATAAGTAAGTGGAAATGGGAGCACCTGTGAAGGCACTCCCATTTTTTCATCCATTATTAATAATACTATCAACTTCACAACTGACTCTAAACTCTCAACTCTCAACTCTAAACTTCATTCCTTTAGCCAATGGCAAATGGCCAATGGCTAAAGGAATGAATAAAATCTTACCATACCGGCCGCGACAGCTGCATGAGTTCCTTGTCGTGATGGCTTAACGGACGACACTGGTTGTCGAGAATCATCGTAACTCCGTTCTGGTCGTTGTATGGTTCCCATTTAGGCAGACCAGCCACGTTCGGGTTGCCTGTCTTTATGAAGGAGAGCCAGATGCTGCTGATGACTTTCTCGAATTTGTACGCTGACTCTGAACCGCCAGTCATCTCGCGCTGCTGACTGACGTTATGGAGCATGAACGGGAGTTCCATGCCGTGAGAGGCACCGAGCGCGTTGTTCTCAGGTGCCCATGTGAACAGGTAGAGGTATGCCGGTGCTCCGTTCTGCTTGCTCTTGGCCGATGCCTGACTGACTGCTCCTGCACGGAAGGATGTGTCGATATATGTCATTGCCTTTGCAGGAGCGGAAGGATAGGCCTTGCGGAATGCCGCCACGAATTTTGCACCGTTCTCTTCGCCCATACGCTTCTTCACCGCACTGACAGCCTCTGCTTCGGTCATGTCCTTGCTGATGTCGAATGTGAACTCGTTGAAGTTCGTACCGATGAGCATGGGCACGTCGCGGCTTGTCTCTGCGGCTGGGGCAAACGGGTGCTGAGGAAGGATGGTTCCGTCGACCACTGGTGAGAATCCTGCCCTTATGCCCTTGCGTGACACCTTGTTGGCTGCCTCATTCAGTTCCTCGTATGTGAAGCGTGAGAAATCGGCTGTGCCGTCTGCCGGCTGACCGAGCTCTTCTGCAAATGCCTTGCCGAAACGCCGGGAGTTCTGCGAATCACCCTGCCTCAGTGTCGAGCCACTCTGTACGATAGCCCTCTTGAACAGGCCCTTTGCACTTGGCATAGCCAGCAGGGTGGACACCTTTCCTCCACCTCCCGACTGACCGCCGATGGTGACATTCGAAGGGTCGCCTCCGAACTTGCTGATGTTGTCACGTATCCATTCAAGCGACTTCACGATGTCCTGCATACCCAGGTTGACCGACTTGGCGTATTTGCCTCCAAGGCCCGACAGGTCTATGTATCCAAGGATATTGAGTCGGTGGTTGATGTTCACCACTACGATGTCGCCTGCCTCTGCCAGTGCACGTCCCTCATAGCACGGAAGGTCGTGACCGGAACCTGTGGCATATCCTCCACCGTGAATCCATACGAATACCGGACGTCGCTTGCTGTCGTTGATGCTCGGTGTCCATACATTCAGCACCAGACAGTTCTTCTCGTCCATCGGCTCAAGTACGAACTGATTGCCGAAGGCATAGTCGGTCTGGTTGTTGCCGTTCCAGCGCAGGCTCTCGCTCTGAGGAGCCTGCGGGCCGTAGAGTTTGCACTGGCGGAGTCTGTCGAACTTGTCGGGATACTCAGGTGCAAGGAACCTGTCTGCCTTCGCATACTGGATGCCCTTGAATGTGTAGATCTTGCCGTCGAGATATCCTTCGATAGGTCCGTAGACAGTGTTGACACGAGTGTGTTCGCCAGCCGTGATAGGCTGCGCAAGTGCTGATATAGCAGACAGCGCTGCTATTGTAAATGATATTAGCCGTTTCATGATTCTATTTACTTTTAACCTTTAACCTATTTCATTTTTCATTATTCATTTTTCATTATTCATTCTTCATTATTCATTTTTCATTATTCATTTTTTTAAACGTAAATTATCGTGAATTTCCCGTAAATTTTATCGTGAATTATTACTTGTTTGCTGGTGTGTTCGTTCCTGTGTCTGCATGAATCCCTGTGTTTGCCTAAGGCAAATTAATTTTCGAAAATTCGCGGATAATTCACGGTAATTCGCGTTATGCCGTAGGCAAAAAAAACATAGTCGTTTGCCTTTCATTTTTCATTTTTCATTATTCATTATTAACATTTTACCATGCCTTGATTCTCAGGATTGTGAACGACATAGGTGCGAACTCATAGCTGAACTGTTTGCCGAACTTGCTGAACGAAGTCGTCTTAGGTGCCAGCAGGGTAGGATTGTCGAACGAGTTCTCCTCTTCTGCCTTGCCTGAGAGTGTTACCACCTTTCCGTTTGGTTCCACTCGCTGTACGCCGGCAATGTCGAATGAGCGTGAATAAGGTTTCTCGGTTCCGTTCACCACCTTTATGATGAGTTCCTTTGTCTGCTCGTCGTATCCCGTCTGGCAGAAATGTCTTGTCTGCGAGAATGGACGTGCAGTGGTGATTTCCTTGCCGTCCACATAGAGGACTGCGCTCATAGGCTTGACTACAATCTTGATGTCATACCACCTGCCACTTTCAAGTGTCTGTCTCACCTGACGGCTTACGGTGTCGTTTGCCCTGCCTCTGCGTACTGGCTGAACGGCAGTGGTCTGGTTGTTCCATCCTGCCACGTTCACCATGTAGCCGTCCTGGCCGCTTTCGTTCAGTCCGTAGTAGATGAGGAAGCCTTCGAGTCCTCCGCTCTTGCGTGCCTGGAGGGTGATGGTGTAGTCGTTGCTCTGGAAGTCAGGCAACTGTGCCAGTGTCATCTGCTGCTGTGATGTCTGTGCGATGGCTTCGCCTGCCACATTCCATGTTCCGCGTTTCTGCACGAACTGTTGAGGAGTGTAATTGGTAGTCTTGCCGTCAGCGGTAGTGATCTGGATATTCCTGTACTCACACTGTGTGGCATAGCTTCCCAGTCCCACGCCGCCAGAGGCGAACGGTGTGGCAGTCTCGCTGCTTGTTGTCTCGCTTGCGAAGACGTTGTATGTAGGACGGTTCACGGCTGCCATCTGCTGTACGTAGTATGATGCACGTCCGTAGGTCTGGTTGCTGTTGAAGTGAATCAGGTTGCAAGGCCAGTCCTTCTTGTTGATGTTCTCGAACAGAGGAGCGTATGATGTCATCTTCACCACGTCGCTGTTGCGTTCCATTCCGAGTATGAAGGCAGCCTCGCTGATTGCTGCGAGCAAGTTTCCGCCACCTACTCCTGCATTGCAGGCATATTCGCCTACGTAGATGTCGTGCTTGCGTGGAGCGTCGTCGAAGAGGTGGTTGTTGTTGAAGAAGAAGTTCGGGTCTCTGTACCAGTGAGGGTCAACCATGTACTCGCCCGGAATCTGTTCGAGCAGCGGGTTGTCATGTGCAAGGGTGTTGATGAATATAATCTTCGGATATTCAGCCTTCAATACCTTGAATATATAGTTGAAGTGCTTCACGTACTCAGGACCCACGTTCTCGTTTCCGATTTCCACATACTTCAGAGGGAAAGGCTTCGGGTGTCCGGCATCGGCACGCATCTTGGCCCATTTATTCCTTGCCGGGTCGCCGAGGGCATAGTCGATGGCGTCGCGGAAGTCCTGTATGCAGGCATCAAGACCATCGTTTGTATCTACATAGTCACCGTTTCTTACCGAGCACGACATTCCGGCGTTGTTCACGAACATTGCGTCCATGCCGAGGTCTTCGCAGAACTGCAGGAACTCATGATAGCCCATGCCCCATGATGCACGGTAGCCCCATACGTCCCATTCTCCCCTGCGGGTCATAGGATCGCCGAGAGTTTCCTTCCATTTCACTCGGTTTTCGTAGGTGGCACCTTCCACTATGCAGCCTCCGGGCCAGCGCATGAACTTCGGATGCAGGTTCTGGAGCATCATGGCAAGGTCAGTCCTCTGTCCGTTCTTCCTGCCCTTGAAGGTGTTCTGAGGGAACAGGGATACATAGTCCACGAGGACAGTTCCGTTGGCGTCGAACTCCAGGATGAGCTCACCTTTGCCTGTAGTCCCCGAACTCTGGAGGACCCCGGTGAATTCTGTCCAGTTGCCGATGTTCTTCTTCGCGAACGACAGGGTTCCGAGAACCGCGTTATTCTCTGCATTGGCTATGCGTGCCGTGATGCTACCCTTGTAGTCAGCACTCTTCACGTAGAAGCGCAGGTCGTACTTCTCGCCGCTCTTCAGTCCCATGCCCCAGTAGCCAGTGTTTGTCAGCTGTACCTTGCCGCCGTTCTTCACGTTGCTGATGGACAGCTGCATGGCATGAGGCGTGTTCTTGTGGAGTGGCGACGGAGTGTCCACCACGTCCCTCTTCACGTCACATCCGTTGCTGGTGACACTCCAGCCGAGGAATTTCTTCTGCTCGATGTTCCAGCCGATACTCCATTTGCGGTTTGTTCCGTGCTCATAGTTACGGCTGTCGATGGCAACGGCCCTTCCGTCAGTGTACGTCATGCTTGAAGGGAGCACATGCTCTTCGAATCCACGGTTCTGCACCAGTTCTGCATAAAGTCCGCCGTCGCCTGCATGGTTTATCTCCTCGAAGAAGATGCCATAGAGATTCTGTGATACTTCAGCTCCACGCTTCGACACGTCCACCTTGATGGAAGGTGCCTGTGCCCAGCCAGTCAGGCCGGCAGAAAAGAGCGAAGCTGAAATTGCTAATGCCTTTAAGTTCAGTTTTGTTGTCATAGGTTAATAATTTTAGTTGTTAATAAAAAATTTATCTGCAAATATATGCAAAAAAAACGATAACCGATAATATTTTTCGGACAATCACTTGCACAAATCGGTCATCTGTCAATAATGTACCACATCCCGCCCTGAAAGAACCATGCAGATACAGGAATATAAATTATATTTGCATGACTAAAAAATAAGGATATGAATATTAAGAACGTAGCACGTTGTCTCTGCAATGCTAAGTGCATGCTGGCTTATGCCTTTATCAGTCTCTCTTCCTCCCTGTTCTCCCAGGACAAGACGGTGACAGAAGTAGTCTTCGACCATGATGCCAATATGGAAACCTTTGGTTTCGGTGCCGATGTGAGCTGGCTCAGCCAGCAGGAGAGCTGGGGAACCTATTACTGCAACCGTGCAGGAAAGCGGGCCGACCTGCTCGACATCCTCAAGGACGATTTCGGAATCAATGCCGTCCGTTTCCGTGTATGGGTAAACCCGAGTGGGGGATGGAGTGGGAAGCAGGACGTCATCAACCTCTCTAAGCGGGCACATGCAAAAGGCATGAAAATCATGATCAGTTTCCATTACAGCGACACATGGGCCGATTCCGGCAATCAGACCATACCGGCTCAGTGGACCGACCATAGTGCCGAGGCACTGGCCAGGAATGTGTATGACCACACCCGCGATGTCCTCAGCGGCCTGAAGAAGGAAGGCATCATCCCTCGATGGGTATCACTGGGCAATGAGACGAAATACGGTATGCTCTACGAGACGGGCCGCACCAAGACCACCGAAGGCATGAAGAACTTCGTGAAGTTCATCAATGCCGGAGCAAAGGCCGTGAAGGAGATAAGTCCCGATATCATCACCATCATCCACCTGTCAAACGGACACGACGAAGCCACAGCACGCAACATGTTCGACAACCTCGAGAAATATGGTGCGAACTACGACTGTATTGGTCTCTCGTGCTATCCTCGCTGGTCACATATTGACATCGACACCGATGCAAAGGTGAAGTCAGCCGTGAATACCTACATCACTGTCCTGAAAAACCTCAACAAGCGGTTCGGGAAACCGATAATGGTCATGGAGACAGGCCACTATTGCGATCAGCCATACGATGCCAACCGTTTTCTTGCCGACTTCATGAAGGCACTCATATCCAACAACATGCTCGGCTGTTTCTACTGGGAACCCGAGTCCTTCGACAATTCCGGCTACAATCTCGGCGCATGGAGTTCAAAGACCCATCAGGGAACCATCGCAATGGATGCCTTCAGGGGAATCAAGCACACCAAGGTCGACAAGTATGCCACCACGATAATGTCCCAGCCACAGGACACACTCATCTATTCCCCCACCGACACCGTCGAGATGAAGGTATATGCCAAGAGTCCCACCACTGTCACCTCCGTCACCTCCGTAGACTTCTATCTCAACGACAAGTTGCTGCAGACCATTTCGCGCAACGGACAGAGCAGCTATTTCATCCTGCAGACAGACACACTCCCACGTGGAGCCTATGCCTTTCACGCACTGGCCAACGATGACCAGGGGCATAGAGAGTCAACCGACACGGTGAGCTTCATGGTAGGCCATCCTACAGTCTTTCAGGAAAACTCCGACGGATTTGTCGGTACGTCCGGCACCACCGTGACCATAGAGAAGAAACAGAGGCGGTACACAGGCGAAGGATACATACCCTCATCCTCTGCACGCAAGGACATGATCTACTGGTCTGCCGACTTCCCCGCGGCAGGCACATACACCATGTATGTACGCTACCATTCCACCGATAAGCGATCCATGCAGTTCCATCTCGGCGAGTCGTCCTTCATAGTGACCGGACAGGTCACACCCCAGAATCGCTGGGCATATTCTTCCAAGGAATTCACCGTCGAGACCCCCGGTGTGCAGCAGATATCACTCCAGGGACTGACCAAAGGCTATCCCGACATCGACTTCATTGCCATAGAGTCACCCGAAGGCATCGAGAACGTCCGTTATGGCGATGTCACCAGTATAGAAAGCGCCCATCTCCCCACCACCGCCACCATGATATCCGACCTCCAGGGACGTCGCTATCCCTCTTCATCCGTCCTGCCCAGAGGAATCTACATCCTCTCCGACGGCAGCAAGAAACTGGTCCGCTAAACCTCCCCACCAGCCCAGCACTGGAGCCCCCCCCTCGCAGGCAAAGTGGTAAGTTAGGTGCTTTTAATTTTGGGAATGATATACATGTTGACTAATTGATGTCCGAATATATTATACGAC
>CALELI010000099.1 GCA_937902455.1 uncultured Prevotellaceae bacterium | reverse complement strand
TCGATTTTGCAGCACTCCGTGCATTCGCAGCCATTCGATTCCAGTCTTTCCTCAATTTCAAATGACAACTAAAAGACTCAACAATCGCAAGAGCAGCACACTGGCAAAGGCAGCAATGCTGTTCGTCATCATGGCTTCATTCGGTGCCGGCAATGCCGACGCTCAGTTAGGTGGGCTCCTCAAGAAGGCAAAGGACAAGCTGAAGGAGAAGGTAGAGCAGAAAATCGACAACAAAATCGAGAAAATCACAGATAAGATTGTAAATGCTCCTGAGGAGGGACTGGAGAGTGTCACCAGCAGCGACAACAACGACTCGTCGTCAAAGGCTCCAAAGAAGAGGGACGCCCAGCAGGAAGAGGCTAAGAGCGACTTCGTACGTGGTTCACAGGTAATCTTCTCTGACGACCAGAAGGGCGAAACCCTCGGCGAATTATCTGCGGCGTGGTAATGCGGAGACAGCAAAGGTAGATGGCCGCAACGCAATCCTCATGTGCCGTGACGACTCATGGATCGACCCACTTATCACGGGCGACAGCCACAAATACCTCGGCAACATCTTCACCATGGAGTTTGACATCATGTATCCTGCAGGGTCTGAAGGCGGTTTTGAATGGGATTTCATGGAACCAGAGGCTGAACGAGATAGAGAATGTTTTACCATCAATTGGTATGGAGAGAATGACGACCAGAATGAGCCTGAAAACTTTCACACAGGTTGGAAGCTGGCAAACGGAGACGACTCCAGTAACAGCACCCAAGGTCCTTGCATCAGCGACGGTGACTGGCACCACATGGCAGTATCGTTCAACCAGCGCGCACTGAAAGTGTATGTAGACGGCAAACGAGTATCGAATGTGCCAAACGCTCAGGTTAACCCAGGATGGGTGACTCTCTGGCGAAACGGAGGAGGCAATGTCTACATCAAGGACGTCATCATAGCAAAGGGTGCAGTTGAACTCTACAACCGTAATGCTACCGATGCCGACGCCATCACAAAGGCAATGGCAGAGACTGGTAAGTTCGTGACCAACAACATTCTCTTCGAGACAGGCAAGGCTGACATCAAGGCTGAGTCGATGGCCGAGATTCAGAAGGTGGCTACATACATGAAGGCTAATCCATCTGTACGCTTCGATGTTCAGGGTCACTGCGACAACCAGGGCAGCGACAAGTTGAACGATCCTCTCTCACAGAAGCGTTCCGAGGCAATCGTTGCCGAACTCGTGAAGCTCGGTGTCGACGAGTTCAACCTCAAGGCTGTAGGCAAGGGCAGTCACGAGCCAGTTGCTGACAACAAGACTGAAGAAGGTCGCGCAAAGAACCGCCGCGTAGAGTTCATCAAGAGATAAAATTCCCCTTTTTGCGTAGCGTAACATGATACGCTACGCAAAAATATATATTTGCACAGGAAAACGACTATGTGTCGTTATGCCTACGGCATTGTTCTTTTAACGAAAATGCCCGTAAATTATCCGCGGATTTATTCGTAAATTAATTTGGGGAGCAGTCCCTCTCTGCGACGGAGGCCAATGCTGGTGATCCGAATAACTACGAAAGGCCTATAAGAAAAGCCACCTCGTTGGGGAGGTGGCTTTAATGTGTGTTAGTGTGTGAGAATTTGCATTAGAGAACTGATGCCATCAAGAATACTGCTGCGAGTGAAACGATAGCATAGAGTTCTGGGAATACTGCAAGGATAAGTGTCTTGCTGAATACGTCGTGACCCTGAGCGATGCCCTGCATACCTGCAGCACAAACCTGTCCCTGACGGATGGCTGAGAAGAGACCTACAAGTCCGAGTGCGAGTCCACCTCCGAATACTGCACATGCCTGAAGCGGAGTGATGGCATCTGTGAGAACTGGGAACATGTTCTGGAAAATGAAGTATCCAGCGAAACCATACAAGCCCTGTGTACCAGGAAGGGCTGTGAGCACGATGAAGTTACCAAACTTGTCGACTTTCTTCAATGCACCAATTGCTGCGTTACCAGTGATTGTAACACCGTAAGCACTTCCGATTCCCGTGAGACCTAACATGAGGCCGATGCCTAAATAGGCGATAAATAAATTTGTCATAATTGCTTTATTTTAATTGTTCTACAAATTTCAGATTAAATATCCTTGATTATGAATTATCTAAACGGATTATACCCTACTCCACCTCCGGTGTATCCTGAGTTCTTGAAGAACTCTACGAACGTGAGTCGCATTGGATGGACAATAGCTCCGAGGATGTTCATGAAGATGTTGAGTCCATGACCGATGAGGAAGATAATCACCGTGACGATAAATCCAACGACTGGTACGTCAGGACTCATACCTGTTGCCATCTGGTTGAACACATTCGCGAGGATTCCTCCGGAAAGTCCGAGTGCGAAGAGTCGGACATAGGAGAGTACGTCGCCAAGAAGTCCTGTTGCCATGTTGTAGGTATCCCACAGGCCAAGTCCGATATTGAGGAAGATGTTCTTCCCTGGACTGTTGAGGAGGAATATGCCCACAAGTGCAATGACGAGCAGTGCCACTACGAC
This sequence comes from uncultured Prevotellaceae bacterium, assembly GCA_937902455.1. Lineage (GTDB taxonomy): Bacteria > Bacteroidota > Bacteroidia > Bacteroidales > Bacteroidaceae > Colivivens. The sequence goes on along the minus strand of CALELI010000099.1, from coordinate 1,361 downwards.
TGGATTGCCGTAAGGTATGCCGAGCACTGCACAGGCTCCGACGGTGAGAAGGAGTATCAGCCATCCGATAGTTCCGAGTGCTGACTTGAATCCGCACTGGATGGTGAGGTTCACTGCCTTCAATATCATTCCGAAGAGTATCTGTACGACTCCGATGACGAGCGAGAGTGTGAACATCTTGGAATTATCGGTATAGAGCAGTTCCTTCATTGACTTCACGAACGGAATGTCGAGGTCGTAGAGGCTGAACCCGAAGAACGAGCCTGAGAGCGAACCGCAAATAATGGTGCTGAGTCCGAAGAGTACTACGAGCCACTTGGTGAAGTTCGGATTGATAAGCTGGAAGAGTTTCGTGAACACCGGCAATGCCACAATCATCAGCAGGCCGTATCCCATGTCGCCCAGACAGAGTCCGAAGAAGAGCATGAAGAACGGTGCGAAGAAGAGTGTGAGGTCGAGTTCGTTGTACTGTGGCAGCATATAGAGGTGTGTGAGCGGCTCGAAGAGGCGTGCGAACTTGTTGTTAGAGAGAAGTATCGGCACGTCGTCCTCTGGAGTAGGACTCTCTATCTCATAGTAGAGGCTGTCCTTGTCGAGTTCAGCCTTCACCTCGTCCACATTCTTTGCAGGAATCCATCCCTGAAGGAGGATGAGCTTGCCTTCGGCCATTCCCTCGCCATTGAGACGAACCTTCGAGAGGTTGATACTCTGGACGAGCTGGTCACGCTGGCTAATGAATGTCCCAACATTATCGGCAGCAAACTGCCTGATGGACTGTGCATTCTGTTCGAGCTGTTGTTCGGCTGCTGCGAGTTCCTTCTGGAGGTCTGACAGCGACACCTGTGGGAGTGACTGCTGTTCCGCAGCTACCTGGACTTCCTCGCCTACCGGTGTGACTGTGACGAAACGAACCTGTTTGCTGTCACTTACGATAGTGGCGTTGTATTGCTCTATCCACTGTTCGCTGAAGAGTTTCCTGTCGCATACAAAGTAGTTGAGCCTGTATCCAGCACTTTCGAGTCGGGCAACATTGGCCTGAGAGAAGTCGCCCCAAGGTTCGAGTGACTTGCAGTCCTGAGTCAGCTGCAGTACACGGCGCTCAATGGCTGACTTGTCGGAAAGCAACTGGTCGTAGTCATCAAGGGTACCGACCTGACTGCCTGACGGCTGGACACCGTCGGCAAGGGCCTGCAATGACGGGATTACATTGTTGTATCGCGAAAGGAGAGTGATATTGTTCTGTAACGTCTCATCTGCAGGTGCGCCCTGTTCCTTCTCGATAACGTGAACCACACCGAGTTGGCGGAGTTGCTCGAGAAATGTATCGTAGTCCTTATGGAACACGAGGAACGAGACTTTCT
>CALELI010000098.1 GCA_937902455.1 uncultured Prevotellaceae bacterium | reverse complement strand
TGCCATGACTGGTCAGGATGCTGTCAACACGGCCAAGACATTCAATGAACGGCTGGAGATTGACGGTGTGATCCTTACAAAGCTCGACGGCGATACCCGTGGCGGTGCCGCTCTCAGCATACGTACCGTAGTCGACAAGCCAATCATGTTCGTCGGTACTGGTGAGAAGATGGAAGCCCTTGATGTATTCCACCCGTCGCGCATGGCTGACCGAATCCTCGGAATGGGTGACATCATCTCATTCGTGGAACGTGCCCAGCAGCAGTTCGACGAGGAGGAGGCACGGCGCCTGGAGAAGAAAATCGCAAAGAACAAGTTCGACTATAACGACTTCCTCAAGCAGATCCAGCAGATCAAGAAGATGGGTAACATCAAGGACCTGGCTTCCATGATTCCTGGCATGGGCAAGGCTCTCAAGGACATCGACATCGATGACAATGCCTTCAAGGGCGTGGAGGCCATGATAGGAAGTATGACCCCTTACGAGCGCGAACATCCCGAATGCTTCAACACGAGCAGGAAGATGAGGATTGCCAAGGGCAGCGGTAACTCCATCGACGAGGTGAACCGCATAACGAAGCAGTTCGAGCAGATGCGCAAGATGATGCACATGATGACTGGCAACAAGATGCAGAAGATGATGGCTCACATGCCGAGAAGAAAGTGATTTAATTCACAATTCACAATTCATAATTTATAATTCACAGTTCAACAATGCAACTCATTGACGGAAAGAAAGTGGCTGCTGACATCAAGCAGCATATAGCAGAAGAAGTGAAGGACATCATAGCTCACGGTGGCAAGCGCCCTCATCTGGCAGCCATCCTGGTGGGACATGACGGTGGTAGTGAGACTTACGTGGCCAACAAGGTGAAGGCCTGCGAGGAGTGTGGATTCGTGTCTACGCTTATCCGCTACGAGGATGACGTGACCGAGGCAGAACTGCTTGCCAAGATCAACGAACTCAACACTAATCCTGATGTTGACGGATTCATCGTACAGTTGCCTCTTCCTTCTCACATTGCCGAACAGAAGGTCATCGAGGCCATCAGCCCAGAGAAGGACGTGGATGGATTCCATCCTGTCAATGTGGGCAAGATGTCACTCGGGTTGCCTTGTTTCGTATCGGCTACTCCAAGCGGAATCATCGAACTCCTCCGCTACTATCACATAGAGACAAGCGGCAAGAACTGTGTCGTGCTTGGCCGTTCTAACATCGTGGGCAAGCCGATGGCACAGCTTATGATTCAGAAGAACATTGGCGATGCAACTGTGACGGTATGTCACAGCCATTCGAAGAACCTCAAGGAGGAATGCCGCAAAGCCGACATCATTATCGCAGCTATCGGTCAGCCGGAGTTTGTCACTGCCGACATGGTGAAGGACGGTGCTGTCATCATCGATGTGGGCACTACGCGAGTTCCCGATGCAACGAAGAAGAAGGGATTCCGTCTGTGTGGTGACGTGAAATTCGACGAGGTGGCAGAGAAGTGCTCTTACATCACTCCGGTTCCTGGAGGTGTAGGTCCAATGACCATCTGCTCGCTCATGATGAATACTCTCAAGGCTGGAAAAGGTAAAAAAGCGTGAATAATTGCAGGAAAGTGAAAAAAAAGCACGATTTATTTTGTATTTCGCTCAACTTTCACTAACTTTGCACCCGCTTTACAGATGGTGGGCGTAGTTCAGTTGGTTAGAGCGTCAGATTGTGGTTCTGAATGTCGTGGGTTCGAGTCCCACCCCCCACCCGGAAGAAAAATCCTGCAAGTCGTAGATTTGCAGGATTTTTTGTGGTTCGATTGATGAACTTTTACCTATAACCTCTAACCTATACCCTATACACTTTGGATTAGAAGTAGACTTCGAGTGTGCCGCCTGCTGTTATCTCCTGGTGAGTGATGTAGGTGCGGGTGAGCTTGTTGCCGTTGAGCACGTACTTCTTTACTGTTGGCTTGTCTGCCCTGCCGTTGTGGGTGCGGACAACGAACTGCCTGCCATTTGGAAGTGGAATGGAGGCCTGCTCGACAATAGGTGAACCGAGTTGGTAGATACCTCCGCATGGCTCGACCTGATAAAGACCGAGAGCGGACAGGATATACCATGCCGACATCTGGCCGACATCTTCGTTGCCACATAGTCCTGCCGGCTTGTCGGTATAGAGTTCGTCCATGACTTTGCGGACGAGGCGCTGGGTCTTGTGTGGCTGGTCGATGTAGTTGTAGATATAGAGTATGTGGTGGCTTGGCTCGTTGCCGTGAGCATATTGTCCGATGAGTCCTGTGATGTCAGGATTGGCATTTTCTCCGAGGTCGGCATCGGCTGTGAAAAGGCTGTCGAGCCGCTGTGTGAAAGCCTTCCTGCCTCCCATGAGTTCCACGAGTCCGTTGATGTCGTGTGGCACGAGGAAGGTGTATTGCCAAGGATTGCCTTCTGTGTAGTCACCTGTCTGGTGGCATGGGTTGAAGTCGGCAGGGAGTTCACGGAACTGTCCGTTGCTGTCGAGGGCTCGCATACATCTTGCCCTCGGGTCGTAGAGTTTCTTGTAGTTCATGGCGAGGCCAGAGAACCTGATGCTGTCGGCAGTATGACCGAGCATTCCTGCCACTCTGGCTGCGCTCCAGCATGCGAGGTAGTATTCGAGGTTCTTTGCCACGCTCTCGCCTTCCTTGTCGAACGGGAGATAGCCGAGCCGGGACAGGTGGTCCTTGCCTCGCAGGTGACGGATGCTGCGTTCGGCATATTCGGTAGGGAGAAGACTTGCTTTCATTGCCTTGAGTGCTTCTTCGGGGTCGATGCCTGACGGGTAGCCCTTGAGGATGATGTCGGCAAGTACCGGCACGCCTGGTTCTCCAACCATGCAGTAGGTCTCGTTGCTTGTGAGATGCCACATAGGCAGTTCGCCTGACTGGTCGTAGATTGCCATCATGGTATGTGCATAGTCGCTCATCTTGTCGGGGAGGATGATGGTTGCAAGTGGATGGGCAGCGCGGTATGTGTCCCAGAGGCTCCATGTGGTGAGGTTGGTGAAACTGGCGTTGCGATGTATTGCAAGATCGGCTCCCATGTAGTCGCCGTTGACATCGCACCATGTCTGTGGTGCCACCATGTAGTGATAGAGTGCAGTGTAGAATATGGTGCGTTCACGTTCGGTGCGGAAAGTGGCATATATTCGACTGAGTTCGCGGTTCCATTTCTCTGTAGCCTGACTGCGTATGGATTCGAAGTCGAAGGCAGTACCTGTCTCGGCTTTCATGTTGAGGAGCGAGTTGGCTTCGCTGGTAGGGGACAGGGCAACCTTTGTGAGAATCTTGTCGGACGGACTTACCTGGAATACAGCCTGTCCGAATGGCTGGTTGTCGCCCTGGGAAATCCACTTGCTGAAAGGACGCGAGAACTGTATGGTGAAATAGACATGGCGGTCGTTGGCCCATCCGTTTGTGCGGCGATAGCCTATGAGGGTATGGTCGTCAAGCGGAACGACGCGAACCTCACGGATATTGCCTCCGACACAAGTGGTGAGGTCAATGACTATGCGTGCATCGTTGCTGGCTGTAGGGTAGGTGAAACGATAGAGTGCCACGCGGTTGGTGGCTGTGACTTCTGTCTGGATGGAGTACTTGTCGAGCACTACGCTGTAGTAGCCTGGACGGATGGTTTCGTTGTCGTGGCTGTAAGTGGAGGCAAGTCCCTCGGAACTGAGCTGCTGTTCTCCGTAGCATGGCATGAGACAGACATCGCCGAGGTCTCCGCAACCGGTGCCGCTGAGGTGCATCTGCCCGAAGCCTGCAATCTTCTTCCCACTCTCGTGGTAGCCTGAGCACCAGTCCCAGCCATGCTCCAGCTGGGTAGGTCCGGCATTGACCATGCCGAACGGGACATTGGCCCCGACGAATACGTGACCATGATCGCCCGTACCGATGCGAGGATCGACATAGTCGGTTAATGACTGTGAAGAGATGTTCAGTGTAAATGCTGATGAAACAGCAAGCAGAATGCAGAAAGCAGAACTTCTCAATGAGTTCAGCATGCTATAACATTTTTCATTTTTCATTATTCATTATTCATTTTTCATTATTCATTATTCATTTTCTGTTAGTTACTGTCGTGTTGGCAACGGTTCCGCCTGATGTGACGGTTTCTGCCTCCAGTTCCATGTCGGTACACTGTCCGTTGTTGTAAAAGACCACTTTTGCCTTTCCGTCGGAGGATGTGGTGACCGACGGATTCCAGTAGAGTGTGCGCCGGAAGTCTTTCTCATCAGGAAGTACAAGGTCTTCGTAGTCGGGAGAATAGAAGTCGACATTCTTGGTGAATCCCTGTACGACGGTGTTCCGTTCTCCCTTTCGGTCGCGGACAGCGTTTTTGTCGAGATAGAGATAGATCAGGACATTCTTTGCTATGGAATCTATCTGGTCGTTCAGGTCGGCTGCTGATTCTGTCGTGTTCTCACCTTCTGGATTATATTCTTCGGACATCGGGTCTTTGCTGGAGTCGCCGCCCTTGCCGTTGATGGAGTCGAGACCAGTGAAGTTGGAATGAGAAAGTGCTGCTCCGAATTTGTCGTTGATGAGTATGGCTTCCAGGTCTTTTGCATTGATTGACTCTATGTCAACGAGGGAAAAGTCCTTGTTGTCAATAATCCACTGAATGTCTCGTCCCTTATAGTAACAAGTGTGGGTGCCGTCCTCATTGATTTCAAACGAGAAATACTTGTTTGTACGGAAGAGATAGTCGAACAGTGTCTCAAGGTAGAGTTCCCCTGTGTCGTCCTCGCGTGTGCGTTCTTCTTCGAGGTCGTAGACGATGTTTGCGCTCTTGATAGCCTTGCCTTCCATCCAGCGTTTCTCGGCTGTGATGACGGTTTCGGGGATGAGGTTCTCGTATTTGTATCGGTCGAGTTTCCTGCGGTCAGGAGTATCTGTTCCTTCTGTCGGGGTCTCTGTGTCGGTGGATGATGGGCTGTTGATGTACATCCATGTGTCGAGTGGTTCGTAGGGACGGCTGTCGGGAGTGAACTGGCGGTCAAGGTGGACATTCATCTCTGTGCGCGACAATGGTTCCTTGTCTTTGTCTGCAGTACGGATGTACATCTGCCAGCGCCCTGTGAAGTCTTCTGAACGGAAGGCGAAGTGTCCTGTGGAATCAGCCTCTGTACTGCCTTTCTTTGTCAGGCCTTTCTCCTTGTCGTAGAGAATGACGGATATGTGTGAGCCGCTTTTGTCCTTGTGACGGAAAAGGGATGACAGCTTTCCGCTGATTATCAGTCCGTCCTCGATGAAGTGGGTTATCTTGAATTCTTCGGGACGGGACATCTGTTGCCAGTTGTATCGGTACCATCCCTGAGTGAGCATGAGGTTGTCGAGTGCCTTTTCGTGCTCATAGTCATCTGATTCGAAGTACCATTCCGGATTTTCGATGAATCCCTTTATGTCGCTGCTGAGAAGCAGGTTGGTGAAGGCATTGCCTGTGTGAGAACCAGGTAGGTTGGTGTCCATGTCGCGTACGGTCACAGAGAATGTAGCTGGCTGCGGCTTGCCGGACTCATCGGTAAGGGAGAAATCTACGGCGACCTTGTCGAATGGCTTGTAACTGGTCTTGTCGAATTTCGCCGTGAAAGCAGGGAGTTGTTTCGGGCACTTGAATATCATCCTCTGGCAGAGTATCTGTCCCTTGTCGTTGAAGAGTGCTATCTGGTTCACTCCGTCGCGAAGGGCATCCATGTCGATGTTTATGGAGTAGTTGTCATCGTCGTTGAACACTGCGTGCTGGAAAATATAGACGTTGCCTCCGTTTGAGATGGATAGTCCCGTAGGTTCTTCGCTGATGATATTCCGCTGGAGAAGCAGGTTGACGTGACTCTCCGTGGAGTCGGGTCTGCTTACAGTCATGGAATAGCCTGTGCGCAGTGGTTCCGGCAATGTGAAGTCGTAGTCCTTGCCGTCGATGGAGAATCGTGCTGTAAGAGGCTCGTCCTCGTAGGCTGTGACGGAGAAGGTCCCTATGCCTTTTCGGAGCGTGGAGAACGTGCTGACCTGATTACCTTGCTTGTCGAAGATGGCTCCTTTGACATCCAGTCCTGTTCCGTCCTGAGAGAAGATCCTGAACGCCACGTTCTGCCTGAGTCCGGAGATGAGGCTTCCCCCCTCGGGGAAGAACAGCATGTTCATCTTCCTGACCTTAAACGGGCTTTTCAGTCGTTCCTCTGGTATCTTCTGGCTACGCAAAGGAATAGTCATCTTCGGAGACAGGTAGTCGGCAGTGGTCTTTGCCTTGTCAAAGATTGGGAATACTCGTGAGAAGATGCCCGACTCGTCCCAGTTGAGCATCATGCGGGTGTAGGCCCTGACTTCGTAATATCCTGAATGGAGGAGATGTCCTAACTGGAACCGTCCCTGTGCCTGACCGTTTTCAATCTTCAGTTTGCACGACTGCACAATGCGACCCTCGGATGTGAGCAGTTCTGCGTAGAGCACGCCGCTCATATTGGTGGGCTTGTGCAGTGGCCCTGCAACTACATAGGCCTTGAACCACATGTTCTCGCCTATGAAATAGCCTGTGTTGTCGAAATGCAGATAGACTTTCTCCTGCGGATAAGCGTAGTTGAAGGCATTTATGTTCTTGACAAAGTTCAATAACCTCACTTGTGCAGAATCAGTCTGTGCGAGGCACGAACAGAACTGCATTAGTAAGGTTACGAGTATGACAAGGCACTTCGACATGTGTTGACCGGATCACTTTATTATGGCAGAAATGGCATCCTGAGTCGGCTGGCTGGCAGGAACGAGTGGCAGACGCAGTATGTTCTGGATACGTCCCTGTTGTGCGAGTACCGACTTGATTCCTGACGGATTTCCGTCGACGAAGAGCAGACGGATGAGTTCTGCAAGCGACTCCTGTGCAGCCTCTGCCTTTTCGAACTGGTTGTCGAGAGCCTGGTGTACCATTTCGACACTCTCTCTTGTCAGTGCGTTTCCGATGACACTGATAGCTCCCTGGCCACCAAGACGAATGATGTCGACCATGATGCCATCATCACCCGACAGTACATCAAATCCTTCTGGCTTGTTCTTGCATATCTCCTCAATCTGTCTGAGGTCTCCGCTGGCTTCCTTGATGGCGACGATGTTGTCACAGTCATTGGCAAGACGGAGGGTGGTGGCTGCCGTGAGGTTCACACCTGTGCGTCCTGGTACATTATACAGGATGACGGGTAGGGTAGTGGCTGCCGCGATGGCACGGAAATGCTGATAGAGCCCTTCCTGTGTCGGCTTGTTGTAGTAAGGGCAGACGGAGAGAATTCCGTCGATGCCGGTGTAGTCTTCTGTGAGAAGTGCATTGACCACCTCTGATGTGTTGTTTCCACTACATCCGATTACTACAGGGATGCGTCCGGCTACTTTCTCGACAACGAGGTCCTTGATGTGTTTCTTCTCCTCTGCCGTCAGACATGGTGTCTCTGCTGTTGTTGCGAGAATGCATAAGAAATCAGCACCTTCGGCAACCTGTTGTTCAACCAACTTGCCGATAGCCTTGTAGTCTACCTGTGCGTCCTTTGTGAAAGGTGTCACAAGGGCAATACCTAAACCTTTAATCTTATTTACCATATATTTATCGTATGAAAAATTGTCATTGTCTTTGTTATTGTCGTTCTTCGTTGTTTATCATCTCGAGGAACTGCTCCTCATTGATGATCTCAATGCCGAGTTTGTTCGCTTTCTCGAGTTTTGCAGGGCCCATGTTCTCACCGGCAAGGACGAAGGTGGTCTTCGACGAGATGCTTGCCACGTTCTTTCCGCCATGCTTTTCTATCAGAGCCTTGTATTCATCGCGCGAGTGCTGGGTGAACACACCGCTTATGACGATACTCTTTCCTGCCAGTTTGTCCGTCTGCCCTTCGAGCTGTTCTGCTGAAAGCTCCATCGTTACTCCGGCTGTGC
>CALELI010000097.1 GCA_937902455.1 uncultured Prevotellaceae bacterium | reverse complement strand
TAACGTTTCCGTCCCCCGATAACGGGGGAACCGAAGGGGGTGTAAAGACCATTGAGGAACCGAAGGGGGTGTAAAGACCATTGAAGAGGTGAAGAGAGTGTAGCAAATGGAAACTTAAATTAAATAATCTTATAAAATTTATCTTATGTCAGTACCAACTCCACACAATGCGGCACAACTCGGTGACATTGCCGAAACCGTCATTATGAGCGGTGACCCGCTTCGTGCCAAGTTCATGGCAGAACATTATCTCGAGAATCCAATACAGTTCAACGGTGTCCGTGGAATGCTTGGCTTCACAGGCACTCACAACGGCAAGCGCGTCAGTGTGATGGGACACGGAATGGGTATCCCTTCCATTGCCATCTACACATACGAGCTCTTCAACTTCTACAACGTGAAGACAATCATCCGCGTAGGAACAGCCGGCTGCATCCAGCCAGGCATGAAACTGGGCGACATCGTATTTGCTCAGGCAGCATGTACGGATTCCAACTATCTCAACGGATTCAATCTTCCTGGGACCTTCGCCCCAATCGCCAGCTTCGACCTTCTCTATAAGGCTGTCCGCAACTGCGAAAAGCTTGGTTACGGCTACAAGGTCGGCAACGTGCTCTCATCCGACACATTCTACGACGAGAACGAGCACTGGAGAAAATGGCAGAAGATGGGTGTCCTGGCAATCGAGATGGAAGCCACTGCCCTCTACTCCAATGCCATAAAGGCAGGCAAGCAGGCACTCTGCGTACTCACCGTCAGCGACAGTATCGTAGACGGCACTGCCACTTCTGCTGAAGAGCGCCAGAACAGTTTCACAAGAATGATGGACGTGGCATTCAGTTTAGTGGATTAAACATTCCTACACACCACAATCTTGGAAATAGAGATATTCGACGACATGGGGAGGGTCCCTAAATGGCTAACAGCTAACAGCCTAAATAACAGCTAATGGCTTAAAAAATTAAAAGTGGAAATAGAGATATTTGACGACATGGAGCAGTGTACGGCAGAAGAAGTCAGCCGTATGCTGCCCTTAGTGTCTGGACAGAGGCGTGAACAGGCACTGAAGTTCCGTTTCACCTTCGGACAGTATGCCTGTCTGAAAGCTGCCGTGATGCTTCAGGGAATCATCGCAAGAATGCGTCCTGACATTCCGCTGCCTCTGACCTTCAACTACAACGAACATGAAAAGCCATTCCTTGCCGACCACCCCGACCTGTTCTTCAACATCAGTCACTGCAAGAACGGCATTGCCGTAGTAGTGGCCAATCATCCTGTGGGAATCGACATCGAGAGTTTCCGCGATGCAGAACATGGTCTGCTCGAAATGACCATGAACCCCGAGGAGCGTCAGCAGATAGCTTCGTCCGAAGACCCTACCGCGGAGTTCACAAGGCTCTGGACACGCAAGGAGGCCGTACTCAAGCTCCGTGGCACAGGCATCACCGACGACCTGCACACCGCACTTTCCGGCCCTGAACGAGTCGACACGAAAACAAATCTGACCAAGCAATATGCCTGGTCAGTTGCTGTCGGAAACTAATCCATAGGATATTTCACGCCCCAGTCCTTGCGAAGAGCATCCATCTGCCGCATGATGGAGAGGGTTTCCTCGTGTGGCATCATTGGCGATTCAGTCAGTCCTGCCTCAAGACAGCGCTTACATTCAAGCACCTGATATTCGTATCCGTTGACCATTCCCTCTGGCCGCTCGTAGACTTCAACCAGTTCATAGTTCCGCCACACTTCTATTCTCTCCGGGCAGTTCACGTTGTCAATCCGTATATAGCCCTCCTTACCGCTTATTATACCTTGACGGTCATTCAGGGTAAGACATCCTGCCTGAAGATTTGCCATCCGTCCATCTCTGAAACTCAACGAGATGCTCTCCATCATATCCATTCCAGAAGGACCGAGGTGGCAGTTGGTCACAGTGCGCACGATGTCGGTACCGAAATACATCCTTGCAAAATTGAGGACATACACACCGAGATCAAGCAATGCTCCTCCACAAAGGTCAGGACGAATGATTCTCTCCTTCTGCTCCATCTCATAGCAGAGAGTGGCAGTCAGGATTCTCGGTTCACCGATAATCCCACTATCCATTATCTCCTTCACCTTCATTGACAGTGGCATATACCTCGTCCAGATGGCTTCTGTAATGAAGAGGTGTCGTTCGCGAGCTAAAGTAAGCAGTGCCTCTGCCTCACGTGCATTGGCTGTGAATGCCTTCTCCACAAGTACAGGCTTACCGTGTTCCAGAGCCAGACGTGCATGTGGATAATGGTAGGAATGGGGAGTGGCTACATAGACAAGGTCGACATCAGGGTCTTCTACCAGTTCCTCATAACTCCCATACGCCCTGATTATACCCCTCTCATCAGCAAACTGACGAGCCTTCTCAAGCGAACGGGATGCAATGGCCAATACTTCTGCCTCATCCAGAGGAGACAGTGCCTCCGCCATCTTGTCGGCAATCCAGCCGGCACCGATGATTCCTACACGTAACTTATTCATAGCAATGATATGTATTTGCCGTTAGCCATTATTTATTATTCATTCATTGTTTCTTCGCAAAGCTCGGAGTCCTGTTAACTATTAACTGTCAACTATTAACTGTTAACTATTAACTGTTAACTATTAACTGTTAACTATTAACTGTTAACTATATTATGTATTCAGTTGTTTCATGTGGCGTTCGGCATCCATTCTGAGGAAGATGAAGAGAAGGGTCGTGAATCCCCAGAGGGATGAGCCTCCGTAACTGAAGAACGGCAACGGTATTCCGATGACAGGTGTCATGCCCAGTACCATTCCCACATTCACGAAAAGATGGAAAAGAAGTATGCACCCCACCGAATAGCCATACACTCGTCCAAGGGTATCTGGTTGTCGCTCAGCAAGGATGAACAGGCGAATGATGAACAGCAGATATAATAATAGCACACCTACACTGCCGATGAAGCCATCCTCCTCGCCGACAGTACAGAAGATGAAGTCGGTGTCCTGCTCCGGAACATACTTCAGCTTCGTCTGAGTACCTTTCAGGAATCCCTTTCCTGCAAAACCGCCAGAACCAATGGCAATCTTCGCCTGATTGACATTGTAACCAGCTCCACGTGGGTCATCCTTCGTGCCGAGAAGTATCTCGACCCTGATTCGCTGGTGGTCACGCAGTACATGCTGGAACACATAGTCGCAGACATAGAACGATAGCGTAGACAAAGCCGCAAACAGAGTGATGAGCGCATATTTATGATAGCGTGTGGCCAGGGCCATATACCCAAGATAGAGTATCATCACGATATCGACTATCAACTGGATGATGCAGACATTGAACGGGATGACGAATGCCGAGAACAACCACGCCAACAGCTGCGCACCACCTCCATAGAGTACCAGGTTCTTTATGACAGTGCCGTCCTTGCAGTAGACGCACACCATTCCTAACGTGAAGAGATATGTGAGGAGAAGTACCCAGAACTCACCTACAGATGTAGGCATATTGGTTATGAACTCATTCCCGAACTTCATGCCGACCACAAAATAGACAATGAAGGCAAAGGCCGCGAAAAGGACCGACCCCGTCATTCCCTCCCGATACATCACAAGGAAGAGCGCCAGATACACCAGGGCAGAACCCGTCTCTTTCTCCATGAGAATCAGGAGAATCGGCAAGAGGATGATTCCAAGTGCCTGCAGGAAGTCATGACGGTTGTGGATATTGAAGCCATAGCGATCCATCACCTTTGCAAGTGCCAATGCCACAGAGAACTTCGCCAGCTCAGCCGGCTGGAGCTTTATAGGGCCAATAGGAATCCACGAGCGGGAACCCTTTGTATCAGGAGCAATAAACACAGTGAGCAGAAGGAGCAACATCATTCCGATATAGAGCGACTTGGAGATGTCGCAATAAAATTTCTTCTCGATGAGCAGCAGAGTTCCTGCCAGGATGATCGCCGTGACTATCCAGATAAGTTGCTTCCCGGAATTGGAGTTCCATGTGAGAAGGTCGGGATTGGAGAAATCATAACAAGCTCCACAGACAGAGAACCATCCCCATACGAGAAGGATAAACCATAGGCCAACTGCCATCCAGTCGACCGAAAGGAATATTCCCTTGTTGCTATGTGTACTTACTGAAACCAACTTCTATCTACTGTTTTTAACAATTTGCCTGCCCATCAATCATCGTTCTTATGACTGTTCAGGATACTCATATATTTGTCGAACATCATGTGAGCCAGAGGAACAGCCATCGTAGCGCCATTACCTCCATTCTCCACATACACAGAGATTGCAATCTTCGGATTCCTGCGAGGAGCGAAACCTACGAACACCGAGTGGTCGATTCCTCTGTTCTGGGCAGTACCCGTCTTTCCACAAATCTCATAAGGCGAAGTGCGGGCTTCCTTACAAGTTCCGTTTATTACTGCCTGACGCATTCCGTTGATGATGGTTTCATAATAACGCGAATCAACCATCGTGTTGTGCCTCTGGAGAAGACTGTCTGCCACATGACCTCCATGAACTCGTTTCACAATATGCGGAGTGACATAATACCCTCGGTTGGCAATCGTGGCACCAAGATTGGCTATCTGCAGTGGAGTTGCAGTCACCTCACCCTGTCCGATTGAAATACTTGCCACTGTCAGCGGATTCCATTTAGCATAATGCTTGTCGTAGTATTCTGCATTCGGAATCATGCCTCGGACTTCACCGGGTAGGTCAACTCCGAGCTTATATCCAAATCCCATCGACACCATGAAGTCGCGCCAGCGGTTCATTGCATCGTGAACGCTTCCATAACGGGAACTACTATTGAACATATAGTAAAGTCCAAAACAGAAGAAACTATTACACGACACAGCCAGGGCTGTAGTGACATTGGCAGGAGATGGATGAGAGTGACAGCCCACCTTCAGCCCACGGAAATGGAAACCCTCGTTACAGGGATAACTGGTATTCTGATTGATTATCCTGTCCTGCAAGAACATCAAGGCCTGTGCTGGCTTAAAGGTAGAGCCTGGAGGATATGCTCCGCTGATGGAACGGTTGAGCAGAGGACGACTGGGATCACGGCTCATTCGCATGATTCTCATGCCTCTCCCATTCCTTGTCATGCCACGAGGGTCGTATGACGGTGCCGAAACTGCACAAAGTATTTCGCCCGTCGATGGTTCAATGGCAACAATACTACCTCTCCTGCCCGACATGATTCTCTCACCATACTCCTGAAGTTCGTGGTCAATGGTGAGTGTCAGGTCCTTGCCAGGTTTTGGGGTTACGTCGAGTTCACCGTTCTGATAATGTCCGAGCAGACGCCCCCTGGCATCACGAAGAAGCACCTCAACACCCTTTTCGCCTCTCAGCTCCTTCTCGTACGAACGCTCGACACCCTGCTTGCCGATATAGTCGCCAGCAGAATAATAATCATCACGCTCGATATCTGTCGGAGACACCTCTGCCACATCGCCCAGTATGTGACCACCTATTCCGTAGGTGTACTGACGTACAGTGCGTTTTCTGACATAGAATCCCTTGAAATGAAAAAGCTTCTCCTGGAGGACGGAGTAAGTCGACTGAGGAATCTGCGAACGGAACAACTGCTGTGAGAATGCAGAATACCCAGGATTCTTCCTTGTATCCTTAATCTGCGCCATCTTGTTGTCGAACTGACGACGGCTTATTCCAAGAGTGTTGCAGAAATCTATCGTGTCAAGTTCACTTATCTCCCTCATCACCACCATCACATCATAGGCTGCCTGATTGTAGACGAGCAGTTTGCCGTTACGGTCATATATCAGCCCACGAGATGGGTATTTCACATTGTTGAAAAAGGCATTGTTGTTGGCATCATCCTTGTAATCGTGAGGACCGAGTTGCAAATAAGCAAGTCGGCCTATGTACACCAGCACTACAAGCAGTGCAATGGCACAAAGTACAAGATGTCTATTCTGATTTCCCTTCATTAGCAATCAGTTCTATGAGCAGCGAAAGAAATGTTGAAACGAGAGTTCCGACAAGGATTGCTGCAAACGTGAGCAGGAAATTAGATAAGCTGAATGCCTCGAGGAAATAAAACGCGAAATGAAGTACGAACAATGCAGAAAGTGCATATAGGATGTAGTTCGTCAACCCCATTGTACGCAAGGTAGGACGGAACTTGTCCGTCTCATCCTTAGGCATGAATCTCTGAAGCAGATATGGCTGTATGAATCCCAGGAGTGTCATACTTGCCATACCCATTCCCATCGTGTTGGAGAACAGGTCAAAGATGAATCCTGTCACGAATCCCCACACGATCAGTGTTATTCTTGAGGAACTACATCTGAAACATAGAATCATATAACCAATGAGCAGAGGTGTGGCATAACCAAACAGATGGATGTTGTTCATCACCATCAGCTGGATTGCCAGAAGCAGAATCATTCTGCCTAACCGTGTCAAAGATTCGTATGACATTTAATTACGAGTTACGAATTTACGTCTGTCTATGTTTATTTCAAATTTCGTTCCTGATAGAGTTCCTTCTCAAAGGCTTTGCAGTGAATCGGCCTTCTGTTCCAGTCGGCGACGCTCTGCGTGATGATAGTTGGTTATCACACTCACGTCTCTCAGACAAGAGAAATCTGTGTAGAGTTTCACTGTGAGCATGTATGACAAGCCGTCAGAAGAATCATCAACCTTGACGACCTCTCCGATTGGTATTCCTGCCGGGAATATGTCCGAGAAACCGTTCGTTTCCACAATCTCTCCGACCTTTACATCGGCATGACGAGGCACACCCGTCACTTCAGCCACTTCTGTATCTCCCATCTTCCACTGCATCGTACCAAAGAAATGTGACTTGCTGAGACGGCAGCTGACCATTGACTTCACATTGATTATCGGCATCACGACGGCATAATGACGGGAAACCAGCGACACGATACCCACTACTCCACTTGAGCAGATCACTCCCATTTCGTTTCTGACACCATCAGCAAATCCCTTGTTGATTGTCATAAGGTTATTGCCTTTGTGAAGAGAGGCGTTGATGACATCAGCACCGATTACACGGAAAAGTTTGTCGCGTGAACGACGACTGTCAATATGATGTTTCTCCTTGAATGCAAGCAGTTCCTCACGCAACAGCTCGTTCTCTGCTTCCAGACGATGGTTACGACTCTTGAGGTCGAAGAAAGAAGTTATACCACTTGTCGTCTCATATACCGCACCCACAAAGCCATTGGCCGTTGTGAGGTAGGCGCTTCCCTGATAGTTGTTCATCTGGAACAGCAAACAAAGGCTCAGTGCTTCCAGAAGGACAAACACGAACCAGTGCTTATTTACGGCAATAAACTCTATCAGACTTCTCATGCGACGAGGTCTGCACTACCCAGTAAGGGATAATGCACGAATTCTTACTTTGTGATTAAAAACTTCTTTTTGGCTTACGGCAGTTCCTATCTCATCAGGAATGTGTAGTTGTGCACATTCTTCAATGCGATGCCTGTACCCTTTGCCACACTGTGGAGTGGGTCGTCGGCAACGTGGAACTTTATCTTGATTTTCTCTGTAAGTCGTTTGTCAAGTCCTCTCAGCTGTGCACCGCCACCAGTCAACCAGATACCGTTCTTCACAATGTCGGCATAAATCTCAGGTGGTGTATGCTCAAGTGCGTTGAGCACTGCTGTCTCAATCTTTGCAACGGACTTGTCGATGCAATGTGCCACTTCCTGATAGCATACAGGGATTTCCATTGGCAATGCAGTGATACGGTTTGGACCATGAACGACATAATCCGAAGGTGGATTCTCGAGGTTTGTAAGAGCAGAGCCGACATTGATCTTGATACGTTCGGCCATTCTCTCGGAAACCTTCACGTTGTGCTGACGACTCATGTACTCCTGAATATCGAAAGTGAGGTCATCACCAGCCACACGAATGGAAGTATTTGAAACAAGACCACCCAGAGAGATAACGGCGATTTCAGTCGTACCGCCACCTATGTCAACGACCATGTTGCCTTCAGGTGCTGTAACATCAAGACCGATACCTATGGCTGCAGCCATTGGTTCGAACAACAGATAGACATCTCTGCCACCACTATGTTCTGCACTGTCCCTGACGGCACGGAGTTCCACTTCTGTCGAGCCAGAAGGAACGCCGATAACCATTCTGAGGGATGGTGTGAAGAGATGTTTTCCTGTGTGCATCATTCGGATCATACCACGCATCATCTGCTCACAAGCATTGAAGTCAGCTATCACTCCATCCTTCAACGGACGGCTGGTGCGGATGTTCTCGTGAGTCTTTTCATACATCATCTTTGCCCTCTTTCCTACGGCAATCATCTTGTTTGTATGACGATCAAGTGCCACTACAGAAGGTTCATCCACAACTATCTTGTCGTTACAGATAATGATGGTATTGGCTGTACCGAGGTCCATCGCGATGTCCTGAGTCAGCGACATGAAACCCATTAAATTTCTATTCGAATAGTTCATGATTCAAATTCTTACATTTCCAATCGTTGTGCAAAGATAGTAAATAATTATGAAATACGAATTACGAATTACGATTTTTTTTTCATCGCAACTCGTATTTCGTATTTCACAAGTAGTAATTGAGTTTATACCAATTTGTACAAATCGTGCTCCTGAACATACTTCATTCCATATTTCCTGATGACTTCTGACGTATGGTCAGCATCATTTGTACGGAAAATCATAATACCTTTTCCGTTGAGCAGGAATGAATAGAGGTACGTGATGGAAATGCCTTCTTCCTTGAAAGTTTCAAGCGTGTTGGCCAGTTCGCCCACCTTGTCTTCAAGCTCGACGGCAAACACCTCAGTCAGAGTGACTGATATATTATTTTCCTTCAGCACGAGATATGCCTTTGCCGGTTCTGAGCAAATGATACGGAATATACCATATTCTACTGTATCTGCAATGTTGACTGCGAGGAGCTGAATGCCTTCCTTAGTCAGCAGTTTGAGAATCTGGAGCATCGTGCCCGACTTGTTCTCGATAAATACTGATAATTGCTGTATAGTCATAAAAATATTAACTATTTAATGATTTGCCATTTACTATTTGTTGTATAGAGTTTTTCTGTTATCCTTGACTCTTACGGCCTTACCCTCACTCTGTGGAAGGTTTCCATTAGGAACAAGACGCACCTTTGGAGTGACGAGGATTTCGTCCTTGAGCCGGCGTGTGATTTCCTTCTGAAGTGATGTAAGCTGAGCAAAGTCATCGACTGCTATCGGATTGACTTCAACCTCCACTATCATTATGTCGTTGTTGTCGTCATTCTCAAGAGTGATGAGGTAGTTTGTGCCGAGTTCCTTGAACTGCATGAGAATAGTCTCAATCTGGATTGGGAAGATGTTCACACCCTTCAGGATAATCATATCGTCACTTCTTCCTCTCATTCTGTCAAGACGCTTATGCTGACGTCCGCAAGAACATTCTCCAGGAAGTACGCGTGTCAGGTCGCGGGTGCGGTAACGGAGCAGAGGCATTGCCTCACGGTTGATGGTAGTAAGTACCAGTTCTCCGAATTCACCGTCCGGCACAGGTTCAAGTGTATCAGGATCAACAATCTCAACGATGTAGTAGTCTTCCCAGATATGAAGACCGTTCTGCTCCTTACACTCAAAGGCAACTCCAGGTCCACACATTTCCGACATTCCGAAAGAATTGTATGCCTTTACTCCGAGCATCTCTTCTATCTTCTTTCTCTGTTCCTCACTATGAGGCTCAGCACCAATGATGAGCGTTGTCAGTTTTGTATCTTTCCGTGGGTCGATACCTTCCTGTTGCATAACTTCGAAAAGCCTGGTTGCATAACTTGGAATAGCGTGAAGGGCTGTTGTCCCAAAGTCCTTTATGAATTTAATCTGGCGGAGTGTGTTTCCTGCTGCGGCAGGCACGGTAAGCATTCCGAGACGCTCTGCACCATACTGGAAACCAAGTCCTCCCGTGAACATTCCATAGCCTGACGAGTTCTGGAACACATCAGTAGGACGAAGTCCAACCATATGCAGACAGCGTGCTACAGCATTTGCCCACTGGTCAAGGTCTTTCTGTGTATGGAGAATCACGGTCGGGTTGCCTGTCGTACCACTCGACGAGTGCAGACGCACACATTTATCGAGCGAAACGGAAGCGATTCCGAACGGATAGGTATCTCTCAAGTCCTGCTTGGTCGTAAACGGGATCTTGCGGAGATCATCAAGTGTCTTTATACTCTCTGCAGTAATTCCACATTCTCCGAGACGCTGCTTGTAGAACGGTGAGTTCATGCAGTGCTCTACTGTCGCCTTCAGTCGCTTGAGCTGCAATGCCTCGATTTCCTCACGAGACATCATCTCAAACTCGGGATTAAAACAATCTTCTTTTTTCATATTTTTCTATTATCTATTACATGTGACGCCTTTCCATCTGAACGCTGGATACTTCCTGGAGGAAGCAGATCCACCTGTGCCGTAATTGAGAGCACACTGCGAAGTTTCTGCGTAAGAGCTTTCTTCTTCTGTTCCATGAGAGGGAAGTCGTCTACAAAATACTCTGGTTTCAGTTCTACCTGAAGTTTCATGGTGTCGAGGTTGCCCTTTCTGTCCACGATAATCATATACTGAGGCGCAAACTCGCCGACACTCAGGATCACGCTTTCCACCTGTGAAGGGAAGATATTTATACCTCGTATGATGAGCATGTCATCGCTTCGGCCAAGTATTCGTCCCATCTTCACATTTGTCCTTCCACACGGACATGGAGTGTGGTCAAGTGTCGTAAGGTCCTTTGTACGATATCTGAGCAACGGCATTCCTTCCTTCGAGAGAGTTGTGAACACAAGTTCACCGACCTCTCCGTCACCCACATTCCCGAGTGTTTCAGGGTTAATGAGTTCCGGGAAGAAATGGTCTTCATTGATGTGCGACCCACACTGAGCCTCACATTCATAGCTCACTCCAGGTCCGGAAATCTCGCTCAATCCGTATATGTTATAAGCCTTGATTCCCAGTCGAGATTCAATCTCGTGCCTCATGTCCTCTGTCCACGGTTCTGCTCCGAAAGCTCCGATACGGAGTTTCAGGTCCTTCGGGTTGATACCCATTTTCTCCATGGTCTCTGCAAGATGGAGGGCGTATGAAGGAGTACATGCCAGGCCTGTAATGCCAAGGTCTCTCAGGAGGGTGATGTGCTTCTCCGTGTTACCTGTCGATGCAGGAATCACCGTGGCGCCAAGTCGTTCCACTCCGTAGTGCACGCCAAGTCCACCGGTAAACAATCCGTAGCCATAAGCTACCGAGAAAATGTCGTCGCGAGTAAGTCCGAACGAAGTCAGTGCCCTCGCACATGCTTCACTCCACACTCCGATGTCCTTCCTCGTGTACCCCACGATAGTCGGCTTACCAGTAGTTCCACTCGATGCGTGAGTCCTGACAATCTGTCCCTGAGGAACTGCCTGTAATCCAATAGGGTAATTGTCTCTCAGGTCCTGCTTGGTGGTAAACGGCAATTTCGCCACATCTTCTATCGAGTTGATATCCTCTGGCTGTAAATCCAGCTCCTGCATCTTATTGCGATAGAACGGCACATTATGGTACACCAGTTCCACCACCTTCCTAAGGCGCTTCCCCTGCAGGGCTGTCATCTCGTCCCTGCTCATACACTCTTTTATCGGATTCCAAAACATGCCTGCAAATTTACACATTTATTTTGACATTCACGACATTTTTCTATCTCTTTTCACTTTTCTCTTTTCACTTTTCACTCTGAGCCTTGCTCAGTCTTATCCCATTGATAATTCTCCCACATTTCATTCCTTCGCGTCGAGCAGAGAAGAACTTATCGTTGTTTTTGTATGTACAGATGCCTGAGACATGTATGTTTTCTGCCTTCACACCCATTTCCTCAAGGAGAAACTGGTTAGCCTTCCACAAGTCGATATGTAGCCCGCCGTTCATCGTGCCTTCTTCTTTCGAGCCTCTGTCGGTCAGGATTTCATCCATAGGGAAACCTGCCTCGCGGAATTTGTCAGCCACCTCGCTGCCAACCTGAAAACTGTCAGGGCCAATACTCGGGCCTATCACGGCCTTCACATCTACGGTTTCAGAGCCGAACCGTTCCTCCATGACTCTTATCGTCTTCTGCGAGATCTTTGCCACAGTACCCTTCCAGCCACTATGCACGGCAGCTATCACACCATTCCTGCCGTCATACATCAGTATAGGCACACAATCCGCCGTCCTGACTGCAATACCGAAATCCGGCAAGTTCGTCACCAAGGCATCCACTCCACGGAGGTCCTCACGAGTCATGTCCCTGCGCTCCACCACCACTACATTGTCCGTGTGAGTCTGATGCGGCTGCAACACGGAGAACGGCGGCATTCCCTCTCTCATCGTCGAGAAAGCCTCCACACACTTATCAATATTATAATTCAGACAATCCATGTCAAATTTTCCACAAAGATACGATTAAGCGAGTGAAAAACCAAATTTATTTGAGTTTTTCCGAGCGTGAGTATCTTGCGCAAGTGAAACGAGCGATAGATACGATTAAGCGAGTGAAAAACCAAATTTATTTGAGTTTTTCAGTACCTGCAATATCAGCTGCACCTCAGCATAACTTAAGCAAACTTAGTTCTGCACTCGGTTTGCATGATATTTCCGAGTGTAAGTATTTTGCGCGAGTGAAACTAGCGATAGGTACACATTATTTATTATATAGACAACTTTCGTGATTTTTTTGCCCTTAAATGATTGAGTATTCACATAAAATTCTTACATTTGCATCTTCAAAAGAATTAATCAGCTAATTAGAAGTAAAATTGGGTAATCAATCTTTTGCGCCTATATATGAAGCGCTTGTTGAATTCAGACGGAATCGTGTAGTTCCTTTTGATGTTCCTGGGCACAAACATGGTCGTGGAAATCCCGAATTAGTAAAATTACTTGGAAAGCAATGTGTAGAGTTGGATGTTAATTCCATGAAACCTCTCGACAACCTCTGCCACCCGATTTCTGTCATAAAGGAGGCAGAAGACCTGGCGGCTGAGGCATTTGGTGCTGCCCATGCCTTCCTGATGGTAGGCGGAACTACTTCTGCCGTGCAGACAATGGTTCTCACGGCATCCAAGAAAGGTGAGAAAATCATTCTTCCAAGGAATGTACACCGAAGCGTAATCAATGCACTGGTAATCAACGGTGCCACTCCGATATATGTCAATCCCGATGTTGACAAGCGGTTGGGAATCGCACTTGGAATGAAGATATCCCAGGTCCAGAAAGCCATTGAGGACAATCCGGATGCAGTTGCAATACTCGTGAACAACCCTACCTACTATGGAGTCTGCTCCAATCTGAAGAAGATTGTAGAACTGGCACATGCCCATGGCATGATGGTACTGGTGGACGAAGCGCATGGCACTCATTTCTATTTTGGCGAAGATCTTCCAATCTCTGCCATGTCAGCAGGAGCCGACATGGCATGTGTATCGATGCACAAGTCAGGAGGCAGCCTCACTCAGAGCAGCATCCTCCTCACCAATTCCACTGTCGGCTCAGGCTATGTTCGCCAGGTCATCAACCTGACTCAGACGACAAGTGCATCCTATCTGCTCCTGGCTTCACTCGACATATCCCGACGCAACCTCGCTCTCCGAGGCAAGGAGGCATTTCGTGAAGTGGTCAGCATGGCTGAATATGCAAGGACGGAAATAAACAAGATTGGTGACTTCTATGCCTATGGTTCAGAACTCGTAAACGGTGATTCCATCTATGATTTCGACAAGACGAAGCTCACGGTCTTCACCCTCGACGTAGGACTTGCAGGAATCGAGGTATACGACTTGCTCAGGGACGAGTACGACATCCAGATGGAATTAGGAGACATCGGCAACACCCTCGCATACATTTCCATCGGCGACAGAATGAGAGAGATAGAACGGCTCGTAAGTGCCCTCTACGACATTCGCCGCAGATACAAGCGCGACCGTAGCGGTATGTTCGACCACGAATATATCAATCCGTCCGTCATCATGACCCCTCAGGAAGCCTTCTATGCGCCAAAGGAAGAAATGATTCCAATCCGTGAGACGGAGGGACGTATCTGTACGGAGTTCGTGATGAGTTACCCTCCTGGAATTCCTATCCTTGCACCGGGAGAACGAATAACTCAGGAAATCATAGAATATATAATCTATGCAAAGGAGAAAGGCTGTTCCATGACTGGCCCTGAGGACCCGAAGATTGAAAGGCTGAATGTAATCAAGGAGGCAACGGTCTATTGAGCATTGAAGCCCATAAACTTTAACCTACAAACTTTAACCCATAAACTCTATACACAACAATACTGAAGAATGGATTTTTGGTTTTCTGAGCTTCACACTGAAGACGTTAAACTCTCAATAAAGGTCGACAAGCTCATCTTCTCGGAAGAGAACGACCATAACCGCATCGACATATTCGAATCACCTGAATACGGTCGTGTCCTCACCGCCGACGGCTATATCATCATGACCGAGAAGGACGAGTTCATCTACCACGAGATGATGACCCACATCCCGATGGCGGTACATCCGAACCCGCAGAAGGTACTGGTGTTTGGTGCCGGTGACGGAGGCGTGGTACGCGAACTGCTCAAATATCCGGAAGTGGAACGAATCGACATGGTGGAAGTGAACGTAGGAGTAGTCGAGGCCGCAAAGAAGTATCTGCCATTCTCGGCACAGGGGCTGGACGACCCTCGCGTCACGATTTTTTCCCAGAACGCACTGCGTTTCATCCGTCACATCGTGGGCGAATACGATGTCATCATAGTTGACTCTGCTGGATTCTACGGACCAGGAGAAAGTCTTTTCTCCCGCGAGTTCTACGGATCGTGCTACAAGGCACTGAAGGAAGATGGAATCATGGTCAACCAGCATCAGTCGCCTTTCTACGATGATGACCGGCTGGAAACCCAGAAGGCCCACAAGCGCATCGTGGAGAGTTTCCCGATAAGCCGTGTATATCAGGCACACATCCCATCCTACCCTTCAGGCTACTGGCTTTTCGGTTTCGCATCCAAGAAATACCATCCGGTGAACGACATTGATGTAGCCCGATGGAATGCAAGAGGAATAGAGACAAGATACTATACCACTAACCTCCATTGTGGTTGCTTTGCCCTGCCAGCCTATGTAGAGAAGATGCTGGAGAAAGTTGAGGTAGAATATTAACTGGCTGCGCCAGAGTGAATAGTGAATAGTGAAAAGTGAAAAATGAGAAAGAATATAGAGACATTCATTGCCTGTGATGCAGAGTACGACGAGTCGCACATAGTCCTGTTTGGGGCTCCGTTTGACTCCACCACCAGCTATCGTCCAGGTGCACGGTTCGGAAGTGCCGCCATCCGTCACGAATCCTATGGAATCGAGACCTATTCGCCATATTCCGACATGGACCTCGAGGACGTCAGCATCTTCGATTCAGGCGACATCGAACTCCCGATGGGCTCGTCAGAAATGGCACTCGACGAAATATCCCGACACACTGCCAACATATTGTCCGACGGGAAACTGCCACTCATGCTTGGCGGAGAACATCTTGTGACCTTGGGAGCATTCCGTGAGGTGCAGAAGAAATACCCCGATGTCCATATCATTCATTTCGATGCACATGCCGACCTGCGCGACGACTATCTCGGCGTACGTCTGTCACACGCCTGTGTCATCCGTCGCTGCCACGACATCATCGGCGACGGGAAGATTCATCAGTTTGGCATACGCTCGGGAGAGAAAGCCGAATGGGTGTTTGCCCGTGGCGGACATACCGACTTCCATCCATTCTCGCTTGAGGATGTAAGAAGTGTGGCAGAGAACATCGGTCCTGCCGCACCTGTCTATTTCACCATCGACCTCGATGTCCTCGACCCATCCGAATTTCCGGGAACAGGAACCCCCGAAGCCGGTGGAGTGACATTCAGGGAGCTGCGTGAAGCCGTGGCACTTGTCTGCCAGAAGCTGAATGTAGTCGGCTGCGATGTCTGCGAACTCGCGCCTACACTTGATGTCAGCGGTGTGTCAACCGCCGCGGCATGCAAGCTCCTCAGGGAACTCATACTTGAACTGGCTATGCCAGAGTGAAAAGTGAAAAGTGAAAAGTGAAAAGTAGTGCAAACCGAACGCAGAACTAAGTTTACTTAAGTTATGCTGAGGTGCAGCCTACTTTGCAGGAACTGAAAAGCCAATGGCTAGTGGCCAACGGCTAATGGCTGAATAATGAATAATGAATAATGAAAACTGATAACTAAAACATGGGAAAAGTATTGATCATTGGCTGTGGCGGCGTTGCCGGAGTAGCTATTCAGAAATGTGCACAGAATTCTGAAGTATTTAACGAGATTTGTATTGCCAGCCGTACTGTAAGCAAGTGCGATGCCATGAAGGCAAGACTGGAAGGCAAGACCAAGGCTGTCATCACGACTGCCGAGGTGGATGCCGACAAGGTGGACGAACTGGTGGCATTAATCAACGAGGTGAAACCCGACGTGGTTCTCAACCTCGCCCTGCCTTATCAGGACCTCACCATCATGGACGCATGCCTCCAGACGAAAGTACACTATGTGGACACTGCCAACTACGAATGCGAGGACACCAACAATCCTGAATGGCGTGCCATCTACGAGAAGCGATGCCGCGAGAAAGGATTCACGGCCTATTTCGACTATTCATGGCAGTGGGCATATCGCAAGCGCTTCGAGGAAGCAGGAATCACCGGACTGCTCGGCACCGGCTTCGACCCGGGAGTCACAAGCGTGTTTACCGCCTATGCCCTGAAGCATTACTTCGACGAGATCCACACCATCGACATCCTCGACTGCAACGGAGGCGACCACGGATACCCGTTCGCCACCAACTTCAACCCCGAGATCAACCTGCGCGAAGTGAGCGCAAACGGTTCCTACTGGGAAGACGGACACTGGGTAGAGACCCGTCCGATGGAAATCCACCGCACATATAACTTCGACGGCGTGGGCGAGAAGGACATGTACCTGCTCCACCACGAAGAGATAGAGTCCCTCGCACAGAACATTCCGGGCGTCAGACGCATCCGTTTCTTCATGACCTTCGGACAGAGCTACCTCACCCACATGCGATGTCTCGAGAACGTAGGCATGCTCGGCACAGAGCCAGTAGACTACAACGGACAGCAGATAGTTCCTATCCAGTTCCTCCGCGCACTCCTTCCCGACCCTGCATCCCTCGGTCCTCGCACCGTAGGCAAGACCAACATCGGCTGCATCTTCACAGGCGTAAAGGACGGCAAGCCACGCAACATATATATATATAATGTGTGCGACCACCAGGAATGCTACAGGGAAGTAGGTTCCCAGGCAATATCCTACACCACGGGCGTTCCTGCCATGATAGGCACGTCCCTCGTGATGAACGGACTCTGGAAAAAGCCGGGAGTATTCACCGTCGAGGAGTTCGATCCCGACCCATACATGGATGCCCTCAACAAATGGGGTCTCCCTTGGCAAGTCGACGAAAACCCAGCACTCGTGGAATAACTGGCTACGCCAGAGTGAATAGTGAATAGTGAAAAGTGAAAAGTAGTGCAAACCGAACGCAGAACTAAGTTTACTTAAGTTATGCTGAGGTGCAGCCTACTTTGCAGGAACTGAAAAGCCAATGGCCAACGGCTAACGGCCAAGTAAACAAAGCCAATCGCTAATCGCTAATCACTTTTCACTTTTCACTATTCACTTCTCACTTTTCACTTTTCACTTTTCACTCTGGCGTAGCCAGTTCAATCATGACTCCCTATTTTCTCATCGACAAGGAAAAGATAGAAAGCAACCTGAAGGTCCTTCGCAGCGTGATGGACCAGACAGGCTGCCGCATACTGCTGGCACAGAAATGTTTCAGCCTCTACGGGCTCTATCCCCTCGTCTCACGCTACCTTTCAGGAGCCACCGCCTCCGGGCTGTTCGAGGCACGCCTCTGCCATGAGGAAATGCCGGGAAAGGAAAACCACGTGTTCTCCCCCGCCTACAGGGAAGAGGACATCGACGAGATATGCCGCATCTGCGACCATATCGTGTTCAACACCCCCGCCCAGCTGCTCCGGTTCGGACAGAAGGCAAGGGATGCAGGCCTCCAGGTGGGCCTCCGCATCAATCCCGAATGCTCCACCCAGCAGGGACATGCCATCTACGACCCCTGCGCCCCCGGAAGCCGTCTGGGCACACCGCTCCACGTCCTCGAGCAGAGCATCAGCACCCATCCGTCCCTGCTCCAGCTCATCGACGGACTCCACTTCCACACACTGTGCGAACAGGACTCCGACGACCTGAAGACCACCCTCAATGCCGTCGTCCACAGGTTCGGCAAGTACTTCAGCCACATCCGGTGGATAAACTTCGGCGGCGGCCACCACATCACCCGCCCGGGCTACGACCTCGATCTCCTCTGCCGATGCATCCTCCGCATGAAGGAAGAATACTCCCTCCAGGTCTACCTCGAACCCGGCGAGGCAGTGGCACTCGATGCAGGAGAACTCCACACCACCATACTCGAAATCCAGCCCCCCGACACCACAGGAATCCGCAACGTCATACTCGACACGTCCGCCGCATGCCACATGCCCGACGTCATCGAGATGCCCTACACACCCCCACTCCTCCATGCCACTCCATTCACATCCACCGACAACGAGGTGCGGGGCCCCAGGTGCAACTGGGTGCCGAGGCTAAGGGGTGCATTGAGACTATGATTGTAGTTGTAGAAATGGCTGTTGCTGAAGGTCGATGGCTGTCCGCTGAGGAAGGTCTCCTCGTTGATCCATAAATGTTGATGGCTGTCCAGATGCTGGGGTGAGGTGCTGACGCTCCAGTGGTCCTGGTTGTAGGAAGAATCCACCTTCTTGGGCTTCCAGTTGTGCTGGTAGGAGAACTTGCCATACTGCTGGCGCATGGGCGAGTTGCCGTATTCGTAGTCGTTCTCGCCATACACGCCATAGGTCTGGCTTCCGTTGTCCGAGGCACGGACGAAGAAGTTCAGCGGATCCTTTTCCGTCAGGTAGTGCAGGTTGGCCGAGGCACGGTAGTTGGGCGAGGCGTAGGCACTCAGCTTGGTCTGGCCGTACCATCGGT
>CALELI010000096.1 GCA_937902455.1 uncultured Prevotellaceae bacterium | reverse complement strand
CGAGAACGTTCCGAGGCCATTGATCTTGACTGTATGTCCCTCGAGGAGGATGTGCTTTATGGCATCTGGCAGACCTGCGAGGACGGCTTCTACGGCACCTCGCTGGACTCCGGATTCCATGGCGATGCGTGAAGCCATCTTCTTGTGGCCGAACTGGTTGTAGGTCAGCGGACGTGGGTAGGTTCGCTGTTCGCCTTCTAGGGCGTCAAGCAGCTCTTGTATTTGGTAGTTGATGGACATTTTGTAAGGGGTTAAAGGGTTAAAAGTTTAAAGGTTTAAGAGGGTAAAGTTCTTTTTGGGCAGGAGAATCTCCATTGTTTTTGGGAGGCATGAGTGGTTGATATTAGCGGACAGGATGATTGTTTCAGCGGTTAGGATGTTCATTTCAGCAGATGGGATGAGGTTTCCATAACTGGTGCAAAGGTACGAAATGTCTGTGGAACGGCAATGGGTTGTCCCAGATGTCGTATGTGCATTTCCCACGGCTTGTGCAGTTTCTTTCAAATCTTTCAGTTTTCAAAGAAAAGAATTTCCATATATACGGGCGGTCAAAATTTTAATTATATATAAATATATATAATTATCTCTTTATATCCACCCTCACTCTCATATCTGCGCAACTGACAACTGAAAGAATTGAAAGAATGCAGTCGTGCATCTCACGGATAGCAGTTACTCTGGTTACTCCAGTTACTCCTATTGTTGTGAACAGAATGAACTCAGTGAACTGCCTTGCTTGAAATAAAGGAAATTTGCTTTTAATATAATAGAATTATATTAATTTGACTTTATCTTTTATTTTAAAACATTAATGACCATTAATCTAAACATTCTTCGGGCGCTTCGGCCACTCAGGCGAGCAGAGCTCGGAGTTATCAGACATTAATTTATTAAGGGCTGATGGCAATGTTTTGTACATATCACTGGAAAAATATTTGGTTCTTCCGACATTTGAAGTGATGGTTGCTTTTACACTAGAATTAGTGAATATAAATCTTGGAATTATTAAGCATTTTCGTTTTCCGCAAAGTTGGCTGCACCTCAGACCTCCGAGCTATGCTCGCCTGAACACCTTAAAAACATATACAATGCGTGAAGACAACTCATGCAAGCATGGTTTTGCATTCGGTTTGCACAACTTTTCAGCCACAAGTGACAGGGCTGTCAACGGTGTAACAAGAATTAATTTTCGATAAAATTCGCGGATAATTCACGGGCATTTTCGTTGAAGAAATAAGCGCCTTGGGCGCAATATTGCCTACGGCGTAACACGAATTTGCCGTGAATTGCCCGAAAATTTATTCGTGAATTATTTTGTTTCCATTGGCGAAGCGAAGCCAGAGCCACATCTTGCCCTTCTTGTTAATTCCATAGACTATAATTCCTTTAATTCTAGTGCGCGGAGCGTTTTATCACTCCAAATTGCGGATGAGCCTAAAATATGTGTCCCACAAAAATCCGTCTCAAAAAAACCGCCTCCTGAAGGACAGGGAGTTACATGATTAGATACTGCAATGTGGGTTAAAAATAAAGACCTCCGAAACAGAAATCTGCCCCGGAGGTCTTGGTTGCCCTGGCTGAAGATGAGTGTCTGTGCACTCTTTCTCAGCTGTGGAATTGTGACTATTCTGTGCGGATTATTTTGCCGGCACTGAGTTTCTTGGAATCGATTTTCCCCAGTCCGCTTGATTCGCGTACGAAAGTGCGGGCAGTACCTTCAATCTCTATTTCGCTTGTTCCGTTTGCAAGGGCTATGATTTTGTCACAGTCAACTTCAAGGTCTATGTCTCCGGTTCCGGATGATGTAGCCTTGATGTTGACGGCCTTCACTGCAACGTCAATGTCACCTGTTCCTTTGTTGTCGAAGACGGCATCATGGCATGTCATTTTGCGAATCTTGACGTCCCCTGTGCCGGAGTTGCTGATTGAGAGGTCGCCTGTACAGTTGAGGCTGTTGAGGAATTCTACGTCCCCTGTACCGCTCATCATGATGGTGAGTTCGCTAAGTTCAGCCGGCGTCTCACCTCCTAAGGTGAAATCTCCTGTGCCGCTCATGGTGATATGGGTGAGGTCTGGAGCCTTGACGTTGACTGAAATCTTTGGCTCCCTGCTGTCGAGTCGTTGCTTGGCTGTTATGAGTAGCACCCCGTCGTCGCTGACCTTGACATCATAGTGGTCGAATACTTTTTCATTGCCAAAAAAAGATACGGAATATTCCTCGTTTTTGTTGATTTCATTTGTCTGGAAGAAATTGATGTCAACTTTTCCTTCTGCCTTGATGGCTGTAAATGGTGTAAGGTTGCCAAAGTCCTTGACACTCACCTTTCCCCATTTTGGAGATGGACGGAATCCCTTGGTTCCATCGAAGCCATCTTCGACAGCGTCTTCTACGGCATCTTCTACGGCATCATTAATAACTTCTTCCAAGGCTTTCTTGATGGCATTCTCGTTGACGCAACTTGTGAGTGAGAGGGCAAAAAGAATGCTTATGGTTATAATTCCCAATACCTTGTTCATGATGGTCTGTTTGTGGTTCATAATAGTTCATTTATATAATTAATAACTTCTTCAGGAGTCATTCCAAGGGTCTTCATCGTGTGGGCAATCTCGGGGAGGGTTTCTTTCACGAATTCGTTCTTCCGCATCTCCTTGATGGCGTTCTGGGCACCTTTACTCACGAAGTAGCCGAGCCCTCTCTGGGTGTAGATGATTTCTTGTCCCTGGAGGTAGTCGTAGGTGCGCATCACGGTGTTGCTGTTCACTTCCACCTCTGCCGCTGTCTCCCTTACGGATGGGATCCTGCCGTCTTCCCTGTACTCGCCAGTGAGGATGTCTTCGCATATCTTGTCTGCGATTTGCAAATATATGGATTTTTTTTCATTAAATGTCATAAAACACAAAAGATTTAATGTTTATTAATAATGTGTGTGCCTTATTTGTTGAATGAATTCACCAGCTGGGCCTTCTTGAAGTTCTTCCATGACATTATCCAGCAGATAATTCCGGCAAGTGCCTCGGTTCCGAACAGTACGTAGACAATATAGAGAATGTTGTGCATTATCTCTGGTACCAGCACTTCGGGACCAGTCTCGTATAAATGGCTGAAAGCAAATGCCATTACAGGAATGAGTGCGATGACGAGTGCGATTACGAGTATTATGAGGATGAGTATGGTGACAGGGATGTTGTTCTTGTACTTGATTGAGTTTACGATGGCAAATACGCCTGTGAGGAAGAATATCCTGTTGATTTCAGCAATCCATGCTATTCTGATGAGTGGTGTGAACTCTCCAATGGCGGATTTTATTATGTCGATATCTTCGGGACTCATTCCGTTGAAATTGATCTTGCCTGCCACCATGCCTGTAATTAGGTTTGTGGGGTTCACGATGATTGACCAGAATGACATGACTGCGTCTGAACCTATGACACATAATGAGAGTAGTGCATAGATAGCGTCGCACACTTCTATACAGATGAGGCAGAGCGCCATTGTGCCGAAGATGTTGATGAGTACGTGCCAGCAGTATTTCTCCTGTGCCGTTGCTGGGACGGTCAGCTCCATTATCCTGCCCTGCTTGGTCAGCATGTTGTGGAAGAGATATCCTGACATGATTATCATTGACCATGTGAAAATCTTGGACATCCAGCTAAATACGTTCACTGTCGCTGTCCTGAACATCATTGCGCTCACTACGGGATCGGATGGCGAAAATGCGTGTGTGGATGTGGCCGAAATGAGGAATCCGAGAATTGTTACGCCCAGGAACAGGCAGATGATAATGATTGTTGCATTCTTGTACATGCCTTTGTTGATGGCAAGGTCCCACTTGCCGTAACTGCCGAAGCGTGTCTTGTTGAAGTTCTTCATGACCTTTGATATTTTTCGTTAAACAATCTTTCTAAATCAACATTCTCATTTTCGCCGAAGAGATTCTCTATCTTGTCGTTGACCAGTACCTTGTTGTCGTCAATCATGGTGACATGGTCGAGCAACAGCTCCACATCTTTCACCTGGTGCGTGGAGATGATTACAGTCTGGTCCTCGTCAAGGCTTCCTGCGAGCACCTTCCTGAACTGGCTCTTCGAAGGGATGTCGAGCCCGTTTGTAGGTTCGTCCATCATGAGGAGACGGGCCTTGGTTGCAAGGGCAAGGCACATATATACCTTCTTCTTCTGTCCCATGGAGAGCGAGATGAGGTTTGCGCCGCGTTCCATCTCGAAACCGTCAAGGCATTTTCTCAACATCTCCTCGCTGAATCTCGGATAGAGTGGGGCGAGGGTACGGATGTACTCGCTGAGCCTGATGTTTGGCAGGTTATATTCTTCCGGTACGATGAACATGTCCGACAGTGTCTCCGTGCTGCGAAGACTCGTGTCTGTTCCGTTAAACTTGATTTCTCCGGATTTCGGACGGAGCAAACCCATGATGAGGTAGAGCAGGGTGCTCTTTCCTGTTCCGTTCTTGCCGAGCAGACCATAGACGCCGTTCTCCTCGTACTTCAGCGAAAATCCTTGAAGGACTGGCTTCAATGAATTGTAGCCGAATGTGATGTTGTTGATTTCTAACATTTTTCTTGTTTGTTTAAATGGTTTTTATATTGTTCGCTTTATGCCGTTCTGATGTCAGTGCTGTACTCTTGTATAGTGTACTACTTTACTATGGCACTGCAAAGGTAGTGCGACTTTTTGAAACTACCAAATAAATTTGCAAAAAAAATGAAGAAAAAGTGTGAAAAATCGCTTGTCACCTTATTATTTATATAAAAAATAGTGCCAAACATACCATTTTTCATAGAAAATTCGTAATTCGTAATCCGAAATTCGCAAATATTTCTTACCTTTGCATCCGTAATGCAAATAAAAGAGATTATAAATACTCTTGAAGAATTTGCACCACTGGCTCTCCAGGAAGATTTTGACAATGCCGGTGTACAAGTTCAGTCGGTTCCGGACGAAAAGGTCTCAGGTATTTTATTATGTTTGGATGTCACGGAAGAAGTGATTGATGAAGCCGTTCGAAAGAACTGCAACATGATTGTGTCGCATCATCCCCTGCTGTTCCATTCGCAGAAGAAAATTACCACGAACGATTATGTCGGCCGCTGCATCTGCAAGGCGATAAGGAACGGAGTGACTCTCTATGCCGCCCATACCAATCTTGACAACGCAAAGGGTGGGGTGAACTTCATGATGGCAGAGAAGATGGGACTCCTGAATGTACGTTTCCTTGTCCCTGACGTGAGCGGCAGTGGTGGTTCCGGAATTATCGGGGAACTGCCTGAGTCTATGTCGAAGGAAAAGTTCGTGGCAGAGGTGCGTCGGATTTTTAGGGCCGGAGTGGCACGCTACAACGACTGTTGCAGGGAGTCTGTCCGTACGGTGGCCCTCTGTGGCGGTGCCGGTTCCTTCCTCGTGTCTGATGCCATTGCCCGGAAGGCTGACGCGTTCATCACGGGCGAGATTTCGTATCATCATTTCTTTGGATACGAAAACGACATACTTCTTGTGGAACTCGGACATTTCGAGACGGAACAGTACACGGTGCAGCTCCTTCGCAGGATAATCACGGACAGTTGCCGGGATATTCCTGTCTACGAGACGGAATGCAAGACGAATCCTGTCAACTACCTGTAAGGTGTTCCAGGGCATGATATCGAAGCCAAGATAGAAAACAGTAAGAACAAGATAACTAAAACAGCAAATTAAAATTATGGCAACAAAGAAAGTCGCACCCGAAGAGATGCAGGTAGAAGACAGACTGAAACTCCTCTACCAGTTACAGACTATCCTTTCCGAGATTGACCGCATCCGTACGTTGCGTGGTGAACTTCCTCTCGAAGTGGAAGATCTCGAAGACGAAATCGAAGGACTCAAGACTCGTATTGAAAAGGCAAAGGAAGATATCAGGGTCATCCGTGCTAACATCAACGAGTTCAAGTCAAAGGCCGAAATGGCAAGTTCTCATATCGTGAAGTACAAGGAGCAGCTTGACAATGTACGCAACAACCGTGAGTTCGATACTCTCAACAAGGAGATTGAGTTCCAGGGACTTGAGGTTGAACTCTGCAACAAGCGTATCCGTGAGTCACAGCAGGCTGAGAAGGAAAAGGAAGAGCTTCTTGCGAAGAGTGCCGCAACTCTTGAAGAGCGTGAGCGTGACCTCCAGATCAAGCAGGAAGAACTCGAAGAGATAGTGGAAGAGACAAAAGCCGATGAGGAACGTCTCCGTGAAAAGGCCAAAGACCTTGAGCTTCAGATAGAACCACGCCTTCTGATGTCTTTCAAACGTATTCGCAAGAGCAGCCGGAATGGCCTCGGAATCGTGTATGTACAGCGTGATGCCTGTGGTGGATGCTTTTCAAAGATTCCTCCTCAGAAGCAACTTGATGTCCGTATGCGCAAGAAGGTGATCGTATGCGAATACTGTGGCAGAATCCTTATCGATCCAGAACTCGCAGGAGTAAAACTCGACACTCCTGTAAAGGAAGAAAAACCACGCCGTCGCAGAAGAGCAAAAGAAGAAAGTCAGGACTGATTTTCTTGTTCGTTACGGATATTATAAAAACAGGCTTACAGATATTTGTGAGCCTGTTTTGCTTGTTGCGTGTGTCGTAGAAAATTTCATAGGTCATTCACTCACTCTTTCTATGACATCATGTTCTTGGAATCATTCTGGGCGGAAGGAGAACGGTGTCGCAGAACTATCCGCACAAATGCCGTGCTATGACACACGAAATTATCTGCGACTAATAGTGTGATATTGTCCCTTATTTCCCGTTTTTCGCTTTTTCTCGTGCTGTCTCGATGTCGTCTCTGAATTCGGGAATGTCAGTGAGGAATTTGAAGGTCTGGCTCTCGTAGTTCATCTTGCAGCAGTAGTGCTTCATTCCGTTGCTGACGATGAGGTAGTCCACCTTCATCACCAGGTTATAGCGGCTGATCTGCTCAAATACCTTGCGAGTGATTTCTACCGTTGGGCGCTTATATTCGATTATCGTCCTGGCCTGCATGCTGCGGTTGTACACCACGCTGTCGCAGCGCCGGCTCATGCCGTTGAGGGATATCTGAATCTCGTTAGCCATCAGGGCAGGAGGGTAGCCCTTGAATTCTATGAGGTAGTTGACGAAGTTCTGCCTTACCCATTCCTCTGGAGTGAGTGCCACGAACCTGTTGCGGAGTCGGTCGTATATCTGTTCCTTTCCTTCGTGCTCCCGAATCACGGCTGCATATTCGGGTAAGTTCAGTTTATCCATAAATTTGTTCCTGTTTTAGTTTACCGTTTCAGTAAAAATTACTACCTTTGTGCAAAGATACAAAAAAATATTCAATGGCAAAGAAGGTCTGGTCATATAACGAAATAATTAAGTCGGTAGAGCAGCGACAGTTCGCTCCCGTCTATCTTCTCATGGGGGAAGAGTCGTACTACATTGATCAGATAGTCGATGCCATTGACCGTACTGTGCTCACTGAGGACGAGAAGAGCTTCAACCAGATGACCGTCTACTGCACTCACGATACCAAGGTCGGCGATGTCATCAACATGGCAAAGCGCTATCCCATGATGTCGGAATATCAGGTCGTGCTGGTGAAGGAGGCACAGAATCTCCAGCATTTCGAGGACCTGAATTATTATGTCCAGAGTCCGCTTCCATCTACCATACTCGTCATATCCTACAAGAACGGGAATGTCGACAAGCGCAAGAAGGTCGTTGCCTCGGCCGACAAGATGGGTGTGGTCTTCGAGAGTCCGAAACTTCGTGACAGCGCCCTTCCTTCTTTCATAGACGACTACCTCGCATCTGGCAGGAACGGCAGGAAATGTTCCATCGCACAAGACGCGAAGATGATAATGGTGCAGTACATCGGTGCCGACCTCAGCAGGATGGCTGGCGAACTCGACAAGCTGTGCATCACCATGCCGGAAGGGGAGGGAGTCATCACTGCCGACCTTATTGAGAAGAATATCGGCATCAGCAAGGAGTTCAACAACTGGGAGCTCCGTGCAGCCATAATAAAAAAGGATGTCTACAAGGCAAACCAGATTATTGCCTATTTCAACGACAATCCTAAGAACAATCCGCCTATCGTGACCGTGTCGCTTCTCTTCAGTCTCTTTGCGGGAGTCATGCAGGCTTATTATTCTCCCGACAAGAGTCAGCAGGGACTGATGGCTTACCTTGACTTGCGCCAGCCATGGCAGCTCAACGACTATCTTGACGCTATGCGGAACTATTCCGCCATGAAGACGATGCGTATCATCTCGAAGCTTCGCGAGACCGATGCGAAACTCAAGGGTGTCAACAAGGGCAACACTCCCGATTCCGATATCCTGAAGGAACTGCTATTCTTCATCCTCCACTAACCGACGCTCGCATCTGATGTGGCAACTTCACGGACACGGGGATTTACTGGTGATCTTTTTTTGTCTGGAATTTTTGTCGAAATAGCGGGAAAAAATGAGAACTTTTTCTCAGAAATATAGGGTGGGGGAGAGGGTTACTGTAAAAATACAGAAAACCTGTTGCCGTGAAACTCTACACTAAATCTTTTTGTGTGATTTTTTAGCAAAAAAAGTCCGTACAAGAAATTTTTAGGGTAATGTCTTGATTGATAGTGTAGTATCCGAAAAAGTCCTTTCTGAGGCTTTTCTGGATGATTTTTACTTTGTCCTTGTATGGAAATGCCAGAAAAACGACAGAATTTACTAATTTATACTGTATCGGGTTCACAAATGTAATGCTAATTTTGTTTACATTTTTAGATTTTACATTTATGTTTGTGATGTCTGTTTGACAAAGATGAACAAATCGGTATAGGAATGTAGAGGCGCACGCGACATTTACAGAAATGAAAATTTCATATATTTTGCGATGTGTAAATGTAAAGTTCCAAATATGCATAATAATACACTATACGATAAATAACACATAAACAAGCACTTGTAATAAATAGATGAATTGTATATGTAATAAATGCCTGTGTTTTGCCTCTAAAACCCCTATATGAAGTGCTGATTTGTGAGAAATACATTAATAAGTAATTGGAAAGCAGTAAAATATCTTGAAATGATGAATGATTACACGAATATTGAAATTGTGCATAATGTAATTTTGTCAATTCTGTCCCCCTACTCTGGATTTACATACAAAAACTCACAAATACAAATAAAAAATATAGAAATACAAAAATAAATTGAAAAATATTTTGCAGTTTGGAAAAAATGCCGTACATTTGTAAACGCAAACGAAAATGGTAATTTTGCCCTGTTTTTTCACCTTGTTAATAAATACGCGAGGAATTTTGCCGGGCAGTGAGAAATGAATGAAAGAAAATAGCTATGGACGATAAAGAACGAATCGAGTTCCTCATCAATCAGCTTGGCATGACCAACGTGGAATTTGCAGCCCGTACGGGAATTGCACCTGCGACTCTCTCCCACATCACCAGCGGGAGGAGCAAGCCTACCCTGCCGATTCTCCGAGGAATCATCGCTGGTTTCCCAGAACTGAGTCCCGAATGGGTTCTCATGGGAACTGGTACTATGTACAAAGATACTACTAAGCAACAGATTGAATACACAGACGAAGCCGGCTCGGCAGAGGCAGACACAGAACTCTTCTCCGCCCTCGACAGCCAGGCACTGAACCGTCACAATGATGGCACTCCGCGGACAGGTTCCCAGAACTTGTCGATGGAGGATGTGGTCCGTACCACCGTGGCGACGATGGCAGCGAATGCTCCGCGTCAGAGGAAGGTGGTTGAAATCCGCATCTTCTTTGATGACGGCACTTACCAGCAATTTAATTAAAAACCTGCCCTCTCCCTAAAACGGAGGGGGCTTTTTCCCAAAAATCAGTAAGATTATGAAAACTCTCGTTAACCGCATTCTTGCCCTTGCCGCAGTGGCATTGGCCGGCAGTACGTCAGTCCTTGCACAGACCTCCGTTTCCGACACTCGATGGGGAGATCTTGGCGACGGCACCTTCGCCAATCCAGTCCTCAATGCCGACTATTCTGATCCCGACGTCATTCGCGTGGGCGACAAGTACTATATGACCTGTTCCGAGTTCCACTACATGGGAATGCCCGTCCTTGAGTCTGACGACATGGTCAACTGGACCATCATTGCCCAGATTTATGACCATATTGACCTCGACATCTTCCGCGATATGCGAGGGTATGGCGACGGCACCTGGGCACCCGCTATCCGCTACCACAACGGTCGGTTCTACATCTTCGTGTGCATGCCCAGCACCGGACTTTACATGACCTCTGCCGAACATCCTGAAGGACCATGGGAACCCCTCTACCACGTAGTCGATGTGGCGGGGTGGGAGGACCCCTGCCCTCTCTGGGACGACAAGGGCAATGCCTGGCTCGGTCATAGCAAGAAGGGTGCAGGACCTATCATCATCCACCGCATGAGCGAGGACGGCAGACAGTTGCTCGACGAAGGCAGGGTGGTCTATGAAGGTCCCGTGGCAGAAGGCACGAAGTTCCTCATGCGCGACGGCTATTACTACCTCAGTATACCCGAGGGTGGAGTAGGTACAGGCTGGCAGATGGTGCTCCGCAGCAAGGACATCTACGGTCCGTACGAAGGCCGTCGGGTACTCGAACAAGGCACGACCAATGTCAACGGCCCTCATCAGGGAGCCCTTGTCGATACCCCTGACGGAGAGTGGTGGTTCTACCATTTCCAGGAGACCCATCCTCTCGGCCGTGTCGTCCATCTCCAGCCAGTGACATGGGGTTCTGACGGATTCCCTGTCATCGGTACCGACTATGACTCCAACGGAGTGGGAGAGCCGATGAAGATAGTCCGCAAGCCAGACATATCCGTGAAGGTGAAGCCCCATCATCCTCAGACCGACGACGATTTCAGCGGCAGCCGTCTGGGTCTCCAGTGGCAGATAAACCACAACCCTCAGCCCGGCTGCATATCCACCACTCTACGCAAGGGCCGTCTTGCCATCAAGGCAACCCCAGCCAACTCACTCTACGATGCGCACAATCAGGTCACACAGAAGACCATGGGCTATGAGGGCTGTGCCACCGTACGGCTCTTCCTCGGCGACATGCGCGAAGGTCAGCGTGCAGGCATTGCCTGTCTCGGTCGCACCATGGCAGGAGTAGGAGTGCAACTCTCCGAGAAGGACGGTAAGAAGTCCCCGTTCATCTATCTTGAGCAGAACGGAGTGAACACCACCCTTCTGCCACTCCCGTCCAGGACCAAGTCCGTATGGCTCCGTCTCGACATCGATGCCGCCAGGAATGTCCAGCAGCTCTCCTACAGCACCGACGGCCGCCACTACACTCCCGCAGGTCCTCAGTTCCCGGAACGCAGTGCCAGCTGGAAAGGCGCTCGCATAAGCCTCTATTCCTACACCACTGCGACCGAACCACTCGGCATTGCATTCTTTGATGACTTTACCTACGATACAGACTTCCTGTCCGAGTGAGCCTTCTCACACTCGAGAATCTCCTCAATGCCCTGTTCGTAATCGTTTCGGCCGATGATGTAGCTCGTCCAACTGAAAGGGGCGGAGTTGATGGTCACGAATTGGGACAATGAAAAAAAGTTAGCAAACTTTTTGTTTATATCACAGAAAATACATATCTTTGCAAGACTAATTGAAAATGCCTATGATACAGAAGAACCTTGAATCGCTTGACCGCTGATTGAAATATCAGTCAGCCTACAGTGATATAGTATTCGCTATTATATAAACACTCTTAATTTTTTCAAATTTTATTTTATGTTAAACTTTAAATCAATGAGATTTGCGTTGCTCGGAGTATTGTTCCTGATTTCAGGTGCAATCCAGGCGCAGACAGTTAGCGGAACAGTCGTAGACAAGGCTGGTGACGCTGTGATTGGTGCAAATGTCGTGGTTGCAGAAGTTCCGGGCAAGGGTGCGGTGACTGACGTGAACGGTCGCTTCTCCATCGACGGAGTTTCCGGCAATCAGAGTTTGCGAGTTACTTACGTGGGCTACAAGACAGCAACAGTTGCTGCACGTGGTCAGAACATCAGAATCGTTCTTGAGGAGAACACCGACCTGCTCAACGACGTAGTAGTCGTAGGTTATGGTGTACGCAGGAAGTCGGACGTGACGGGAGCCGTTGCCACTGTTACATCCCAGGATCTGGAGACGAAGCCTGTAAACAACCCGTTTGAGGCTCTTCAGGGCAAGGTGGCAGGTGTCGACATCACATCAAGCCAGCGTCCTGGTGAAATCGGAAGCATCCGCATCCGTGGTGTCCGCTCAATCAATGCTACAAGTGAACCTCTGTACGTTGTTGACGGAGTGCCTCTTCAGAATGGCGGTATCGAGAGTCTGAATGCTGACGATATCGAGAACGTGAGTGTCCTGAAGGATGCAAGTGCTACTGCCATCTACGGAAGCCGTGGAGCAAACGGTGTAGTTCTCGTAACTACCAAGCGCGGTACTGCTGGCAAGCTCCACCTCAACTACAGTGGAAGTGTGACATTTGAGAATATCGTAGACAAGCAGCCTGCAATGAGTGCTTCCGACTACATCACATGGCGTCGCTGGGCATACTACAACTCAAATCCAGACCTCTACACCCCAGGCGACCAGCCAAACTACGCTCAGGACCAGTCATTCTTCTCTGGTGACCCAGACGCTCTGGCTAACGTCAACAAGGGTTGGACAAACAACAACACGGTATGGGACGGCTCTCTCGTTGAGAATACCGACTGGTGTGACATGGTTACCCGCACAGGTATATCTAACCAGCACACAATCAGTGCAAGTGGCGGTACGGAGAAGATGAATGCCTACGTATCTTTCGGCTACCTCAACAACAAGGGTACCCAGAAGGGTCAGGACTTCACCCGCTACAACTTCACTCTTACCAACGACATCCAGGCAACTCCTTGGTTCAAGATGGGCGGTAGCGTCAACGCTTCCTACTCAGAGCAGGACTACGGATTCTCACGCACCGGTCAGGTCGGAACAAGTTCGGGTCCTACAGACCTCTATGGTGCAGCAAAGGCATTGCTCCGCTACTGTGTTCCTTACGATGAGAATGGCGACATCATCAACATGCCAGGCGGCTCTGTAGTAAACCAGTACACAGTAATCGATGAGTGGGGCAAGTCACACAATAGCCGTGAGTCGTTCCGTGCCATCGGTAGTTTCTACGGCAAGGTAGACTTCGGCAAGATGGTAGATGTGCTCGACGGTCTGTCATACAAGATTTCCTTCGGTCCTGGTTTCCGCCAGTGGAGGAACGGTATCTTCCTCAGCAGCCAGAGTGCTAACCGCGTAGGTGGAAAGAACTATGCTTCCACATCCACTCGCCGTTACCTCTCATGGACTCTCGACAATCAGGTTGACTACAACCGTATCTTCGGTGACCACAACATCGGCGTGACATTGCTGCAGTCAGCTTCAAGCTACAATTTCGAAAGTTCCAACGAGTCTGCACAGAACATCCCTAACGAGCACTTCGAATGGCACAACATGGGAAGTGTCGACATCACGGATGCAAACACATACGGAGCAGGCATGGGCTCTGGTCTCACTGAGAGTTCCATGAATTCCTACATGGTACGTCTCAACTACGGATTCCAGGATAAGTATCTCCTCACGGCATCAGGACGCTGGGACGGTTCATCCGTACTGGCAGAGGGTCACAAGTGGGCATTCTTCCCATCAATGGCACTCGCATGGCGTGCCGACCAGGAAGAGTTCATCAAGAACATCGAATGGATTGACCAGTTGAAAGTCCGCGTGGGCGTAGGTACTACAGGTAACTCTGGAGTAGGCCCTTACGGAACACTCGGTAACATCCAGTCATTCTTCGTACCGTTCGGTGCAGAAGCCGTTCAGGCATACGCAACCAACGAACCATACTACACCAACAGTCAGGTAGGTATGGCAAACAAGGAACTGGGATGGGAAAAGACCACTCAGTGGAACTTCGGTGTTGACTACTCATTCTTCAGGGGACGTCTCGGTGGAGGTATCGATTTCTTCACGTCACGCACAAAGGACCTCTTGCTCAACATGACAATCCCAACTCTTACAGGTTTCCCTAACACTATGGCAAACGTAGGTGAGACAAAGAACTACGGATTCGACATCAGCATCTATGGCACTCCAGTAGACTACAAGGGCTTCAAGTGGGTATCATCCATCAATGCAGGTTTCGTAAAGGATGAGATCGTCGAACTCTCAAACGGCAAGCAGGACGACATCGCAAACGCATGGTTCATCGGCGAGTCAATCGGAGTATTCTACGGATATGACAATGCAGGACTCTGGCAGGCAGAGGATGCAGAGGAAATGGCTAAGTTCAATGCCAACGGCACTAAGTTCACACCAGGTAGTGTTCGTCCTGTTGACCAGAACGGTGACTACAAGATCGATGCAGATGACCGTGTGATCCTCGGCAACAGAAATCCTCGTTGGACAGCAGGCTGGACAAACACATTCTCTTACAAGGGACTTGAACTCATCGTGGAACTCTACGGACGGTTCAAGTACATGGTCAGCACAGGTGGCGAAGGTCAGCTCGGTATGTACGCACAGCGTGAGATCGACTACTGGCGTCCGGACAACACAGGTGCAGAATGGCAGAAGCCAGTCTACAGCACTGCCGGTGGTGACTCCTATTCAAGCCTCCTCGGTTTCAAGGATGCTTCATTCATCAAGGTTCGCAACCTCTCTCTCGGTTACACATTCCCTAAGAGCATCTGCAGCAGCATCGGTATCGAACGCCTGAAAGTTTACATCCAGGGCAGAAACCTGGGCAACCTCACTTCTTCAATCGACTACCTCGATCTCGACATGAACGCTTCTTACTACAACAGAGGATTCACAATGGGTCTGCAGGTTGGTTTCTAATAACAAACATATAAAATCATTGAATTATGAGTAAGTATATAAATAAATTAGGAATTGCTGCATTGGTTGTTTCCGGACTCGTAGGAGTGACTTCATGTAGCGAAAGTTTCCTTGACGAGGACAATAAGACCGCGTTCAGCACCGACTATT
Organism: uncultured Prevotellaceae bacterium; assembly: GCA_937902455.1. Classification (GTDB taxonomy): domain Bacteria; phylum Bacteroidota; class Bacteroidia; order Bacteroidales; family Bacteroidaceae; genus Colivivens. The sequence continues at coordinate 11,401 of CALELI010000096.1, read as the reverse complement.
TCGAGACTGAGCAGGGAATCACGGATCTCGCAACAGCCCTCTATGCAAATATCCGCTGGCACTTCGGCTACGAATGGGCTTACGGTATCACACTCTACGGATGCGACGAATTCACAAATGGAGCCGACCTCACGTCGGAACCTTGGAATACGTACGATGGTCGTCTGAATCCGCAGGACTGTACGACTGCCAACGGTGCAGCAAACAACAACTGTCCGGGTGTTTCAGCACTCTGGGATCAGATGTACTACGGAATCTCCACTGCAAACTCTCTCATTGCCAGTGCCGACAAGATTACCAATAAGGAGACTCACGACACCTGTCTCGGTGAGGCATACTTCCTCCGTGGCTACAACTACTACCGTCTGTTTGCACAGTACGGAGCAGTTGTCCTCCAGCTCGAACCATCTTCAGGCGTGGTACGCACATTCAACCGTGCAACAGAGGAAGAGACTCTCAATTCCGTAATCTCCGACCTCACACAGGCCTATAACCTCCTTCCTGAGAAGACTAAGCGCGGAATAGGTGGCTGGGACAAGTACACAGCTGCCCACTTCCTCGCAAAGGCTCTCCTTTTCCGTCAGTCTGAACGCTGCGAAAGCTGGAACGGGAAATATGACTCAAAGGAAGACCTCAACAAAGTCATCGCACTCTGCGACGAAGTTGCAAAGGCACATCCGCTCACTCCTAACTACATCGACCTCTATGCCCGCTGGACAGGAATCGACTGTGCTCAGGAAGGCAATCCTGAAATCCTGATGTCTGCACAGCACACAACATCCTATGCAGGTAGATTCGGAAACCGTACATACAACTACTTCAACCCACAGTTCTCAAACTTCTCAGGTGGCTACGTACAGCGCGGTCAGTACATCGGAGGCATGGACTTCCAGCGTTGCCGTCCAAACGAGTATGCATATGCAGTATTCGACAATGTGAACGACTCACGTATGTGGAAGACCTTCAAGACCATCTACGGCTACAACAACTACGTGAAACCAGAGACTATGCAGTCTGTAGGATGTCCGGCAGGAGCAGAACCTGAACTGGGCGACCCAGGTATCATGTTCATCCTCAACAACCGCAACAGTGCCCTCAACGAGAGTACCTACGGTTCGTTCGGACGTGGAGCAGTGGAACACACATTCGTTAACCCTGAGAACGGCAAGTGGGTACCGAACGTAATTCCTCTCTATTCCGACGGACAGTACGTACACCGCAACTATGGTGTGTCAGGAAACCCTGCACAGAGCAACTTCTGGTGCGGAATCAACAAGACTGACGACGGTACACGTACAGCAGAGAAGGGCGATGCACACCGCGACGTCATCATGGCACGTACGGGTGAGACCTACATCGTAAAGGCAGAGGCACAGGTACGTCTTGGCAATTACAATGAAGCCATCAGCACCATCAACCAGCTCCGTGCACGTGCAGCATGGAAGAAGGGAGAGGAACGCGACTACTACACCGACGGAACAATGGCATTTGCAAAGGAATTCGGAGGCGATGCCGACAACTCAACTGCATCTGCAGCTCTTGGCAAGTGTAAGAACGCTGCCGGTGACAAACTCACCAACATGGAAGCATGCCGGATCTCGTTCATCCAGAAGAACACATACTACCTATCTACAGGAATCGCTCGTACTACAGACGCATCAAGTCTGGAAATCAAGAGCTACCAGAACCTTCCTGCAGAAGACGAGTATATCCTTGGCATACTTGGATGCTCCGGCGACAAGGACCGTCTCATCAACTTCCTCATGAACGAGCGTACTCGTGAGCTCCTCGGTGAATGGAACCGCTGGGAGGAACTCAGCCGTTGCAAACTCCTCGTAAAGCGTGCTAAGGCATTCAACCCGGAAGCCGCCGCAAATGTTGCTGACCGCCACAACCTCCGTCCAATCCCTCAGAAGTTCATCGACCAGCTTCAGAACCCAGACGGAACCAACCTCACTGCAGAACAGCAGAAGGCTTGGCAGAACCCAGGATACGCTGACTAAACACGTCAGTCACACAAACACTACAAAACACAGCACAGGGAGACATCAATGCCTCCCTGTATTGTTTTCTGGAGTTTGCAGAACTCAGAGCAAAGAATTTGGTATCGCCTGTGTCGGTGCTTTGCTGCTTCTGCTCTATGCTTTCATCTATTTCAGTCTGTAGACAGTCTGGACAACGAATTTCGTGTTCACCGTCTTGCCTTTGTTCTTGGCAGGAGTCCAGTGGCCTGATGTGGCGTTGATGCATCTGATGGCTTCGTCGTTCATCTGCTTGATGGCCGCTGTGACTTTTTCATAGCGGGTTTCGTCTCCGGGTGGAGGAGGCGGCAGCTTCGAGCCTTTTGTCGTAATCTCGGCCTTTTCTGCGTCATTCGGATTGATTGCCCTAATGACTTGTGGGTCATAGACCTTGCCGTCCTTGCTGATAATGAACTGAACCAATATTCGTCCCTGCACGCCAAGTTCTTCGGCAAGTGCCGGGTATTTCAGGTTGTTCTTCATGTGTTCAAACAACTTCTCCATTCCGCCCTGGAATTCAGGCATGACCTCTGGCTTGTCGCAGATGTCAGTAGGAACGACATCATCGGGAATGACTGGATTCAGAACAGTCTGGTTTTCCTTCGTAGGCTGTTCGTACCGGTAGTCTACGATGGTCCGGGCTGATACTGCGAGACTGATGCCTATGACTGGCAGGATGTAGAGTGCCTTGAGGGCACTGCGTTTGCTGGATTTCTTTTTTGTCATCATGTTGATTCTGAATTTTAGGTTACTGTGATTGAATTGGTTGGTGATACTGAATCCACTGTCTGCCATTGCCTTGCTCACCAGCAGGTACTGGTAGTGCCTGACATTGACACCTATGAGGAGTACAGCTTCGTCTGCCTCGTATTCGTGGATGTCACGGATGTCGGAGCGAAGCATCCAGATAGCGGGATTGAACCACTGAATGGCTGATATCAGGTCCACCAGCAGCAGGTCCCACGAGTGGCGAAGGCCGATGTGTGCCTTCTCATGCTCGAGAATCTCCTCGATGCCCTGTTCGTAGTCGTCTCGGCCGATGATGATGTAGTTCATCCAACTGAACGGGGCGGAGTGGGTATCACTTATAATAAGACGACTCCCCCTGAACTCGCGGACATCCTGTGCACTGCGGATGAGACGGAGAATGCTGATGAGGGAAATCAGGATCTTGCAAATCACGGTTGCCACACCTGTTATGTAAAGTACCATCATGGCTGTGTGCCACCATGGTTGTACCGATAGCGATGCGCCAGGGATTCCCGTTGTCGCTCCTTCCGTCAAGCCCGTTAATGGGGCAGCCCCTGCGATTATCTCCGTGCGATGGATGGTAATGATGCAGAGTGGCAGGACAAAGGACAATGCGGCAGTCGTCAGCAGCACGATGCGGTTCATGCGGTGGAGAGTCTCCCTGCACAGCAGAACCCTGTAGAAGACGTAGAACACCGCAATCAGTACGGCGACCTTTATGTCGTATGAAAGAAACGTCATCATCGGGCACTTTCCTCAATCTGGTGAATCAACTCCTTCAGCTCGTCGAGCGAGATCTTCTCCTCGCTGACAAACGACGACACCACGTTCATGTAGGAATTGCTGAAGTACTTTCCGATGAACCCCGATAGCGACATGTTGCTGTATTCTTCGCGCGAAATGGCAGGGTAGTAGCGGTAGTTAGCACCCACTGCCTCATGCTTGACGTAGCCGTCGGACTCAAGTGAGCGTACCTGGGTTGACAGCGTGTTGAAGTGCGGCTTCGGGTCAGGGTAGAGTTCCCGCAGTTCGCGGACGTACATCTTGCCATGACTCCAGAAGAGGTTCATTATTTCTTCTTTTTTCTTTGACAGTCGTTTCATCTTTTCTTGCTTTTGCTTTATGATGTCGCAAAGATAGGAGAACTTTCCCGATACGACAATGCGTAACTATAAAAAATCGTTACTTTTTAACTAATTTTAATAGTTACTCATGGGATGTGGTGTAAAAAAACCGCCTCACCTATCTTCACAGACCAGTGGTGCGGCTTGGTCACAAGGCTATGAAGCCTATAACCAATCAAAACTTATTAACGCTTATTTGCGCTTGTCAGCGCCTTTAATTACAATCTTATCCGTTTCTTGGTTTATGATATTCAGATGTTCTCCCTAATTTTATTGAGAATCTCCTCAAGCACTTCGTCGCTGAAGCCTGTGTGTTCGTAGATGAGGTTGCCCTCCTTGTCGAACATCAGGTAGCGAGGGATGGCTTCGCCTATTTCCTTCACGTTGTTCCAGATGTCACCGCTGACGCGATAGTGCGTTCCAGGCATTGACTGGATAGCTCCCGACCATTCAATCTTCGGACTGCTTTCATTGGTGACATAGATGAACTTCACGGGCTTTCCCGCAAACTCGGCTTTCTTCGCTTCCATTGCTGTAATGCCAATCCTGCAAGGTCCGCACCATGTTGCCCAGAAATCGATGAACACTACGTTCCCCTTGTTCTCTGCCACTATGGCCTTGAGGAAGTCAGCTCCTGCGACATTAGGCGTCTCCTTTATAATGACCTCTCTTGATGTGTTCTTCAGCCTTTCAATGGCAGCGGCAGTCGAGTCGTTGATTTCGTGCAGCTCCTTGTGGAAAATCTCAGGTATGGTGTCGAACGCCTCTTCCGGCATCAGCTCGAGTTGCTGCATGCGCTTTGCCATGTTCGATGCACGGCGGTAGCCTTCCATCCATTCCACCACTTCGCCCGTAATGCCGTTGGCGTGAGCATAGTCGAGACAGAAGTCGTTGGTGATGAAATAGAACGACCGACCGTCCTTGAACAGCATGGTCAGTTCTTTTGCATGCTCGTCCTTCATGTCTTTCAGCAGGTTGTTCTTTACGATTTTCCTGACATAGCAGAATTCCAGCCCAAGGTGCAGGAACTCCTTCTGCCGACGGTTATATTCTTTCATCGTAGGTACCTTGAGGATGTTCTCCTGCGTGTATTTCCAATGTGCTTCGGCATTAGTGAAAGTTATATAATAATGCCCTCTCTCCTTGAACAGTACTTCCTGCAGGTCGCCCGTGCTGCCCGAGAAACGTATGCACCTGTCGAACGGGATGTTTTCCTTGCCTTTGCTGTCTTTCCTGTATCTATTGTAGGCGGCATTGTCGTACTCCACTGTGGTCTCTGTTCCTGGAATCATCATCAGGCGCTCCTGAACGACGCGCCCAGCATCGACATAGATGAAGTTCACTCCGCTGCCTTCCCATTCTGCCCGGCCCGGTTGTGCCATGTCAAATTCATACAGATTATCCGAGAAGTGGTTCCTGAAACCGAACAAGTCAGGGTCGGCGGTGGTGCCATCGTGGTGGAGCTCCTTGAAGTTGAGGACCGCCTTGCCGTAGGTAGGGGTGATTGGCGGCAGCGGCTCGTTCTTCTTGTGCTCGACCTTTGCCTTGCCCTTTATGAGCAGTTCATAGTCCTTGCCGTCGATACGGACACCGTAATGATTGAAACTGGATGACTTTGTCTCTATGAAGCTGAATGTCTTGCAATCCTTGCCGAGAGGCTCGAAGTCGATGCTCAGCGAGTCCCAGCCTCCGAAGTAGGCGTTGTATGCCTTGCCGAAATCCAGTGGCTCACTTCCTGTCACAGTCTTTTTACCCTCTCTGTCCGTCTCGTGATGGAAGACGGTGACTGCCATCATGGCATACGACTTGCCGTTGCTTTCCAGATGAGTCTCCTTCGATAGGTTCCAGTCCAGCCCGTCGATTTTAATACCAAGCGTGGTCTTGCTGTCAGAGAGGACCACCTTCTTTGTGGTGACGTTCGCACTCCCATAGTCGTATGCTGGGTTTTCAATCACCTTCTCCTGTGCACTGACAGATGCACCTACGACCTGCAGGCATAGGAATGCCATGGTAAATTGCTGTTTCATGATTTAATAATGAATAATGAATAATGAAAAATGAAATCCTTTAGTTTATGGCTTCTTCTGGCACAATGGCCTTTCATTGCAGAGCCAATGCCTTATCCAGTTCCTGGGTCATGTCCTCCAGTCCGCTCCAGCCGATTATGGCCTTTATGAGCTTGCCGTCGCGATCATAGATGAGGTAGTGCGGGATGGCGCCCGAATACTCGGGTATGTTCATTGCATTGATGTCATTCTTGGTAAATATGAAGTGGTCGCCTGGATGCTTTTCCTTCATGTCATCATATCCATCAAGCGATGAGGTGTGGTCGGTGATGTACACGAAGTCCACACCACGCTTCTCGTAGTCTTCCTTTACTGGTGCCATCTCGTTGATACCCATCAGGCATGCTCCGCACCAGGTTGCCCAGAAGTCAATGTAGACGACCTTGCCGTGATGGCGACCTACGATTTTCTCCAACCATGTAGCAGGGTCGCCTGACGGTTTCCAGCTTTTGGACGCTGTTGCTTTTTCGTCCATCTTGGCCTTTAGCTCGATGGCTGCCTGACGGAATTCCGTCGGGAGCTTGTCGATTTCTTCAGGAGAGACCTCTTGCATGACCTTGATTCTGGCTACCAGGTCCTCTGCCTGCTTGCGCTCTCTCAGATAACGGCCCATAGTCTTGTCGTCCAGTCCGTTGACTTGCAGGTAATCGGAATAGCTCGTGTCAAAGTAACAGGCTGCCGCCATATTTTCTGGGAACAACAACGAGTCTGCATGGATATCCACAGGTTTGATGTTACGCTCCTTTGCGAAGGAACGGACCTTACTGACGTATCTTTCTTCTATTTTCAGTCGCAGATGCATCTTCTCTGAATTGTCGATGTCCAGAGTGTCAATATCGTTCAGCAGGTTCAGGTGTCGCTTCCATTGCAGGTCACAGTATTCAGTAATGCCAGTCTTCGGGTGAGCCTGTAGATATTCATAATCAAGAATGGATGCATATAGTTGTAGCCTGTCCACATGTGCACGGAATTCAGGCGAGAACTGCCAGTGTCCACCACGAATGAGCAGGGCTTCGCTGAATAGTCTGGCACGGTCATCACCCAGTTTCACGGCCTTTGCATAATCCATCTCAATATCAATGGTGTCACCAGGACAGAGCAGTAGTGGCGACCAAATGTCGCAGAGATGTGTCTCCAGATAGATAGGCCAGCACATGTCGTAGCTGTAGCAGAAAATGCCGGCGCTGTCTATGTCCACGTGCGGAAAAAATTCCTGTGTGATATTCCAGTTGTTGTAGAAACTGAGTACACGTTCCATGTCTTCAGGCATGTTCTTCACGTGTCCGCGAACTACGGTCGTCGCGTACTTCCGTGGCCATTGTGGCATGTCGTTTGTGCATGAACTCGTTACCAATACGCCGCAAAACACTACGGCTGTTGCGATAGAAACAATGATTCTTTTCATGAATGTGATACTTTCCATTTGTCTGCTGGATTAAAATTCTGCCTGCAAAGTTAGAGGTTATGCATGAAGAGTCCAAGGATTTTTGTTTGCAATTTGTTTGCATTTTCAGCCGGTACGAAGAAAGCTGACTTTGCAATTTGTTTGCAAGGTAGTTTGATGAGCTGTAAATTAGAAAGTTAGAAAAATATTGCAGCGCTATTTTCTACGACATTAGATTTTCTTGCATTAGCCTTATTTAGCTGTAAGTAGCAACTTACATGTCAGCATCAGGGTGCGACCTACGAGGTAAGTGGAGTGGACGAAGCGGTCGGTGTCGATGAACGAGGTGCGAGTGTATTGGCGCACGTCGAGGAGGTTATCGCCTGAGAGTTTCCATATTGCACGCTTTGTCTTATACTGTACGGATGCAGAGAGCATCGAAGCATCCTTGTACTTGCCTGGCTCCACCATGTTGTGCATGAAGTTGTATGTGCTGCGAATCTCGAGACTTGGAACCGGGAACACGGCCACCGAACCTGTGCATCGGAGATTGTCGGACGACTGGTTGCTGTCTGCCGTGCGTGACCAGTCCTTGCCATAGTTGCCGTTGGCATTTAACTGAAGCCATGAGACAGGGGTGACGTCGGCTTGCAGATGCAGGCTGTAGCCTGTGTAGTAGGAAGTGACGAACTGGTTCTGCATCAAGTACTCGCTACTGCCCCACGATACGCTGGCATCAGCCGAGAGCTTGGTGAAGAGTGAGAGGATATTCTTCGAGACATTGAGACCTCCGCTTGCCGAACGGTTGTGGCTGTCGCGGAAGATGGAGGTACTCTCTGTAGCAGTAGGGCTGACGGTGCGTGATGACAGCACATTCCGCTTGCCCTGACTGTAACTGGCATTGGCTCCGAAGGTGAAGTAACTGAATGGCACCTGCTTGGAATAGCGCAGACTGGTGCTCCACGACTGGCTCTTGCCTATCACTCCGGAGGATGCCGATGTGTTGCGGTAGGTGGTCTGTACGGGTGTCGTGAGCAGGTCCATCATGTCACCGGCCGAATGGTTGAATCCGCTGCTGAAGTGCAGTTCGGACGTGCCGCTGAAGGTATAGCGCATGGAGGCACGAGGTTCGGCAAAGAGCTGGGAGAGGGTGGTTCGCTTGTCGTCGAGATGCGACAGGTACGAAAGGCTGAGCCACTTCATTCCTATTCCCAAGGAAGCATAGAATTTCTTGTCTTTCGATGTCCACGATGTGGATGGACTGACCTGTGGAACCAGTTTCCATCCGTTCATGCGCTGGCTCTGGTCATCATGTCCAGGTTTCAAGAGTTCCGTCTCGATGAAATTGTAGTTGGCTTCGAGTGCAACGGGCATGTCTATCTTCCATTTGCTGCCCAGCTTGACTTGAAGCGAGGTGCTGTGATTGGTATTGACCTGTGTGCTCTGACCAGACTGAGAGACCTCCTCCATGCCTCCCCCGGCAGGGGAGATGAATGAAAGAGTCACACTTGGGGTGCGAGTAAGACCGATATCGCTGGTAAAGGACAGTTTCTTCCTGCCCATGCGTACAGTCCCCCAGAAGTTATTGTGCAGATTGATGGAGGTTGCACGCCTTGCCTGTTCAATGAGTGTGTTCTCTATTCCCTCTCCTTCGGGGATGGTCAGGACAGGACTTTCGTTCGTGATGAACTGAGCCTTCACACTGAGATTGTCGGCAAAGTAGCGATTGCTGGCGTTGTTCTCGAACTTCAGTGAGAACATAGGGCGGTGGGTCTTCGCGAATGGGCTGACTGACTCGGCGATGTGTATGTTCTCGCCTCCTGCAAAGTAGAACGACTCCGAGCTGCCGCTGCTCGTCATGCGGTCGTAGGTATAGTCGGCATTTGCCCTTATCTGCCTCACACTGTCAATCTTCTGTATGGCATTGAGACTGCCGTAGCCATTTCTGCGATAGACCGATTCGCCCACTCCCGCATATTCCTGTCCCCATGCAGGGAGCTTGTCGGTAGCTAATGAACCGAAGTCGTCACCTCCGTAGTGGTTGACCATGTCGTAGAGTCCGAAACTGCCGTTGTTGCTATATTTGGCAGATGCAAGCAGCTGGAAGTTGTCGGTGAACATCATCTCTGTGGCACCGACGGCATAGAGAGGGTCGTCCTCGCGCCATCCCACACCAAACTCTGGCTGTCCAAAGGGCTTGAACTTCGCCTTGTTGGTCAGTTTCACGTTGATGGCCACGTTATCGCTCTCTTCGTCGGCATCTATCTTCCGATGCTTGTGGTGCTTCATGATCTCCACCTGGGAGGCATACTCGGCAGGGATGTTCTTCGTGGCCAGGTTGTAGCGTCCACCCAGCATGTCGAGGCCTCCGATGTAGAAGTTTGAGATACCCTTGCCCATGTAGCTGATGGCACCATTATCGCTGACGGAGATACCAGGCAGGTTTTTCAGCCCGTCCTCCAGTGTCACATCGCCCTTCTTGAGGAATGCTGCGAGGTTGTAGGTCAGTGTATCTCCCGACAGTGTGAGAGGCTGAGCCTTTATCTTTACCTCCTTGAGCGATATGGACTTGTCTGTCAGAATCATGTCCAGATTCGTGGACTTCGACTTCAGCACAGTCTTCTCCTCCTCCTTCTCATAGCTTATATGGCTGTAGACCAGTACGACCTCCTTCTTCGGCATCTCCTTCAGTTCGAGAGTATAGGCCCCTTGTGCATTGGAGGTGGTGAAGGCCAGTGTCTTGTTGTCACATAGGCACTTGATGATCACATCACTCACGGGCTTATTCTGCAGGTTAGTCACATGTCCTGTCACCTTGACCTGTGCCAGGGAGATGGTGGATATTGCTATATATAATATAAGGAGTAGGGAACGTTTCATATCTTTACATTATTCCAAGTCAAGTGGCTGGAAAGCGTTTGGCGTGATATTGAAAGAATGACCATTGAAAATAGGTCTTTGTACACCGTCGTCATTAAATATCGTCACATCCTCTATCATATCCTGATGAATGAGACTCCATGTAGAATTGAGATAAATTGGGTCCGTAAGTGTCTTGTTGCGATATTTGACATACTTGCTTCGATTCATCTTCAAGTCCTTTGGCGAAGGACTATACACAATTGGTCTGGTTTTCTGTTCCAGTGATTGTAGTTCAAAACAATGGATATTGTCTGCCTCGGCCTTCACTATCAGCCCAGGACAACCATACAGACACCAAGGTCCAGCTGTTGTCGGCACCTCTTCGGTGTACCATACAGTCCACTCCCTGCCTCTGACTTTTGCTGTAGCTTTCTGGCACAGATAGCCAGTGATGGTCAGCGTGTCTTCCTCAATCTGCCATTTTATGGGCTGCTTATCCTCTGTTGTGACATAGTCGGAAATAAGCATCGTTTCACGAATCATCACCTTGTCAGCAGATGGATAACCCACATACACAGATGGAATATTCATTTTCTGCTCGTCCAGCATCTCCGTGAGTTCCTTTCTAGTCTGGTGCTCTGAACGTGTAGCAGTAAGATAGCCCGTACTCCATGTTGTTTTGTCACCAACTAAAACAGCGAGTCGATAATTATCATCAACCTTTGCGCCATTCTTGTCAGTAGTGTGGCAGGTGTAGTCGTAGGTAACCACCATCTTGGAGATGTCGATGCTGTCATTTGTCTGGGCCCATCCGCACATTGCGCTGAGCATCATGAGTAATGATAAAGTTGTTCGTTTCATGTTTAGGTGGGTTCTATAAATTCATTTCTTGCGATTTTGAGGTTTGTTCCGAACAGGTTGCTGTGCGGAAGGAAGGAATTATGCGGGCATAATGACTGACTGACAAACAGCAAGATGCCGGAACAAAGCCAAAAGCGCTGAAAAGAATTATGTCACCCATGTTTGATAAATTTGTATTATTCGGTGAATTTATAGAACCCACCTTAACAGAACACCCCTTAAAACAGCAAGGCACACTCTTCATCAGTGACAAGCAAACGTGGGAAAGCGCCATCACGCCGACAGTCCCCACCCCACGACCGCCCCACGACCGCCGACATGCCGGCCACGTCC
>CALELI010000095.1 GCA_937902455.1 uncultured Prevotellaceae bacterium | reverse complement strand
CCGAGTCGAAGAATGTAGGCCGTGCACTTATCTTCATCACTGATGCCGAGGACAACGAGCCTGGTGCCGATGAGATTGCCCGCGAGGCATCGAAGATGGGTGTGAAGATATTCGTCCTCAGTGTCGGTACTGCACAGGGTGGTCCTATACCTATGGGGAATGGAAAGTACAAGACGGACCTGTCGGGTAATACCGTCATGACCCACCTCAACGAGTCTGCCGGTCAGTCGCTTGCCAAGGCTGGCAACGGTGTGTATATGCATGTCGACCAGACCGATGTGGCTCAGGCAATGCTCGAGGCTGAGATCTCGAAGATGCAGAAGGAGGACTTCGTCTCTTCCATGTATTCCGAGTACGACGAGCAGTTCGTGGCAGTTGCCATACTCCTGCTCATTGTGCTTATTATAGAGATATGTGTGATGGAAAAGAAGAACCCGCTCTTCAGCAGAATCAAGATCAGGAGTCTCCGTGCAAATCAGGGACTGATGTTGCTTTCATTTTTCATTTTTCATTTTTCATTTTTCACTCCGACGGAGTCGGTTGCCCAGAACGCAAAGGAGAATATCAGGATTGGAAACTACAACTACCGCGATGCACAGTTCCAGAAGGCCGAAACATATTATTCCAAGTCGCTCGACAAGGACAAGACTCTCGAAGCCTATTTCAACCTTGCTAATTCCCAGCTCTTGCAGGGACGCGACTCCGATGCCTATGCCACTTACATGAAGGCAATGGAAGTGCCTACGACAAACAAGCTGAAACGCTCGCAGCTCTTCCACAACATGGGGAACGTGATGTATGCCTCAGGACTTGCCCACATGAAGATTCAGGATGGCAATGCCAACCAGCTGTTCGGTACTGCCGTCGAGAACTACAAGAGCGCGCTTCGCATGAATCCTGACGACAACGAGACCCGCTACAACCTTGCACTTGCTCAGTACATGTTCAAGAAGACTCAGAACGACCCTAAGCAGAACAACCAGAACAATCAGAACAAGGACAACAAAGACCAGAACAAGGACAAGGATAAGGATAAGAAAGACCAGGATAAGAAGGATCAGGATAAGGACCAGAATAAAGACCAGGACAAGAAAGACCAAGATAACAAGGACCAGAATAAAGACCAGGACAAGCAGAATCCTGACAAGGACAAGCAAGACAAGCAGCAGCCTCAGCCTCAGAAAGGCCAGATGGACGAGAAGACTGCTGAACAACTCCTCAATTCTGCCCAGCAGGACGAGAAGAAAGTCCAGCGCAAGCTTATCCGTCAGAAAGCCCAGCGCCGTTCACTGGAAAAAGACTGGTAATAACTGGCTTGCAGCCAGAGTGAAAAGTGAATAGTGAAGAGTGAATAATGAATAATGAACAATGATAATGAATAATGAACAATGAATAAGGTTAAAGTTAATAGGTTAAAGATTAAAGGAAATAGGTTAAAGATCCTATTACTACTCTTCACTTTTCACTTTTCACTTTTCACTCCAAGCGTAGCGCAGGTATTCCGTGCTGCCGGTCCTGACATGGTCGAGGTAGGGGAGCGTTTCCGCGTGGAGTTTTCCCATAGTCTCAGCGATGCCTCCGACCCCGAGTGGCCGTCATTTGCCGGATTCGAGGTACAGTACGGTCCGAGCGTCTCGCGTTCAAGCAGCGTACAGATCACCAACGGCAATATGTCGTCGAGCAGTTCCATTACCTATTCCTTCATACTCCTTGCCACGAAGGCAGGAACCTATACCATCAATTCTGCCACTACCACCAGTGGAGGCAAGACCTATCGTTCGCAGCCTTTCAAGATAAGGGTTGTCGGCAGCGGAAGTGCGGCACAGCAGCGCCAGCAGCAGAACGCACAGTCGTCTCAGGCCATTCAGCGTTCTAAGGGCAGCGGACGCGACCTCTTCATGACTGTCAATGCCTCCCGTGTCAATGTCTATGAGCAGGAAGCCATCCTCATTACCTACAAGGTATACACTCAGGTCAACGTCACGGCCCTGGAAGGCAAGATGCCTACACTCGACGGATTCCAGATTCAGGAGATACCACTCCCGCGCGAGAAGTCCTTCGACTATGAAGTCTACAACGGACAGCGCTACAACTCAGTCATCTGGGCACAGTATATCGTCTATCCTCAGAAGTCAGGCGACCTCGTCATTCCAGCCATCACTTACGAGGCTACCGAGGTCCGTGCTTCCCGTGCCATCGACCCTATCGATGCCTTCTTCAACGGAGTCAGCACCACAGAGGTGAAACGTAAGTTAGTCACTCCGAAACTCACCATCCATGTGTCACCGCTCCCGCCCAAGCCCGACAACTTCTGCGGGGCAGTGGGCGACTTCAGCGTCTCCTCATCTGTCAGCACCGAGAGTCTCAAGGCCAACGACGCCCTCACTCTCCGTGTGCGCCTCAAGGGTACTGGCAACATGAAACTCATCAACGCACCTGAGATTGCCTTCCCGAAGGACTTCGAAATCTACGACCCGAAGGTCAACGACAACTTCTCCCTCACCAAGAACGGACTCTCCGGAGTCAAGGAGTTCGAGTATCTTGTCGTGCCGCGTCATAAGGGCAAGTTCACCATCCCTGCCGCCGACTTCTCCTACTTCGACACAAATACCCACACCTATAAGACCCTCTCCACCCAGCCTTACACCATCAACGTGGAGAAGGGTAGTGGGTCATCCTCGTCATCCGTCGACTTCTCCAGTCAGCAGCAGGTACAGCAGCTCGCCACCGATATCCGCTACATCAAGACCGGAGATGTCCGTCTGCGCAAGGACGGCGACACGCTCTTCTCGTCGTGGACCTACTGGCTGCTCTATCCGCTCATTCTCATCGTGGCAGTAGTCATTGCCGTCGTAGGACGCAGACGTATTATCGACAACGCCAACGTGGCCAAGACCCGTGGCAAGAAAGCCAACAAGGTAGCCATCCGTCGGCTCAAGAACGCAGCTAAGTTGCTCGAGAATCACGACAAGGACAACTTCTACGACGAAGTCATGCGAGCCCTCCTCGGCTATACAGCCGACAAGCTCAGCATACCACTCGCACGTCTCAACAAGGACAACATCCAGTCTGAACTCCAGAGCCGTAATGTCGACCAGAGTCTCATTGACCTCTTCATCAAGTGCCTCAACGACTGTGAGTTTGCACGCTATGCACCGGGTGACCCCGACGAGACTATGGAGAACGTATACGATGGAGCCGTAAATGCAATCACCAACATGGAATCAACAATGAAGAAGGTTAGAGGAGATAGGTTAAAGGTTAGAGGTGACAGGTTAAAGGTTAAAGTAATTTTACTTCTCACTTTTCTCTTGGTTGGTGAGCTTGTCGAACCATCACTATCCACTCTGAGTTTTGCTCAGTCCAAGTCCCTTGCCGACAGCCTCTATGCCAGCGAGGACTATTCCCGTGCGGCAGAGACCTACCTGCAGATAATCGAGACCCAGGGCACATCTCCTGA
>CALELI010000094.1 GCA_937902455.1 uncultured Prevotellaceae bacterium | reverse complement strand
CCTCCTGAGAATAATAGCCAAACCTGACAGTAGAACCAATATCGAACGAACCGCCATCGATAGATTCCAGCCCGAGCAAGGTCTTGATGAAAGTCGACTTGCCAGCCCCGTTGTTCCCTACTATGCCCATTTTCTCATAACGCGAAAATGTATAGTTGAAGTTTTTGAGGATCACCTTGTCCGGATATGCTTTACATACATCTTTTGCAACAAATATCTTACTTCCAATGTAGCCTCCGCTCATCTCAAGACGGACATTCCTTTCGTTGATACGCTGTTTGGCTATCTTCTCCAATTCATAGAAAGCCTCTTCACGGTACTTTGCCTTATGACCACGAGCCTGAGGCATCCGGCGCATCCAGTCAAGTTCTGTGCGGTATAGATTGTTCGCTCTCGTTATCTCCACGGAGAGGTTCTCGAGTCTTTCCTGACGCTTTTCAAGATAGTATGCATAATTTCCCTTATAGGTATAGATTCTCGAATCATCCATCTCGATAATCTGCGAACAGATTCGGTCAAGGAAATACCTGTCGTGGGTGACCATCAGGATTGCCATCGTAGTACGGCTGAGATAATTCTCCAGCCATTCTATCATCTCAAGGTCGAGATGATTGGTAGGCTCGTCGAGAATCAACATATCAGGTTTCCCGATAAGCACTTTGGCCAAAGCCACTCGCTTTATCTGTCCACCACTCAGTTCGCTTATTTTCTGAGACAGGTCTGCTATCTTTAATAAAGTCAGTGTCTGGACGGCAAGCAGCTTTATGTCTTCAAATTCCGTCATCTCATTTCTTTCATCCTGACACCTTTGCATGACAGCCTCCATCACCGTAAGTGAAGGATCAAACTGTGGCACCTGTTCGAGGTATCCAACCTTCAGATCATTCCTGAAGATGATCTTGCCCTCGTCATACCCTTCTTCCCCACTCAGGATAGACAGCAGAGTTGACTTACCCGTACCATTCTTCGCAATGAGTCCTATATGCTCACGTTCGTTGATTGTAAACGAAATGTCATGAAAAAGCACTCGGTCGCCAATTCGTTTTCCGAGTCCTTGCACATCCATATATGGAGTAGGATTTACCATAATAATAAAAATCGTCGGACAAAGTTACGATTTTATTTTTAATTTGTGGCATTATTTTGATAAAGTCCGGCATCTGCAATTATGATTACATCTTTTTTTGTATATTTGCATCGAAATAAAGACTTACATTACAAAGGCAAATACATCATGAAACGATTAATTCTGTTAGTGCCACTGATATCGATGGCTATAATCTCGTTCTCTCAGACAAACTACAAGGAGAAGACAGTGTTCAAGAATGAAAATGTGGAATTTCGTCAGATTGACGAGCATACATGGCACGGCAACGGGCATCTTGTGTACAACGAATCGGTGTATCTCATAGAAGGCGATTCGGTAGCCATCCTCATTGATGCAGGAACATATATCCCAGGACTTCGCAAGATTGCAGAAGACATAGTGAAGAAGCCAGTTACACTGATCATTTCTCATGCCCACAGCGATCATGCAGGCACTGCTATTTCCGAATGGGACACTATGTGGATGAATGCAGGTGACATACCTTTGCTTTCGCAAGGGCGAAACGGATTCAAGGGCACGGTACGGTATCTCACTGACGGACAGGTATTCGATCTGGGAGGCAGACATATCGAAGTGGTGTTCACCCCAGGCCATACTACAGGTTCCGCTACATTCATCGACCGCGAGCATCATTACGGATTCAGTAGCGACGCATTTGGTTCGACAAACCTGCTTGTCTTCACCAACCTGAGCACCCAGCTTTCCACCTGTCAGCGCATGCAACGATTTATAAGGAAATACGATATCCGCTATTTCTATCCAGGTCATTATTCAGGTGACAACCTCGAGACTCCTCAACGCGTTGCCGACGTGGCAGCCATCTGCCAGGACATTCTCGACGGAAAGGTGACGCCGAAGCGTGGTGACAACCGTTCTGTCCCGAACGTAGTTGAGCGCAACGGTGTAAAAGTGAACTATAGCGTGGTATATTAATACACAATGTTCATAGTTCATGCAAGAAAACAACAATATATCTCCATGCCTACGACAAGGGCAAAACCCCATTGAATGCTGAGAAGGACTATCAGATGACCAGAGGTGAACTATTTGATGAGCCGAGGAAGACTATTTGATGAACTGAGGCGAACTCATTCACGTTACAACGTGGAAGAGTTCGTGCCAACTCGTCCAGAAGTTCGCAAGCGATTGCCGGGCAGTTCTTCTCTGCTCGCCATGGAGACATAAGCTACCGCAAGTTCTTGGATGAGCCAAGCGATTACGAGAATCGAATTCTCTCGCTCGGATTTATCCAAATAAATTTGGTAAATCGCTCACTTATTCGTACTATCGCTACGCGCAAGGTACTCTCGCTCGGATTTATCCAAATAAATTTGGTAAATCGCTCACTTATTCGTACCTTTGCAGATTGGAATAAAACGACTTCAGAACAAGCAAACAAAACGACAGAAATATGAATAAATTCACTGAGAGAAACAGACTGAACTTGTCGGATGTCAACAAGGAGGTATTGGAAGATTGGGATGCACAGGATGTGTTTCATAGGAGTATGACTGAACGTGAAGGCTGTCCTTCATTTATTTTCTTCGAAGGACCTCCTTCGGCCAACGGACACCCTGGAATTCACCATGTCATGGCTCGTTCACTTAAGGACACATTCTGCCGATACAAGACCATGAAAGGTTTCAAGGTCGCAAGAAAGGCAGGATGGGATACCCACGGACTCCCCGTAGAACTGGGTGTCGAGAAAGAACTGGGCATCACAAAGGAAGATATCGGTAAGAACATCTCTATCGAAGACTACAATGCACGATGCAGAAAGAATGTGATGATGTTCACTTCGGAATGGACAGACCTCAGCCATACCATGGGTTATTGGGTTGACCTCGAACATCCTTATATCACATACGACAACAAATATATCGAGACACTCTGGTGGTTGCTCAAGCAACTCTACGACAAGAAAATGTTGTACAAGGGTTACACCATACAGCCATACAGCCCTGCTGCAGGTACAGGTCTTTCCAGCCACGAGCTCAACCAGCCAGGTTGTTACAGAGATGTGAAGGATACAACCGTGACGGCACTGTTCAAGATTGAGCCACGTCTCGGTTTCCGTTATGATGAGCTGAAGGATGCCTATTTTGCAGCATGGACCACTACACCTTGGACTCTGCCATCAAACTCAGCGCTCTGTGTAGGCCCGAATATTGACTATGTACTGCTTGACACCTTCAACCAGTATAATGGCAACAGGATAAAAGTCGTGCTGGCAGAGGCAAGAGTCAATGCCTATCTCAAGCCAGAAGGACTTGAGGCATCCATGGAAGAATATAAGGTTGGTGACAAGATTATTCCATACAGAATACTCAGCCATTACAAGGGAACAGACCTTGTAGGTGCTCCATATCGTCAGTTGCTCAACTGGGTAAGTCCGATAGGTGGCCGCGAGAATGTGTTCAGAGTAATCCCTGGCGATTATGTCACGACTGAGGATGGTACAGGTATCGTCCACATCGCACCGAACTTCGGAGCCGACGACCAGATGGTTGCAAAGAAGGCCGGTATCAACGGTATAGTTGTCCGCGACAAGTTCGGCGATTTCCGTCCACTCGTGGCACCGACAGGACGTCTCTTCAGGATGAGAGAGATGGAACCGAACTTCGTTGACCAGTATATGAACATCGAGGAATATAAGAAATATTCAGGTAAGTATGTACGCAACGAATACATCAAGGAAGGTGAAGAGGAACAGGAAGACCTGAATGTGACTATCTGTATGGACCTGAAACAGCAAGGCAAGGCATTCAAGATAGAAAAGCACGTCCACAACTACCCACACTGCTGGCGTACCGACAAGCCAATCCTCTATTATCCTCTGGATTCATGGTTTATCCGTGCATCTGCAGCACGTCAGAAAATGACAGAACTCAACAATACCATTCTCTGGAAACCGGCAAGTACAGGAACTGGACGTTTCGGCAAGTGGCTCGAAAACCTTAACGACTGGAATCTCTCACGTTCACGCTTCTGGGGCACCCCACTCCCTATCTGGAGAAACAAGGAGACACGTGAGGAAATCTGTATCGGTTCCATCGAAGAACTTTACGACGAGATAGAGAAAGCTGTAAGCAAGAAGGTCATGCCATCCAACCCGCTCAAAGAGAAAGGATTCGTTCCTGGAGACATGAGTCAGGAAAACTATGACAAGATTGACCTTCACAGACCATACGTAGACGACATTAAACTGGTTTCTGATACCGGAAATGTCCTCACAAGAGAAGCTGACCTGATTGATGTATGGTTTGATTCTGGAAGTATGCCTTACGCACAGATTCACTATCCATTTGAAAACAAGGAACTGCTTGATTCTCATCAGGTATATCCTGCAGACTTCATCGCAGAGGGAGTTGACCAGACTCGTGGTTGGTTCTATACTCTGCACGCAATTGCCACAATGGTGTTCGACAGTGTTGCCTATAAGGCAGTCATAAGTAACGGACTGGTTCTCGACAAAAACGGACTTAAGATGTCGAAGCGTCTCGGCAATGGTGTTGATCCATTTGGATGTATTGAGAAATATGGTGCTGATGCCGTCCGCTGGTACATGCTTACCAATTCACAGCCATGGGACAACCTCCGTTTCGACGAGGAAGGTGTGGCAGAGGTAAGCCGTACATTCTTCGGCAAGCTCTTCCAGACTTATTCTTTCTTTGCAATGTATGCAAATGTCGATGCCTTCGACTACAGGAAGGAAAGCATACCATTTGCAGAACGACCAGAAATTGACCGCTGGGTTCTCTCTGAGCTGAACACACTCATAAAGGAAGTCGATGACAGCCTCAACAACTACGAGCCAACCCGCGCAGGACGACTCATACAGAATTTCGTAGTCGACAACCTCAGCAACTGGTACGTTCGTCTCAACCGTAAGCGTTTCTGGGGCGGTGGAATGACCAATGACAAACTGAGTGCTTACCAGACTCTATATACATGTCTGGAGACAATCGCACAACTGATTGCGCCAATATCTCCATTCTTTGCAGACAGGCTCTATTCTGACCTTCACGAATTCGATGAGAGCCATACATCTGTTCATCTCGTCAGATTCCCAGAAGCAGATGAATCACTCATCGACAAGGAACTCGAGACAAGCATGGAACTGGCACAGCAGATTACCTCAATGGTTCTGTCTCTCAGAAAGAAGGAACAGATTATTGTTCGCCAGCCACTGCAGTGCATCAGCATTCCTGTCACAGACCAGAGACAGAAGGCATATATCGAGAAAATGAAGCAACTTATCCTCGACGAAGTAAATGTCAAGGAACTCCAGTTTGTGGAAGGATCCGGAATGCTCGTAAAGAAAGTTAAGTGTAACTTCCGTGTCATGGGTAAGAAGTTTGGCAAGATGATGAAGGCGGTAGCTGACGCAGTCAGCCAGCTCACTCAAGAACAGATTGCAGAACTCGAGCAGAACGGAACACTCCCAGTCAATGTTGACGGCAATGCTGTCGACATTGTTCTCGAAGACGTTGAAATCATCAGTGAGGACATTCCGGGATGGACGGTTGCTGTAGAAGGTTCCATAACTGTTGCACTCGACATCAACGTCACTCCAGAACTTCGCAGCGAAGGTGTTGCACGCGAAATCGTCAAGAGGATTCAGGCTATCCGTAAGGAAAGTGGACTCGAGATAACTGACAGGGTAAATGTCACAATCACAGACATCCCTCAGATTGCCCAGTCCGTCAGCACTCATTCTGAATACATCTCCGCACAGGTACTTGCCAATTCCATTAACTTAGGCACTCCGTCAGATGGTCAGGAAGTTGACTTCGATGAATTCAAGGCTGTAATATCAGTTGTCAAGGCATGATGCGGAAGAAGGCGATAGTTGCAATATTGATATTCATTCTCGTCGTCATCATCGACCAGATTATCAAGGTTGAGGTGAAGACGGGAATGTTCCTCGGACAGAAAATATTCATCACCGACTGGTTCCAGCTCTACTTCGTGGAGAACGACGGCTTTGCCTTCGGATGGAAACTTGGCGGAAAGATATTCCTGACTATCTTCCGGATAGTTGCAGTAAGCGCTATTGGCTGGTTCATATTCAAGGAGATACGCCGTAATGCAAAGTGGGGATACCTCGTATGTCTCTCACTTATTGCAGCAGGAGCAGCAGGAAACATATTCGACTGCCTGTTCTATGGATTGATCTTCAACGACCCAATGCCGCCTGTAATCGCACAATACGTCGGATGGGGGCACGGATACAGCGAGTTCCTGACAGGTAAAGTGGTCGATATGTTCTATTTTCCTCTCATCGAATGGGACATGCCTCAATGGATGCCGATTTACGGAGGAGAGCACTGCGTATTCTTCTCGCCAATATTCAATTTTGCCGATGCAGCCATCAGTTGTGGAGTGATTGCACTTATCTTCTTTTACCCTAAGGCTATAAACGACAGCTTACACAAATGAAAACAGGAATCAGTCATATACGTCCACGTCATTTAATGTATGTATTTATATGTACATTACTGTGCACGTTTGCCTCTTGCAACAAACGTCCAGAATACGTCGTCTCAAAAGGCAAGATGACTGACGTGCTCTATGACTATCACCTGGTTCAGGGACTGGCCCTTACCCTGCCTGCAGATTCGATGTATCTCATTCAGAAATACTACGATGCCATATTCGAGAACAACGGCATCACAGAGGAGGAATTCGATTCCTCGATGGTTTACTATAACCGCCACTCCGACGAGATGCTGGACATCTATGCAGAACTGCAGGAACGGTTTACGGATGAGGAGAAGACGCTGCAACTCACTCTTGACAACAATGAGATGGTGGTCTTTTCTAATGGTGGAGATACTACCGACATCTGGATGGGTGAGAAAGTGTATGTCCTTCGTCATAACGACATGCTCAACAAGGCGACCTTCCACCTGAAGTGCGACACCAGTTTCCATCGTCACGACAAGTTCCAGCTGAATGCCAACACGGCCTATATCCGCGAGAACAATGAAGACCGCAATTATTTCCTCACCCTATGCCTCACCCTTCAGTACAAGAACGGCCGTACTGTGAGCAACCTTACCCACACAAGCGGTGATGGGCCGCAGCAATTACGACTTGAGGCCGTTGACGACGAAGACCTTGTATCTGTTTCTGGGTTCTTCTACTATGAAGGAAGGGCGGGCGGAAGGAACCTCGGTGTTGTCAACAACATCACACTGCTTCGTATGCACAATAATGCCTACGAACCAGTCGACACGGTATCAGCCGACACCCTGAATACAGATTCGCCAGCGGTTGCTCCGGTTGTGCCGCATCGCACAGAACCAGCGCTGACACCGGAACAGAAGCGACAACAGTCTGTAACACCTACTAACACTGAAAAGGTCGAGATTCGTACCATGCCTGAGGTAAGACGTCCAAACTCATTTGGCAGGGCACGCAGAATCAATCGAAGAAGATGAGACGGGTTGCAGCACATCGAATGACTATAGGTGAAGAAACATTCATCAACCATATAGTGGAAATGGACGAGAACGGACATCTCCTCTCCCACTATCCACTTTCTACGGAACTTCCATCAACAGAATGGTATGATGAGTTTAGAGTTGAGAGTTGAGAGTTTAGAGTCAGTTTTGAAGTTGAGAGTTGAGGGTTAGAGGTTAGAGGTTAGAGATTAAGAAATCATGAGCATCGAACTGAGTAAGGCAAAGATAAAATACATTAATTCCCTGTCGCACAAGAAATACCGCGACCAGGAAGGGATATTCATTGCAGAAGGTCCGAAACTTGTCAGTGAACTGGAACCTTATTTCCAGCTCGTGGAAAAGTACGATGGCGAAAGCGTGAACAAGGTATCCTTGCTCGACACACCACAGCAGGTCCTGGCACTCTTTCGCAAACGTGAGGAGGCACAGTATGTCCCAGCCGATGACGAACTCTGCATAGCCTTGTCCGACATTCAGAACCCAGGCAATCTCGGAACAATTGTCCGTCTTGCTGACTGGTATGGCATAGAACATATCATCTGCAGTCGTGGATGTGCCGACATCTATAATCCTAAGACCGTCCAGGCCACTATGGGTGCAATGGCAAGAGTACACGTACACTACTGTGACCTTGCCACATATTTCGCTTCGCTCCCAGAAGGATATCCCATCTACGGAACTTTCCTCAATGGCGACAACATCTATTCCTCCCCACTCACACACGGAGGAATTATCATAATGGGCAATGAGGGACATGGCATTCCCGACGACATTGAAAGATTCGTGAACCAAGATAAACCAATAATACCAACTGACATATCCTGTAGGACGGCCCACCACGCAGTCCCTGAACGTAGCAATTGCCACAGCCATCACCTGCTCGGAATTCCGTAGGGCCTCGCTGTGCTTGGAGTGATGAATGAAAAGTTGAAATGAAAAGATGACATGAACGGTAGCAGTCGATATATATGTCTGAGATTGTCGTTAGCCATAACGCTGACGATTATGCTATTTTCGTCTTGTACCGTATCCCGTTTCCTTGGAGAAGACGAGCTCTTCCTCACCGAGACCAACGTGGTGTCCGACAATCCCAAGGCAACCAAGACCCTGGCACTGAAAGACTATATCCGCCAGACACCCAACACCAAGTGGTTCGGAATGAAGATACCTCTTGCTACATACTGTCTCTCGGGAGTCGACACAACCAACTGGGCAACCCGTCTGTTCCGTAAGATTGGCGAGGACCCTGTGATCTTTGACGAAAACAAGTCGGAACTCACAAAGGCCGATATACTTCAGGTGCTCAACAACGACGGATACATGTCAGCAAAAGTCACCGACACCAAGGACATAAAGGACAAGAAACTGCGCATCACTTACAACGTGTCACCAGGCAAGCAACTTCATGTACGTTCCATAACCCGTCAGATAGAAGATCCTACTATCCAGAGACTCATCCTCTCCGAAGATTCAGCCGAATCACGCCTTCGTGTCGGCATGCCTCTCAATGTCAATCTCCTGAACGACGAGAGAAACAGGATTACGTCCTATCTGCGAAGCATTGGCTACTATAAGTTCAACAAGGACTATATTACCTTCATTGCCGATACGATAGAAGGTTCCACTGATGTCGACCTGACCATGAACATCCGTCTCTATCAGGCCGATAGCAAGGCCGAACCGACGGTACATCACAGATACAAGATTGGCAGTGTGAACTACATCATTCCACAACCGTCACCATTCCGTTCCTCATTGCTCACCTCGAACATATTGCTGCATCCAGATACCTACTATAACGAACTGGACGAGAAACTCACTTACAGGTATCTCACACGTCTGCAGGCAATAAGCTATTCAAACATCCGGATAGCCGAACGACCAGACTCCGACATTCTCGACTGCAACATCACCATCACCCCAGCCCGTATGCAGTCCATAGGATTCGAGATAGAAGGAACGAACTCTGCCGGTGACCTTGGCGCGGCCGCATCCACTTCCTTCCAGCATAAGAACATCTTCAAGGGGTCAGAGAATCTGCTTGTGAAGTTGCGTGGAGCCTACGAGGCCATCACGGGACTTGAAGGCTACGAGGGAAGCAGTTACGTGGAAGCCGGAGCGGAAGCCAGCATAGCATTTCCAGGATTCATAATGCCTTATGTCAGCAAACGTATCGCAGCCACTCATGCCGCAACATCCGAAGTATCCGTGCAGTACAACTTCCAGAACCGGCCTGAGTTCAACCGTCGAGTCCTGTCTGCTGCATGGAAATATCGCTGGAACACCATGAACCAGCGCCTTCAGAACCGTCTTGATCTCCTCGAAGTCAACTACGTCAGAATGCCTTGGATTTCCAGAACATTCCGCGAACATTACCTCGACTCCCTCGGCAAATCGAATGCCATCCTCAAATACAACTACGAAGATCTCCTAATCACGAAATTAGGCTATTCCTTCACATACAACTCACTCGGCACTTCCGTGACTTCTATATATGGCAAGAATGCCTATACCATAAGGTTCAATGTCGAGACCTCAGGCAACCTGCTCAGCCTCGTCACTCCCATGTTCTCCGACAAGAACTCCGACGATCAGTACACATTCTGCGGTATTGCCTTTGCACAGTATGCACGAGCAGATTTCGACTATGCCCGCAGTGTACGCCTTGACAAGAACAACTCCGTTGCCTTCCATGTGGCAGCGGGAATTGCCTACCCTTATGGCAACTCCGACATGCTGCCGTTCGAGAAGCGCTATTTTTCCGGAGGTGCGAACAGTGTCAGGGGATGGTCAGTACGTTCGCTCGGACCAGGTTCCTATAATGGAGCTGACAGGAGTATCAACTTCCTAAACCAGTCGGGTGATATAAAACTCGATTTCAGTTTCGAGTACCGTACATTCCTTTTCTGGAAAATCAATGGAGCAGTATTCGTGGATGGTGGCAATATATGGACCATACGCAACTACAAGGACCAGCCGGGAGGCCAGTTCCGCCTGAACAGTTTCTACAAGGAGATTGCCCTTTCCTATGGTCTTGGACTACGGTTCAATCTTGATTTCTTCGTACTTCGTTTCGATGCTGGTATGAAGGCATTCAATCCTGCCTATGAGGGAAGGGATCACTACCCTATCATTCATCCGAATCTGAAACGCGACTTTGCCTTCCACTTCGCAGTAGGCCTACCGTTCTGATGAATTAACCAAGAACCTTTATCTTTGCAAATTTCAGCAGGAGCTGTTTCGTTCCTACATTGTCAAACTCTATGGTTGCCTTTGCAGAGGCATCACTTCCTTCCACACTTCTTACCGTACCCTTGCCGAAACGATCATGCTCTATACGCTGGCCTACCCGAAGTTGCTGTACCGGCAGTGCATTGCCAACAGCGACACTTGCTGGGACACTTACAGGAACCCTTGACGATATTCCCACTTCCTGAATTCTCCTGAACCGGCTTTCAAGGTGCTGCTTTGCCTTGCGATAACGGTCTTCGCGCTCCTTTCTGACATCTGTTTCCGACGGGCGGAAAGAAGTACGAAACGACGGCTTGAACGACTGACGATTCTGTCCGCCCATTCCTCCTCTTCCGAATTCCAGGAACTGAGGCTCTATGTCGGCTATGAAACGG
>CALELI010000093.1 GCA_937902455.1 uncultured Prevotellaceae bacterium | reverse complement strand
CCTGGTCCTTCCAGTACTGCTGCCACTTGCTGAGGGTGAATTTCTCGAGGAACTTATGAGCGGCGATGATGAGCATCGGAGCTGCAGCCTCGAAACCTACGCGGCCCTTGATTCCTATGATAGTATCGCCCACATGCATGTCGCGTCCGATTCCGAACGGTGCGGCAAGTGCCTCAACCTTCTGGATGGCCTTGATGGGGTCGGAGAATATCTCGTCGTTCACGCCGACCAGTTGTCCCTCCCTGAACTCGAGAAGAATCTTGTCCTCACCCTCACGGGTAATCTGCTTGAGATAGGCCGACTCGGGAAGTCCCTGTTTAGAGTCGAGAATCTCACCTCCACAGATACTGGTTCCCCAGATTCCTACATTGTATGAATACTTCAGTTTCTGGAAGTCGGCAGCAAATCCATGCTTGTTGAGGTAGTCCACCTCAAACTGGCGGGTGAGTGCCATGTCGCGGGTGAGTGTGATAATCTCCATGTCCGGACAGGCAACAAGGAAAGTCATGTCGAAACGGACCTGGTCGTTTCCTGCACCTGTAGAGCCATGGGCAATGGCGTCAGCACCTATCTCCCTGGCGTATCTTGCAATGGCAAGAGCCTGGAAGATGCGCTCTGACGATACGGAGATGGGGTATGTGCCGTTGCGCAGCACATTTCCATAGACCATGAAGCGAATACACTTGTCGTAATATTCCTTAGTCACATCGAGAGTGACATACTTCTTTGCACCGAGCTTGTATGCGTTCTCTTCGTTTGCCTTCAACTGCTCGGCAGAAAAGCCACCTGTATTGGCACACGCCGCATACACTTCATATCCTTTTTCCCTGGCGAGGTACATCACTGTGAATGATGTGTCAAGACCGCCACTGAATGCTACTACTACTTTTTTCATAATTGTCATTTCTTCTTATTCGGATCATACAGCATACCAGTGCAGAGACAGCGAATGTTGTTGTTTCTGCAAAGTACGTCATAGTTAATACAACTCTCGCAACCCTTCCAGAATGTAGGGTCGGTGGTAAGTTCGGAGAATGTGACCGGCACATAGCCAAGTTCTGTGTTAATCTTCATCACTGCAAGACCAGTGGTGAGTCCGAACAACTTAGCCTTAGGGAAGCGCAGGCGGGAAAGTTCGAATGCTGTCTTCTTAATCTTCTTGGCCAGACCATGTCCCCGGAATTCAGGTTTCACTATCAGACCAGAGTTAGCCACGAACTGACCATGTTCCCATGACTCGATGTAGCAGAATCCTGCAAACTCCTTACCACACATGGCGATGATGGCCTTGCCTTCACGGATTTTCTGCTCCACATATTCAGGACGGCGCTTGGCAATGCCAGTGCCACGTACCTTGGCAGCATCCTCGATAGTCCTGAGAATCTCTGGAACAAGTGGTATGTGACGTTCGTCGGCCACTTCCACAACCAGTTCCTCCTCACGTGGAACATAGCCCACCTCGAATCTCTTGCTCTTTGCCTCATATTCGTCCCAAGGCTTTATCTGGATTTCGTCGAGTGGCAATGTACAGAATGCATTGATGAACGCACTTGCCAGACGGGCATTCGTAAACAATGGGATATTGCTGTCGATGGCAGTACGACGAATCTGGAATCCGTTATCGAGTTCCTGGTCGGAGTAGTTCTTAGGTATGTTGATGACCATGTCGACCTTGTGGGCGCGGATTACATCAAGCACATTCTCTGCTCCGTCCGGTGCCTCATGCTGCCATGAGACCCTTGTGGAAGGTATGTCATTCTCTCCGAGATAACGATAAGTTCCTCCTGTGGCAAATATCTTGTAACCGTTATCCACCAGTTGCTGACAGGCTGCGAGCAGGTCGGCCTTCTGCTTTGCCGTTCCTGAGGATATGAGGATGTTCTTCTTCGGGATGTTGTTGCCTACAGCAATGGATGACAGCAGGAGTGCCTCGTTGAGAGTGTCGCCCAGACAGCCTACCTCACCAGTAGAAGCCATGTCGACTCCAAGCAGAGGGTCTGCATTCGACAGACGGGCAAAGGAGAACTGGGATGACTTCACACCGACATAGTCGAGTTCGAACTCGCTCTTCTTTGCAGGTTCCGGATGAAGTCCGAGCATTACCTTTGTGGCAATCTCTATGAGGTTGATACGGATGACCTTTGACACGAATGGGAAGCTTCGAGAAGCACGGAGGTTGCACTCAATGACCTTGATTTCGTTATTCTGAGCAAGGAACTGGATATTGAACGGACCTGAGATGTGCAGAGCCTGAGCAATGCTGCGTGCCATTCTCTTTATCTTGCGAGCTGTCTCTACATAGAGTCGCTGAGGAGGACACTGGATGGTAGCATCACCAGAATGGACTCCTGCGAACTCGATATGTTCGGATATAGCATATACAATCACATTACCATTATCAGCAACTGCATCGAACTCGATTTCCTTACATCCGGAAAGGAACTGGCTGATAACCACAGGATGCTCAGCCGACACATCTGCTGCCAGCGACAGGTACTGACGGAGCTTCGTCTCTGTGTAGCATACATTCATGGCAGCACCAGAGAGGACGTATGATGGTCGTACCAATACAGGATAGCCCACTTCCTCTATGAAGCTGTTGATGTCCTCCATCGAAGATGCTTCCTGCCAGCGAGGCTGGTCGATATTCAGCTGGTCGACGATTGTGGAGAACTTGTGACGGTCTTCTGCGCGGTCGATGTCAACGGCTGAAGTACCGAGTATATTCACTCCGTTGTTGTGCAACTGAAGTGCCAGGTTGTTTGGAATCTGTCCACCCACTGAAACCACAACACCGAACGGCTGTTCAAGGTCAACGATGTCAAGGACTCGCTCAAGGGTCAGTTCCTCGAAATAGAGCTGGTCGCACATGTCATAGTCCGTTGACACAGTCTCAGGGTTGCAGTTTATCATCACACCCCTGTAGCCATGCTTCTGCAGTTCCTTCAGGCAATATACCGAACACCAGTCGAATTCCACCGAACTACCGATTCTGTATGCTCCCGAACCGATGACAATGATTGACTGTACCATCGACTTCCTGTCCGCATCGTGAATGGTAGAATGCAGGCTGTTGTAGGTACAGTACATGTAGTTGGATGTATCTGTGGTCAGTGTCTCGATAGTCCTGACTGCAGGTATGATTCTATAGGATTTTCTCAGCGCACGGATTTCGTCCTGAGTGCTTCCCACAACATCAGCTATCTGCTGGTCGGAGAATCCCTGCTGCTTTGCCTTCCGCATCAGGTCCTCAGGAACAGTCTTGACAGCCTTCAACTGGTTCAGGGTATCAACGATTCCGTTCAGTCTGTCGAGGAACCACCTGTCAATCTTAGTGAGTTTCTCAATCTGCTCTGTCGTATATCCAGCCTGGAGAGCCTTTGAAATGACAAAGATACGACTGTCGGTAGGGTTGCTGAGTGCGTCGGCAATGTCATCGACCTTGAGTTCCTTGTTGCCCACAAAGCCATTTGCCCCCTGACCAATCATTCTCAGTCCCTTCTGAATGGCTTCCTCGAAACTCTTACCGATGGCCATTACCTCACCGACTGACTTCATGCTTGAACCAATCTGGCGTGATACTCCGTGGAACTTACTCAAATCCCAGCGAGGAATCTTACAGATGATATAGTCAAGAGATGGTGGCACCAATGCTGATGTACCTCGTTTCTCGGAATGGTAGATGTCAGCAAGACCATAGCCGAGTCCTATCATTGCAGCCACACATGCAAGCGGATAACCTGTTGCCTTCGATGCAAGGGCAGACGAACGGCTCAGACGTGCATTCACCTCAATCACACGATAGTCTCCTACCTTGCCGTCCACGAGTCCCTCGTATGCAAACTGGATGTTACATTCACCTACAATACCTAAGTGCTTTACGATCTTCACGGCAAGGTCACTGAGGTACTGGTTCTCCTCGTCGTTGAGTGTCTGTGCCGGAGCGACAACGATACTCTCGCCAGTATGAATGCCGAGTGGGTCGAAGTTCTCCATGTTGCAGACAGTAATGCACTTGTCGTCCTTGTCGCGTACCACCTCGTATTCTATTTCCTTCCAGCCCTTGTATGACTTTTCAACAAGTACCTGTGGTGAGAATGCGAATGCCTTTCCACACACTTCCTTCAGTTCCTCGTCATTGTCAACGAAGTCTGAACCCAGTCCGCCGAGTGAATAGGCAGCACGGATGATGAGCGGATATCCCAGGTCTTTTGCAGCGCTGAGAGCCTCATCCATGTTGACTGCCGGATATGAACGGATAGTGTTGATGTCAATCTCGTCGAGTCGGTTCACGAAGAGTTCACGGTCTTCTGTGTCCATAATCACGCTGACCGGTGTTCCGAGTACACGGACACCATATTTCTCGAGCACTCCACTCTGATAGAGTTCCACGCCGCAGTTAAGTGCAGTCTGGCCTCCGAACGAGAGCAGGATGCCCTGAGGACGCTCCTTCTCTATGACTTTTTCTACAAAAAAAGGAGTTACTGGCAAGAAATAAATCTTATCCGCAATTCCTTCAGATGTCTGATAAGTAGCGATGTTTGGATTTATCAGCACGGAGCTGATACCATCCTCCCTCAAGACTTTCAAAGCCTGACTTCCCGAATAATCAAATTCACCTGCCTGTCCAATCTTGAAGGCTCCACTGCCCAAGACTAGCACTTTTTTTAACCCTGTTGTTTCCACTTTATACTATTATATATATTTAGTTATCAATTCTCGGTTTTCAATTCTCAGTTATAAATTGACATATCCATTCTCCCACCTCGGAAGTAGAGTAAGCCTTTTCTCCAGCAACCTGTATGTCACCAGTACGAACATTCTGCTCCATCGATGCATCCACAGCCTTGCGTATCAATTCAGCCTCAGCCTTCAGTCCGAATGCATAGTCGAACATCATTGCAGCCGAGAGGATGGTGGCCAGAGGATTGGCAATGTTCTTTCCTGCAGCCTGAGGCCATGAACCATGGATTGGTTCGAATACTGAAGTATAGGTTCCTATAGAGGCACTTGGCAACAGTCCCATCGAACCGGTAATGCAAGAGCCCTCATCGGTGAGGATGTCACCGAAGGTATTTTCCGTCACCATCACATCGAAGAACTTAGGTTCCTGAATCATCCTCATCGAGGCATTGTCAACAAACATATAGTCCGTTGTGACCTCTGGTTCCCTGGCAGCCATTTCCTGACCTATTTTTCTCCACAGACGTGAAGACGCCAGTACATTGGCCTTGTCTACGATAGTAAGGTGCTTGCCACGCAGTTTTGCATAGTCGAATGCGACCTTCAGTATTCGTTCTATTTCCTCGCGTGTATAGATATTGGTGTCGTAAGCCATGTCGTCGCCTTCGTGCTTCTCACCGAAATACATGCCACCAGTCAGTTCCCTGATGCAGATGAAGTCAGCACCTCTCACCAGTTCATCCTTCAAAGGAGACTTGTGCACCAGACAGTCGAAAGTCTGAATAGGGCGGATGTTGGCAAACAATCCCAGTTTCTTTCTCATCGCCAGCAGTCCCTGTTCAGGTCGGACCTTTGCATTCGGGTTATTGTCGAAACGAGGGTCGCCTACTGCGCCATAGAGCACAGCATCACTCTCCATACACAACTTGTGGGTCTCCTCTGGATAAGGGTCACCCACCTCGTCTATTGCATGAGCACCGCAGATGGCATATTTATACTCAAGCTCGTGACCGAACTTCTCGCAAACCACCTTAGTTACGTTCAGTGCCTGTTCCACTACCTCGGGTCCGATACCGTCGCCCGGTAATACTGCTAATTTAATCTTCATCGTTATCTCTGGTTTTCAAATTCTTCAATCTTTTCCTTGTTGGCAAGCAGGAAATCAATGTCGTCGAGGGCATTCATCAAACAATACTTCTTGTAGCCGTTTATGTCAAAATGCTCACTGTTGCCCGTTGCAAGGTTCGTTACAGTCTGGTTTGGTACGTCAACCTTCACTTCCATGCTCGGGTTAGCCTTGATACTTTCCAGTAGTTCCTGACGGAAAGCCTCGCTCACGAGTACCGGTAGCACGAAACAGTTCAGGAGGTTGTTCCTGTGGATATCGGCAAAAGAAGACGAAATCACCACTCTCACTCCGTATCCTGCAATAGCCCATGCTGCATGTTCCCTTGAAGAGCCTGAACCCCAGTTCTGACCACCAACGATGATTTCGCGAACTCCCTTCCTTGGAGCTTCGCAGAAACCAGGACGGTTAAGCACAAATTCTGCTACGGGCTTGCCGTCGGCATCATATCTCAGGTCGTGCATGAACGCATCGCCGAAAAACCGTGGGTCACGAGTGGTCGACGCCATATACCTGGCCGGGATAATCAGGTCCGTGTTGCAGTTATCTATTGCAATCGGCAGACATGTTGACTGTATTATATCGAATTTCTCTTTCATTGTTTTCGCCTTCGTTTTCGTTTTCGTCTTCGTTTTCGTTTTCGTTGTTCCTATCTCGGATCCGTTATCACTCCCGTAATCGCTGACGCTGCCACCGTGAGAGGACTGGCGAGTACCGTACGTGCACCAGGACCCTGACGGCCTACGAAATTCCTGTTCGAAGTAGAGAGCGACAGTTTGCCTGCTGGAACCTTATCAGGATTCATTGCCAGACAGGCAGAACATGATGGCAGACGGAGTTCGAAACCTGCGTCCTCGAGTATCTTGTCAATTCCCTCGTCGATAATCTGCTGACGAACGAGCCACGAGCCAGGTACGAGCCAGGCTGTCACATTCTCGGCCTTCTTCTTGCCCTTCACTACGGAGGCAAACGCACGGAAGTCCTCTATCCTTCCATTCGTACAGGCACCAAGGAACACATAGTCAATCGGATGGCCTTCGAGTTTCTCGCCCGGAGAGAACTGCATATAGTCCAGCTGAGAGAGGAATCCCTCACGCTCTTTCTCTGGAATTTCGTCGAGGGTTGGTATAGTACCGTCAATGGCAATTCCTGCACCCGGATTCGTTCCGTAAGTAATTCGTGGGGTGATATCCTTTGCATAGTAAGTCACTTCCTTGTCAAACACCGCATCATCGTCGCTCTTCAGCGTCTTCCAGTATTCCACAGCCTTGTCCCACTCTTCGCCCTTTGGAGCATATTCCCTGCCCTTCAGATATTCAAATGTTTTCTCGTCGGGAGCGATGATTCCGGCCCTCGAACCCATCTCGATAGAGAGGTTAGAGAGAGTCAGCCTTCCTTCCATTGACAAACTGCGGATAGTGCTTCCGGCATATTCCACCGCATAGCCTGTTGCTCCCGAAGTTGTCATCTGTGCCATGATATAGAGAGCAACATCCTTTGCCGTCACGTTCGGTTGCAGTTCTCCCTCCACGTTTATCCTCATTGTCTTAGGTTTCTGCTGGAGTATGCACTGCGAAGCCAGCACCTGTGCTACCTCACTCGTTCCGATACCCATCGCCAGAGCACCGAGAGCACCGTGAGTGGAAGTGTGAGAGTCACCACACACGATTGTCATTCCAGGTAGCGAAAGGCCCTTTTCAGGACCTACGACATGAATAATACCATTGTCTTTCGTGCCCATTGCGAAATGGTTGATACCAAATTCAGCACAGTTCCTTGCCATCGTCTCAACCTGGTTTCTGCCCACAGGATCCTTGATTACCTCCTGCTGATCAGATGGTGTGTTATGGTCTGGCATGGCATAGACCTGCTTCGGACGAAGCACCTTCAGGTTCTTGTCGCGGAGAGTATCAAACGCCTGAGGTGAAGTCACTTCATGGCAATAAAGTCTGTCAATGTAAAGCTGAGTAGGACCGTCTGTCACATCCGTAACCACATGACTGTCCCAGATCTTATCGAACAATGTTTTCATCTATATCCTAAATTCTTAAAACCTTTCGCCCTTAGGATTTTCCTAATTGACTGCAAAGATAATAATAAAAATTGAAAAATGACTAAAGAATGATGAAAAAAACAGCAAAATGTATTCGCATACAACATTCTTCTACCCTTTCTGAGAGAGATATATGAAAGGCAGGAACTTTGTCTTGCGCTTTGGAATGGAAAGATTGCGAACCTGATTGTGTATCTGCAGGCGCTCTTTCCTCTCTACAGCCGAACGGAGGAAGGTAAGAATCTCTGAACGGCAATCGTTCATAGGTGTTGTAGCAAGTGAATGGTCCTGATAAGTACCATCGTAGAAATAATAGGACCAGTCGTTCTTCTTCAGCTGTCGGACAATATATGAACTGCCCCAGAGTCCTTTGCGGAACATGGATGCCCGTTTGTAAGGCACATTTCTGTCGGAATTGCCGTGAAAGAGCATCATCGGACATGGTTGGCTATCCCATTTCGGATGGCCTTTCATGGAGAAGATGGCTCCGGCAAAACTAATGATTCCGGCATAGTTGAACTGCGAAGGAAGTACACCTGCACAATCTCCATTGCAGATGGCGTTCTCTGCCATCAGACAGGTTATGGCACCAGCACTTGACCCGCATGCGATGATTTTCCCGGAATCGACATTCCATTCGGCTGCATTCTTCAGCACAAAGGCTGTGGCAGAGAGCATGTCATCCCTTGCCCACTCTATCGAGGTCTGATAGCGTTTCAATTGCCCCCAGGCTCCATGCTTCCAGCCATAGTCGTTGTATTCTCTGGAAAGCCCAAGACGATAGTCAATCGAGGCCACATCGTAGCCATTGTCGCACAGCCAGGAGAAATAAGACTGATAGGTTCTGCTGTCGCGGGAACCAAAGGCAAATCCGCCTCCGAACACGAATATCACACAGCCTCTCGTGGACGAAGTCTCACTTATATAATGTGTCAGGAAAAGGTCCTTGCCTTCTCTCTCGGCGAACTTGACCGTCTCCTTTTTCATGCCCCAGCAACACAGGCTGACGGCAAGAAGTATGGGTATGAAATAAAAAGTCTTCGTTTTCGTTTTTCGTCTTCGTTTATACCCTATGCGTAAACCGTTTGCTTAGCAGTCTCTTCCTATGCATAAAATGGAAGAGGAGATAGAGAGTGACAACCAGTGATACAAGGATACCTATAGTAGCATTCATACCGAGTCCTTCAGGAGCAACGAGAATGTAGTTCAGACAGACCATCGTCATCCATAGAGCCGGCACGAGGGATACGACATATAGTTTTCCTCTCTTTGCAAGCCATACAGTGATAGCCCAGAGAGTGAAGATGGAGAATGTCTGGTTGAACCACGAGAAATATCTCCAGAGTACCTGAAAGTCGATAAGCATCACTATTACCGAACCGGCAAGGAGCGGAACGGCCATGATGATGCGCTTATAGAACCGGTCCTGTCTGTAGTGCAGGGCTTCTGCCAGCATCAGACGACCGCTGCGAAGTGCCGTATCACCAGAAGTAATAGGGGCAAAGACCACTCCGAGGATTGCGAGTACACCACCTACTGGTCCTATCCACGAATTACACAGGGCATTGACGAGCAACGCAGGATTGGCTGTGTGGGTTCCATTGTCGGTGAGGACATTAAGAAGTTGTTCGTACGGAGTATCACCTGGAGCACCGAGCGAGTTGGCAAACTTTATCGATGCCGCAGCCCAGATGAGTGCCACGAATCCCTCTGTCACCATAGCGCCATAGAATACGGGGCGGGCAAAACGTTCATTCTTCAGGCATCGTGCCATCAGTGGGTTCTGAGTGGCATGGAATCCACTTATAGCCCCACAGGCTATCGTGATACATATCCCAGGAAATATAGGCATGGCAGTACTCGGATGGTGATTTGTGAAGGCATCGGTAATTTCCGGCATGTAACCTTCATGAGTGAATATCCCGACGAACACTCCGACACACATCACCAGTATGGCAAATCCAAAGACGGGATAAATTCTACCTATAAGTTTGCTGATTGGAAGGAGTGTGGCAAGGAAATAATATGCCATTATGACTATTATCCAGAACATGGTGGTTCCACATACTCCCCAGTCGGCAGTCATGTTGGAAAGGAGCCCTGCCGGAGTGGTGGAGGACACTGCTCCGATAAGGATCATGAGGACAATGGAGATGGAGTTCATGAAATATCGCACAGTCTTTCCAAGTTCGCCACCTATGATTTCAGGAAGACTGGCTCCGTGCTTTCTCAGAGATATGACACCTGCAAGATAATCATGAACGGCACCTCCGAAGATACATCCCAGCACTATCCAGAGATAGGCAGCGGGACCATACAGCATACCCAGTATGGCACCGAAGATAGGTCCCGGCCCAGCAATGTTGAGGAACTGGATGAGATACACCTTCCAGGTCGGCATGGGAATGAAGTCAACCCCATCTTGCATCGTATAGGCAGGAGTTTTCCTTGACGGATCAGCACCAAAAACCTTCTCAATAAACTTACCATAGAAAAGGTATCCTGCTATAAGTGCCAATATACTGAATATGAATGTGTACATTTTTAGTTATTTTCCGGGCGGAGTTTGCGGACTACTTCTGCTGTGCGCCACATCTCACTTTCGCGAAGTGCTTTCAGTTCACCTTCCAGCTTCTCACGATAGTCTGGCTGACTATTACTATCTATACTGATCTGAGCCTGTTCGCCACACTTCACACTTGCGTAGAGCTTCTGCATAACTGGCTTGATGGCATCGTGGAACGGACCCATCCAGTCAAGAGCACCACGCTGTGCTGTAGTCGAGCAGTTTGCATACATCCAGTCCATTCCCTTTGCAGCGAAGAGCGGCATGAGTGACTGTGTGAGTTCCTCAACTGTCTCGTTGAATGCCTCTGAAGGTGTGTGGCCATTCTCACGGAGAGTTTCGTACTGAGCAAGGAGAAGTCCCTGAATAGCTCCCATGAGTGAGCCACGCTCGCCTGTAAGGTCGCTTGTTGCCTCGCGGAGGAATGTAGTTTCGAATAGGTAACCGGAACCGATACCGATACCGAATGCAAGTACTTTCTCGAGAGCCTTGCCTGAAGCATCCTGATATACAGCATAGGAAGAGTTAAGGCCACGGCCTTCAAGGAACATTGTGCGCAGGCTTGTTCCAGAACCCTTTGGTGCAACCATGATGACATCGACATCCTTTGGAGGAATCACACCCGTGCGGTCATTCCATGTGATTGCAAATCCATGAGAGAAATAGAGCGTCTTCCCTGCTGTAAGATGTGGCTTGATTGTTGGCCAGAGCTGCATCTGAGCAGCATCCGAAAGCAACATACAAATGATAGAACCTTTCTCTGCAGCTTCCTCGAGCGAGAAGAGTGTCTCGCCTGGCACCCATCCGTCGGCTACTGCCTTCTCGAATGTCTTACCTGGACGCTGGCCAACGATAACATTGAAGCCATTGTCCCTGAGGTTACATGCCTGACCTGGACCCTGTACGCCATAGCCTAAAACTGCGATTGTCTCATTCTTGAGGACTTCACGAGCCTTTTCCAAAGGAAATTCTTCACGAGTCATAACTTCTTCGATGACTCCACCAAAATTCATTTTCATAATCTAATTTACTATTTACAGATTTACTAATTACTATTTATTTCAGATTTAACTATTTGCTCATTTCTCATTGTTCAGTCTACGTTCCTCACGCATGGCAAGGAAATTGTCAAGGTGTTCGGTTGTACTCTTGGTAATACAGATCCTACCAGAACGCACGAACTGTAGGACTGCATGGTACTCCTGCAACTGATTGTTAAGATCGGTGATTGTAGCAGAACGGCCGATATTCTCCATAATGGAATATGTAGCATTCATGGCAATGATATGTCCACCATGAGTGCGGATTATCTCGCTGATTTCGGGATGCTCGATGACGACAGGAGTCGACAGTTTCATCATCGCTGCCTCGAGCATGTAGATTTCATCGTCAACATAATAGTTTGCCTGCAGTACGTCGACCCTCTTCTCCATCTGAGCTGTGAGCATCTTCACCATGCTCTCAGTACAGACACATGTGATAGTGAACTTATGTACGTTCGGAACCGACGAGCTACATGAATTGATACTATCGATATTCACTTGTCGACGAGTGAATATAGCAGATATCTGGGACAGCATACCTGGATTGTTCTCTGAGAAGACGAGTATGGTGTAACTATTCTCACACAGACTCGTGTCCTTCTCTTTCAGGTTTGCACATTTTCCACACTGTTCACAGTCTCTTCCCATAGTGTATTGTTCTCTTTTTTAGTTTTTATACTCCAGAATCATCTCGTCAATTTTTGCTCCAGGAGGAGTCATCGGCAACACATTGTCCTCTTCCTTCACGGCACACTGCAGGAGGAACGGTCCGTCGGTATCCAGCATGGTCTGGATTGCTCCGCCTAAATCCTCTCTCTTCGTTACCGTAAGACAAGGAATGGCATATCCGCGGGCTATGTCTTCGTAATTTGGATTCTTCATCGGAGTGAATGAATAGCGATGGTCGAAGAACATCTCCTGCCACTGACGTACATTTCCCAGATAATTGTTGTTGAGAAGAATAATCTTCACCGGCGCCCTATGCTCCATGATGGTACCCAGTTCCTCTATGGTCATCTGCAGTCCTCCGTCTCCAACAAACAGGCAGATAGTACGGTCAGGGGCTCCGAAGGTTGCACCTATCGCTGCGGGAAGTCCGAAACCCATTGTTCCGGCTCCTCCTGATGTGACCACACTTCTCTGCTTCGTGAAACGGAAATAGCGACATGCAAACATCTGGTTCTGACCCACATCAGTCACGAGCACAGCCTCGTCGTGGGTCATCTCTGTCACCTTGTTGACGATTTCAGGCATCAGCAGAGGTCCGTCCTTTGGATGGATAGCCCTATCGATAACCTTCTCATATTCCTTGTCATAATAAGGTTTGAAACCTGCAATCCACTCTGTGTGACGGGCTGGTTTGACGAGTTCCATCAGTCTTGTCAGTGTGTGCTTGCAGTTGCCGAGGACAGACACATCGACATGCACATTCTTGTTGAACTCTGATGGATCAATATCGAAATGCACTATCTTTGCCTGTCTGGCATAGGTAGAGAGGGCGCCTGTCACCCTGTCATCGAAACGCATTCCTATTGCCAGAATCACATCGGCCTTATTAGTCATCACGTTAGGTCCGAGATTGCCATGCATTCCCAGTCGCCCCATGTTAAGAGGATGACTGGTTGGCAGCGCAGACATTCCGAGGAAAGTGCATCCGAATGGTGCATCAATCTTCTCAACGAAATCAGCAAGTTCCTTAGAGGCACGCCCCAGTTCCACACCCTGACCAACAAGCACGAACGGACGTTCGCTGCTGTTAATCAATTCGGCTGCCTTATACAGTGAATCCTCTGTCGGTTCGGGTTCAGGTTCGTAACTGCGGATAAAATCAACTTTCTGCGGTTCATAGTCTACCAGTTCTGTCTGGGCGTTCTTGGTGAAGTCGAGCACTACAGGACCTGGACGGCCACTTCTGGCAATATAGAAAGCCCTGCTGACAGCCCATGCCACATCTTCGGCACGACGTATCTGATAACTCCACTTGGATATAGGACTGGTTACGTTCACCACATCGACCTCCTGAAAGGCATCAGTTCCGAGCATTGACACTCCCACCTGTCCACAAATCACCACAACAGGGGTCGAGTCAATCATGGCATCAGCCACACCTGTGATGGTATTCATAGCACCTGGTCCACTGGTTACAATCACACAGCCGCACTTTCCCGACACACGGGCATATCCCTGAGCAGCATGCACTGCACCCTGTTCATGACGTACGAGTATGTGATTGAGTTTTGCTGTATGGTCAAAGAGGGAATCGTATGTTGGCATGATGGAACCTCCCGGATAGCCAAACAAAGTGGTCACTCCCTCATGTTCCAGCGAACGCATCAACGCTTCCGAACCTGTTATCCTTTCCTTATCCACGTAATTATTATCTGTATTGGTTATTATTCAATTATTTGACTTTATCTTTTATTTTAAAACATTAATGACCATTAATCTAAACATT
>CALELI010000092.1 GCA_937902455.1 uncultured Prevotellaceae bacterium | reverse complement strand
TCTGCTCGGAACAAACCTCAAAATCGCAAGAAATGAATTTATAGAACCCACCTAATATATATTATGGCAGATGAAGTTTCATCTGCCATAATCTGCTTTAATCCTGTCATTTCAGGTATATTTTTACATTGGGGTCGTTTGGGTAAGCATATCACCATGCAGGGGCTGTAAATGTATGGTCGAATCCGTCAGGAGGGAAGCCGCAGCCGACTTCCTGTGCGCACTGGCGGATGAAAGACTGTTCTTCCGGGGTCGTCTGGCGAGTGCCATTGAGCTGGTAGAAGAAATTGGTGCGTGCAATCTTGCGGAAGCAGAGAAAGCGGAACGTACGCCTCTGCTCTTTGTTCATGCGTCTGTACTGCCTGAGAAATCCCAAGGCGTATGTGCAGACAGTGTCTGGCCTGAAATGACGGCACGAATCGGTCATAAGTGAAGGCTCATCTGGGTTGACCTGCAT
This sequence comes from uncultured Prevotellaceae bacterium, assembly GCA_937902455.1. Taxonomy (GTDB): domain Bacteria; phylum Bacteroidota; class Bacteroidia; order Bacteroidales; family Bacteroidaceae; genus Colivivens. The sequence goes on along the minus strand of CALELI010000092.1, from coordinate 2,882 downwards.
CAGATATGGCTCGTGCTGATGCAGGAGCCATTGCTGGTGACAAAGACACAGGACACTATGCGGACATTCCGTCCGATGACAGACGGGATAACAGGCAGGAGGCTGACTGAGGCGGCTGATGACTGCCTTACGTTGCTCGGGAGTGGAACCCTGTAATCTGCTCATGCTGCCGCCTTTCTTGATACGATATAATACGCACTGCCTTGAGTGATGCGCTTGCGCTCAAAATTTTGTGACTTGAGCACCTTGCCAAGACGGACATGAATGCCTTCGGTTGCCTTCATGCTTGGGAACTCGGCAAGGATTTCTGTGAGGATCTCGTCTATCAGCAGCGGACGCACAATCTCGCCATCAGCAGGACGGCGAAAACAGGCGTCAATCATCCCCTCAAGACTTACAATTCTCTGATACCCCTGATTGAGCTGCTCGATGCGCCTGACCTCTTCGTTGGTGAACCAGTAGCGCATCTGCTTTTCTTGGAGCTCATAAACCACCTGGGCATAGAGTTGCTCATAGTCAATGGTTGTCTCATTGTCGATGAGTCTCCCATCGGGGATGCGGATGCAGAGATAGCGTCTGGAACCTGTTGGGTCATTCAGCGGACGTGGGTTGTTCGTGGTGCTTACGAATGAAGCATAACGATGTCGGCATTTCTGGGCACGACCATAGATAGGACGGCCATTCACCATAATCTTCGAGAGTGTCTGCTTCAGTTCAGCATGCTGTCCAGCCTTTATCTGGTCAAGTTCATCGAGGTTGACCAGCAGATTGCCCGTAAGTGCCATCTCCTTATCGTTCTTATTGCCAAGGTTGATGTGGTCGAGATAATAGGAACGCAAGTACGGAGGAAGAATGCTGGCACAGAATGTACTTTTGCCGCATCCTTGGGCACCAATTAGTGTTACGACACATTCATTACCATGCATCATGTCCATTCCCGACCAGTGGGCCACAGCAGAGCGAAGCCAGATGGCAAGCAGGTGGTGCTGTTCGGTGGTGACATCTGGAATCCTGCCGAATAATGCTCCCACATGGTTCCTGCCATCCCATGTCGGAAGTGATTGAAGCCAGTCACTGGCAGGGTCATAAAGAGGTGTCTCTTCGGAATATACGTATTCGTCCACATTCTGGCCGAGCGACTGAATAGCCAGTCCTTCGCACTTGATACGGCGTAGGAGGGAGTTGCGTGCTTCACGAGTAAAAGGGCGGAACGACTTCGACTCGGAATCAAGTTCGCGAAGCTCATACACATCAGACAGCACGTTGTGTCTGAACTCATAGTTCTCGCTGAGAAATTCATCAAGCAAGGCAAGTTGTTCCGAAGCGTCGGAACTGTTGACAGAAGAGTAATAGTTGTTCATAGGCAAAATAATCATTAACGAAACCGGATGCAAAGATAAGAATATTGATTAGCATGTGCAATAGTTGTCCCACATGTCGTGCGACGTTGTCCCGGATATCAAAAAAAGTCAGTCGCACCATCTGTGGTTATGTAATACGAATGAAGGATTATGGCAGATAGAAGACCATCTGCCATATAGTAAAAATGATGTATATCAGCAATATGAATCTTGTTTATGGTGGGTTCTATAAATTCATTTCTGGCGATTTTGAGATTTGTTTTGAGCAGATTGCTGCGCGGAGGAAGAGCCTTCAGCCCAAAATAAGGACGTAGCTGGCAAAGCCAGCAATGCGGGCATTGTGACCGACTGACAAACAGCAAGATGTCGAAAGAAATCCAAAAGCGGCGAAAAGTTTATTCTAACCCATTGTTATGCTTGTTTATTAAAACGGTGAATTTTTAGAACCCACCTTTATGACTAACGAGGTGCAAAGTTACAAAAATAACAGACAAAGTATGCCTGAAAGAAGAAATAAATCACTAACTTTGCATCACAAAACACAATTAGATGAGGACAAACGATAACACCCCAATCCATATCGGTGACATAAAGGCCCAAGCACACGAAGCACAGAACTCCCCGGAAGCGAAGGAGAAGATACTGACATTCATTCACTCCGACAATGCCGTCGAGGCGAGAAACGCGGCATGGGTCATGACACACTTCTGCGACAGGGAAATCAGGTTGATGTCAGACAGGCGTGACGAATTCATCGACCTCGCCATGACAACCAGCAATTCTTCATTGAGGCGACTGATGCTCAACATCGTAGAAAGACAGGACATTCGTGAGGAAGACCTACGCTCCGACTTTCTTGACTTCTGCCTCACACACATGGTGTCACCGACAGAAGAACCTGGAATACAGAGTCTGTGCATGAAACTGGCATACAAGCAATGCAAGTTCTTCCCTGAACTGCTGGACGAATTCAAGTCGACACTCGAAATGATGGAAGACGGCTATGTTTTTCCGATTACTGATGTCAGTGCCAAGTTCCATTCCCCCGGCTATTTTGATGATGAGCTCATCATCGAGACAACACCTACGGCGTTGACCAGGGCAAAGATGGCCTTTGACTATCGGATATTGCGAAAGAGTGACAGGACACTGCTCGTTACCGGACATACGCAGAATGTTTTTACAGAGAAGGCTACCGGGAAGATTACCCGTCTGCCGGCGAAGTACTTTGAGCGTCTGGCAAAGGGCTTGGAATAATTGGAGGATATGAGGATAAAATGTTAATGCTTATACTGAAGGGCGTTATCGTCCTTCTGCTGTTGATGGTCATCGGCTACAAGCTCCTTTGCATTGTTGAGGGAGATGCCGACTTGATTTTGGACAAGGACACCGAGAAGGAATTTACCAAGGCTTACAGGGATCTTCTGCAGAAATTGCGGAAGGCCCATGCCGGGGTGAAGTTTCTGCTGGTTTCGACCAAAATCTGGCCCAACGATGACCTGACTCCGGTTGTAAAGTCCA
>CALELI010000091.1 GCA_937902455.1 uncultured Prevotellaceae bacterium | reverse complement strand
ATGTCATCAAGGAACAGATGGGCAAGAGCCTCACCCACTACATGGTGCCAACCATTTTCGTACAGATGGACAAGATGCCGATTTCACCTAACGGCAAGACCGACCTGAAGGCTTTGCCGGAACCTGTAATCAATATGTCCGATGCCGAAAAAGTAATGCCGACTACTGCTGAAGAACAGTCGCTATACGACATAGTCGCCGAGATTGTCGGAAATACCAACTTCGGTATAAGTACGAACCTGATAAGTGTAGGATTGACATCACTGCTTGCTATCCGTCTGTCGGTGTTTGTAAACAGCAAGATGAATGCATCACTCTCCGTCCGCGACATACTCCGATATCCTACTATCAAGGAACTGGCCACAAAGTTGAAGACCAATGAAATCCCACAAGAATCAGCCATCGATTCTCAACAACTTACCTCTGCATCGCTTTCATTCTCACAACTTGGCATTTATTCTGAGTGTATGAGCAATCCTGAAGACATTCAGTATAACATACCTGTAAGCATTCACATGCCTCAAGGTGTTACACCACTTCAGGTGAAGGATGCCGTGAAAAAGGTGCTGGAAGTACATCCATACATCTACACCCATTTCCAGAATGATGACAATGGTGATGCGTACCAGTGCTCAATGGAGAAAAAGGATATTGACATTACCATCCTTACAAAGACAGACGAGGAACTGGAACAGGAGAAGAAGGACTTTGTACGTCCATTTGCTTTGCAGGATGGGCCACTCTTCCATATGGAAATTGTAGAGGCTCCTTCTGGAGTGTATCTCTTGGCAGACTTCCATCACCTCATCATGGACGGTGGTTCGTTAGACATATTCTATCGTCAGCTGTGCCAGTCAATTGATGGACAACCATTGATGCCAGAAAACTATAACTACTACCAGTTTGTGGGCAACCAAAAGATAGAGAAATCCACAGAACAATTCTTTGCAGAGCAACTCGGCCAGATAGAGGAGGCTTCAGCACTAATCCCTGATAAATATGTCAATGATGAGAGCCACCATCAGGGCGAGATAAAAATCCCGACTGACCTGAAGGGTGCGCAGGGTAAGTGTAAGCGACTGAACATAACACCAGCTTCACTATATCTTGCAGCTGTGACAATTGCAATCAGTAGATATACTGCTGAAGATACTGTAGGAATCTGCACTGTTTCGAATGGCAGAAGTAACCTACGTATATCCGGCACCTTCGGTATGTTTGTAAATACATTGCCATTAGTATGCAATGTGGATTCCGCCATGTCTGTCGATGAATACCTGAAAAAGACGGCTGATACGTTCATGGAAACCTTGGCCCATGAGGATTATCCTTATGGAAAGATAGTTGAGAACTATGGTTATATGGCGAATATCATGTACGCTTATCAAGTCGGTGTTCTCAACAAGTATCATTGTAAGAATGGTGAACTGAAAATTCAGAAGCTTGAACTGCAAAAGGCAAAATTCCCGCTTTCCGTACTTATCGAGGGAAACATGGAACAGGGTTTTATTACAGTACAATATGACGAGAGCCTCTTCTCAGATTTCATGATGAATGGCTTTGCTTCTGCTGTTCAACATATAGCAACAGAATTGCTGACATGTGACAAGATTTGTGATGTTAGCCTGTGTGATGAACAGATGATATCCATCCTAGACTCGTTCAATATAAAGAATAATCCTGTCTCTGCCGATGAAGATGCCGACCAGACAGTGTTGTCGCTCTTCCAGAGGACTGCAAGGCAATATCCCGACAACATAGCAGCCGTATATAAGGAGAAGAAATATACCTATCGGGAACTGGACGAACTGACAGACAGGATTGGCGGCTATATATATGGTAAGGTACTTAGTCAACCGACGACAAACCGAGTGCAGAAGGAAAGCTTGCTTTCATTATGCCGAGGTGCGAAGGAGGAAGACGATAGTCAAGCTCAGCAATCAGGCTGCGCCAGGAAAGAGCCGGTAGTTTCCATTCTCATTCCAAGAAACGAGTACATCTTCATTCTGCCACTGGCAGCCATGAAAGCCGGATGTGCCTATCAGCCACTCGACCCGAGCTATCCTCAGGAACGCCTCAACTTCATGGTTAAAGATGCTGATGCAGCCCTGCTCATTGCAGACGACGAACTCAGTTCCATTATCAACGAATACGACGGAGAAGTGCTCCTGACCTCTGAACTCCCAACGATAACGATGGTTCGACAGGCTCACCAACCAACGATAACCCTCAACCCTCACCCTTCAATCCTCAACCCTCAGAGCCTCTTCATCCTTCTCTACACATCAGGCTCCACAGGTGTACCAAAGGGTGTAATGCTTGAGCATCAGAACCTCGTGGCCTTCATCAAGTTTTATCGTAAGTACTACGACCTTAAGGCTGAACATAGAGTTGCTGCATACGCATCTTTCGGATTCGATGCCAACATGATGGATATCTATCCTGCACTGACAACAGGTGCTACGGTACACGTCATTCCGGAAGAAATCCGTCTCGACCTCGTAGCCATCAATGACTATTTCGAAGCCAACGGCATCACACATGGCTTCTTCACCACGCAGGTGGGCGTGCAGTTCCTGCAGAACACCGAGAATCATTCGCTCAGGCATCTCAGCGTAGGTGGCGAGAAACTCGTAAGTGTCGATCCTGCCGTGGGATATACCTTCCATAACCTCTATGGTCCTACTGAATGTACTGTCTTCGCAACAATCACCCCTGTACTCAAGAAGGAGCCGAATATCCCAATCGGTAAGCCGACAGATATGGTGAACTGTTATGTCATGGACAAGAATCAGCATCGACTTCCAGTGGGTGCCGCCGGAGAACTTGTCATAGTCGGCAAGCAAGTCGGTCGTGGATATCTCAACCGTCCGGACAAGACGGCAGAAGCATTTTTCGTCATGGATGGAGAACGTGCCTACCACACTGGTGACATCGTGCGCTACCGTCAGGACGGAAACATCGAGTTCGTCGGACGTAAGGACGGTCAGGTGAAGATACGTGGCTTCCGCATTGAACTGAAGGAAGTCGAGGCCGTAATCCGTGAGTTCAAGGGCATCAACGATGTTACTGTTCAGGCATTTGATGACCCTAACGGAGGCAAGTTCATTGCTGCGTATGTGGTCAGTGACGAGACTCTGAACATTGATGACCTTAACCAGTTCATCCTCGAACAGAAACCTCCATACATGGTGCCGGCAGTCACCATGCAGATAGAGAAGATTCCTTTGAACGTAAACCAGAAGGTAGACAAGAAGGCACTGCCGAAGCCTGAACTGAGGGCAAGGACAGCAGATGGCAATGCTCCCGCTGCCCCTCTCAATGCGCTGGAGACAGAGCTTAAGACCATAATCGCCTCTGTAGTTAACACCGAGGACTTCACGATTACAGATGTACTCGGCTTTGTCGGCCTCACATCAATTTCAAGCATCAAACTTGCAACACTCATATACAAGAAGTTTGGTGTCCAGGTCAATTCAAAGTCCCTGGCAAAGACAGGCTCGCTGCAGAGCATCGAGAATGCAATACTTGAGATGTGGATGAATGGTAGGAACGATGGTTCGACAGGCTCACCAACCAACGATAACGAAAACGAAAACGATAACCCTCAACCTTCATCCCTCAACCCTCAACCCTCAACCCTCAACTCTCAGAGCCTGACATATTCTCAAGCAGGTGTCTATTTCGATTGCCTGAAGAACCCTGACACTACACTCTACAATGTGCCTATGCAGCTTACGTTTTCACGCAACATCACAGCAGAGGAACTTCTGGATGCAGTGAAGGCTACAGTGGACAACCACCAGAGTTTCCGGCTGATATTCGGTACAGAGGAAGGTGAAGTCAGACAGTTCCTTGACAATGACATGCCTGTCGAGATACCTGTCAGCGAGATACCAGAGGAAAGTATCGATGCCTACAGGCACGACTTCATCCGTCCATTCAATCTCACGCAGGGTCCATTGTTCCGTTTCGAGATTCTGAAGACAGAGAGCCAGCTGCATCTCTTCATGGACATTCACCATCTGGTGACCGACGGAGGTTCCATCGACATGATTGCAAAGGAAATCTCTGCACGTCTGAATGGCGAGGAAGTGGACAGGGAAGACTACTCCTATCTCCAGTTCGCTGCCGACCAGAAAGCCGCAGAAGGTGGCGAGGAATATATGGCAGCCAAGTCCTTCTTCGATGCCCGTCTTGCCAACTGTGAGGGTGCCAGCGAGATTGTACCCGACAAACCTAAGGACGATACGGCCAGCCATACCATCGGCTATTGCATGTGTCCGACAGACATGGCTCCTGTGGAACATCTTGCCAGGAAGCTCGGCGTGACACCAATGAGCGTGTTCCTTGCTGCCACCTACTATACAGTCAGCCGCTTTGCAGGCTGCAGGCAAGTCTATCTCGGCACCATATCCAATGGCCGGAGCAATCTGCGTATCTACAACACTACGGGTATGTTTGTCAACACACTTGCACTAAGTAGCGAGATAAACGACCAGACTGTAAGCGGCTTCATCCAGGATACAGACAGGAATTTCTCTGACACAATCAATCACGAGCAATATCCGTTCGCACAGATTGCAGCAGACTATGGCTTCAAGCCAGAGATAATATTCGAGTATCAGGTAGGAGTCCTGACAGACAACATAGTCCGTGGAGAAAAGGCATTGCTGAAAGGCCTTAGCCTCGACCTTGCAAAGTTCAAGATGAAGTTTGTCATAAACAGCACTCCTGATGGTGGTCATGTGATAAAGATTGGATATAACGAAGCTTTCTATACATCGGAACTTGCAGATAGTCTGGCGAAATCCATGAGTGCCGTCGTAGAACACTTCGTCAGCAATCCTGACGCACCCGTCAGGAGCGTGTCGATAATGAGCAGCGAGCAGGAAGCGGAAGTTGCCCTTCTGCACCATACATGCCTTGACCCATCAGCCGTCCGATTCCCGCTTTTCCATAACTGCATAGAATACTGGGCAGAGCAGACACCGGACAAGACCGCGCTCATAGCAT